>NZ_CP102578.1:1291730-1609807 GCF_042230915.1 Archangium gephyra | reverse complement strand
GCGAAGCCATCAGGTGACTCGCCTGGTACGCGGCCAACTCGTGCGTGAACTACACGAGAGCTTCCCTGACGGTTGGCCGGCCGTAACGAACGACGAGGCCCGTATGGAAGTTGCCATGGCGCTCGGCTCCTGGTTTGGCTTCACTCCGGTGACTCATCAGGGGCGCGTCGACCGGGTGAGCGATGCGCTTCTCGCGACGCCGCCGCCGCCCGGGTGGCGCCCGCTCGGCCCCGACGACGAGCTGCTCCTCACGCTCCTGCCCGACGAAGAAGTCTGAACCCCGCTGGGAGCGGAGCCGTTGCCAGCCCCGCTCCCATCCTCGTGCTACCCCGCGAGCGACGCGAGGTAGCGCGCCAGCGCCTGGGCCTTGGGAATCAGGGTGTCCACCTCGATGAACTCGTCCACCGTGTGGAAGCCCTTGCCCCGGGGGCCCAGCCCGTCGATGGACGGAATCCCCATCGCGGACGAGGTGCTCGCATCCGAGCCGCCGCCCACCAGCGGCGCCTCGCCATGGCCCAGCCCCGAGGCATGCGCGCACGCCCCATACGCCGCCATCAGCGCCGCCGAAGCCTCGGTGCGCTCCAGCGGCTCGCGCGCCACCCCGCCCTTCACCTCGATGCGCGTGCCGGGAACGCTGGCCGCGGCCTCCTCGGCCGCCTGACGGAAGCGCTGCACCAGATCCTCCCCGTCCGCGCGCGTGCAGAAGCGCAAGTCCACCTCCGCCACCGCGTGGTCCGGCACCGTGTTCTTCCCCTGCCCGCCCGTCACCTTGCCCACGTTGACGGTGATGCCGCGCGGGTAGTCGGTGAGCTGCTGCACCCGGTCCACGAAGCGGGCGAGCGCCCACAGCGCATTGGCCCCCTCCTGGTGCGCGTTGCCCGCGTGGGCCGCCTTGCCGTGCGCCACCGCGGTGGCCATGCCCGTGCCCTTGCGCCGGGTGATGATGGCGTCCGCGGCCCGGCCGGACTCGAAGACGAGACACCCCTTCGCCCCGGCGATGGCCTTGCGGATGACGTCCGCGCCCTCGGGTGAGCCCACCTCCTCGTCCGACACCACCACCAGCCGCAGCGGGGGCAGCTTCCCGAGGCCCCCCGACGCCGCGAGCGCCTTGAGCGTCCAGGCGATGACGACGAGCCCGCCCTTCATGTCCAGCACGCCCGGGCCGCGCCGCAGCGCCCCGTCCTTGCGGTAGCCCTCGAACTTGCCCGGCGGGAACACCGTGTCCAGGTGGCCCACCAGCGCCACCGGCTCGAGCCCCGCCCTGCCCTCCGAGCGGAACACCAGGTGGTCCGCATACCGCGTGCTCGGCACCACCTCGGCCGCCAGCCCCGGCATGGCGAACTGCTCGCGCAGCAGGGCACCCACCTTGCGGCCCCCCTCCGCGTTCTCCGTCCAGGAGTTCACCTCCACCAGCGCGGCGAGCGCTTCTTCCATCTCCCCCAGCCTGCCCACCAGCCAGCTGGCCGCCGCTTCACCCATCTCGCGCATCGTCCTCGGCCTCCCGCCGAAAAGTCTCGTGCCCCGGGGTGCATCCCCGGTTGCAACCCGGGCATATGCCAGGCCCCCGCCTCCAGGGAAGGTGCCCCGGCGCCCGCCCGCCAGACGCCCCGGCATGGGCCACCCGGGGGAAGGAAGCTTGCCGGGGACGGTGGGGGTCCGCACCTCAAGAGGCAGGAGGATGAACGATGGCGGACGCGCTGTGGATATTGGTGGCCAATGGGAGCCGGGCCAAGCTCTTCGCGACGGACGAGCGCGCGGAGGTGTGGGACCTGCGGGAGGAGTTCCAGCACGAAGAGAGCCGGTCCATGTCCCGGCAGCTGCTCAACCAGCCGGACAACCCCAACGCCGGCTCCCTGCACAAACCCCAACCCGAGAACCAGCCTGATGCTCGCCAGCAGCTGGAGATCGACCGCTTCGCCCGCGAGCTCGCCGCCCGCCTGGAACGGGGCCTCAACGACCACGCCTACGACAGGCTGGTGATCGCCGCCCCGCCCGGAATGCTCGGCCTGCTGCGCAAGCTCGTCAGCACCCGCGTGCACCAGCGGCTGATGCTGGACTTCCGGGCGGACTACATGAACGTGCCGGACCGCGAGCTGCCCGAGCGCATCCCGCTCTCCTAGGTAGGCAAGCGGGCAGGCAGAAGGCCCGGAGCGCGTCCCCGCTCCGGGCCCCGTCCGTTGGGGCCCCCACCTGGCCCTACACCCGGCAACGAGCCCCCTCCGCTCGGGCGCGCGCCGTGGTACAGGTGGGAGGGGCGCCGGCTGGAGGACATTGGGGTCCCTCCCGGCGCCATACGTCACGAGATTCATGAGACTTCCCCTGATCGGCACCCTCAAGCTGCGTGGCCGCCTGACGCTGTACGTCACCCTGCTGGCCGTCGCGCCGCTGTTCATCTCCACCTGGCTGGGGGTGAGCATCACCCAGGAGATGATGCAGGAGCAGGTGCACGAGATGCTCCGCATCGAGGCGGAGGGCCTGAAGGATCTGGTGGAGGCCTCGCTGGCGGAGCGCGAGACGAGCGTGCGCAGCTGGGCGGAGGACGCGCTGCTGCGCGAGTCGCTGCAGCGCAACAGCTACGCGCTGAGCGACGCGGTGCTGTCGCGGCTGCAGCTGCGCTACACCACCTTCACCGGGCTGGTGCTCTTCACCGAGGACGGCAAGGCCGTGTCCGCCAGCACGCCAGCGCTGCGCGAGTCCTTCGAGGGCCAGGAGGCGGCGGTGCGCGACGCGCCCTGGTTCAAGGCGGCCCAGCAGGGGCGCTTCACCAGCGCGACGCTCACCCAGGAGGATCCCGTCTTCGGCATGCAGGTGCTGCACCTGGCCGCGCCGGTGATGGAGTCGCGGGGCGGGCGGCGCATGGGCGTGCTGCTGGCGGCGTATGACTGGGGCCAGGTGGGCGAGGTGGTGAAGGCCGCGCTGGCCCGCGCCCGCTCGCGCAAGAACGAGAGCTTCGCCCTGGAGGTGCGCAACGGCGCGGGCAGCGTGCTCTTCGACTCGCGCGGCGAGAAGGCCTGGAGCATCCCCAACGCCGTGGCCGTGGAGGCCATCAACGGGCCGGAGATTCCGGACGTAGGCGACGGCTGGCGCTTCGTGGCGCTCTCGGACCCGGAGGAGGTCTACGCCACGATGAACAAGCTGCGCGCCGGTACCGCGGCGGGGGTGATGGCCGCGGCGGCCCTGGCCATCCTGGCCGCCCTGCTGCTCTCGCGCGGCATCACCGCGCCCATCACCCGGCTGAGCCAGGTGGTGCGCCGCATCGTGCAGGAGGGAGACCTCACCCAGAAGCCCGACGTGCGCTCGGACGACGAGGTGGGCGAGCTGGCCCGCTCCTTCGTGCAGTTGGTGGACCACCTGCGCGAGACGACCGAGAGCCTCCAGCGCGGCACCCAGGTGCTCACCGACACCGTGGCCGAGCTGACGCGCGCCGCCGAGCAGGAGGAGAGCAACCTCACCCGCCAGGCGGCCGCGCTGCAGCAGACGCAGGTGACGGCGCAGGAGATCAAGCAGACGTCGGAGGTGGCCGCCGATCGCGCCGCCGCGGTGCTCATGGTGGCCTCGCGCGCCGAGGAGCTGGGCCAGGGCGGCGTCCGCGCGCTGGCCGAGAGCATGAACGGCTTCCAGACGCTGCGAGATCAGGTGAACGAGATGTCCGAGCAGATCAGCGGGCTCAACGAGCGCGCCCAGCGCATCGGCGGCATCACCCTGACGGTGAAGGGGCTGGCGGACCGCTCCAACATGCTGGCGCTCAACGCCGCCATCGAGGCGGTGCGCTCCGGTGAGCACGGCAAGGGCTTTGGCATCGTGGCCAAGGAGATCCGCACCCTGGCCAACCAGTCCATCCAGTCCACCGGGCAGGTGGGCGGCCTGCTCGAGGACATCACCCAGGCCATCCACAAGACGGTGGAGCTCAGCGAGCAGGGCAAGCTGCGCATGGAGGCGGGCCTGACGCAGGCGCGCACCAGCGGCGAGAGCATCGAGGCGCTCAGCGGCATCGTGCAGGACAACATGAACGCGGTGCGGCAGATCTCCAACGCCGTGAGCCAGCAGAACGCCGGCATCAATGAGATCTTCGGCGCGCTGACGGACCTCTCCAGCCTGATGCACGACACCATGGTGGGGCTGCAGGCCACCCAGCGCGTCTCCCAGTCGCTGCGCGAGGTGGCCGAGCAGATGCAGCACGTGGCGCGCAGCTACCGGGTATGACACCGGATATAACAAGGGGCCCATGAGCCCTCCGCCCCGCGCCGTCCTGCTGGATCTCGGCAACGTCCTGGTCTTCCACGACAACGGCCTGCTGTTCCGCAGGCTGGGAGCGAGGGCGGGACTGCCCGCCGCCGAGGCCGAGCGCCGGCTGGCGGGGGCGGGCTGGACGGCGGCCAACCGGGGCCTGCTCGGCGCCGAGGGCATCCGGCGCACCGTGTGCGAGGCGCTGGGGGCGGATGTGCCCGCCGAGGAGTTCAACGCCCTGTGGAGCAGCCACTTCACCGTGCACGAGGAGGTACTGCCGCGGGTGGAGGGGCTGGTGGGGCGGGTGAAGCTGGTGCTGCTGTCCAACACCAACGTGCTGCACGTGGCGTACTTGCGGCCGAGGCTGCCGCTGCTGGAGCGCTTCGACCACCTGGTGCTCAGCTGCGAGGTGGGCCACGTGAAGCCCGAGCCCTCCATCTACCAGGAGGCCCTGAAGCACGCGGGCTGCGAGCCGCACGAGGCCGCCTTCTTCGACGACATCCCCGAGTTCGTCCAGGCCGCGAACGCGCTGGGCATCCGCGGCCACCTCTTCACCACCGCCGCGTCCTTCGACGCGCAGCTCGAGGCGATGGGGCTGTAGCCCGCCCCTACTTCTTCTCGTAGCGCGCCACGGGCGGCTCGTTGCGGGCGGCCTCCGTCCAGGCCTTCATGGCCGGCAGGGCGAGCACCGCATCACGGTAGGCGGCGCCCACCGCGTCCAGCTCCACGTCATAGGTGACGAAGCGCGTGACGACGGGCGCGTAGAAGGCGTCCGCGATGGAGAAGGCGCCGAAGAGGAACGGCCCGCCCTGCCCGAAGCGCGAGCGGCACTCCTTCCACAGCGCGGTGATGCGGGCGATGTCCTCGGCGACGCCAGGAGCGCGGCCCTCGCCGGGCTTGCGGGCGTGGAGGTTCATCGGCATGTGGTTGCGCAGGGCGGCGAAGCTCGAGTGCATCTCCGCGGTGACGGAGCGGGCCAGGGCGCGGGCGGCGCTGTCCTGGGGCCACAGCTTCGCCTGGGGGAACTGCTCGGCCAGGTACTCGCAGATGGCCAGCGAGTCCCAGATGACGAGCTCGCCGTGCAGCAGCGCCGGCACCCGGCCACTGGGCGAGTACTTCGCGATGAGGGCGGCGGTGTCCGCCTGGCCCAGCGGCACCACCACCTCGCGGAAGGGCTGCCCGGTGTGGGCGAGCGCGAGGTAGGGCCGCAGCGACCAGGACGAGTAGTTCTTCGAGGCGACGACGAGGGTGAGCTCTTTCATGGGGGCGCACCTTATAGCGCCCCCCGCGCGGGCGAGGGCTCAGCTGCCCGTGCGCAGCAGGTTGCGCAGGCGCGTCATCCACGAGCCGCGGCGCCGGCGCACGGGCGGATCAATGCGGTAGACGGGCACCGGCAGGCGGATGTTCTTCAAGTCCCCCCGGCTCAGGCGCACCACGGGCGCCATCACCTGGCTCTGCACCTGCTGCACCACCGGCTCGCTGACGTAGAGGGAACCGGGCCGGGCGAGCGACTCGAGCCGGGCGGCCACGTTGACACCCTCGCCGAAGATGTCGCCGTCGCGGTGCACCACCGACCCCAGGTGGATGCCGATGCGCAGCTCCACCCGGCGCGTCTGCGGGACACATTCGTTGCGTGCGCACAGCGCCGACTGCAACTCCAGCGCGCAGGCCACCGCGGGCAGCGCGTCGTCGAACTCGACGAGGAAACCATCCTCCAGCTGTTTGATCTCGCGTCCCCCGTGGCCGGAGAGCAACCCCCGCACCAGCCGCCCGTGCTCCTGGCGCAGCTCGTGGTTGAGCGCCTCGTCCCGCCGGGCCTCGGCGCTGAGCTCCACCATGTCCGTGAACATGATGGCCGCTACCTTCCTGGGTTCCGGTTGCGGCACTTCCGCCATCATCAACGCGTCTCCTTCTCCCCCCCACCACAAGAGCGAATGTTACCTGAGAGACACTCGCCTGGTCTGCCCGGGGGCAGCCCGGCAGCCGCGCCTAATCCCACCTGCTGGTACGAATGAAAGTAATTCATCCCTGACGCAGCGCACAACGCACGGAGAGCGCGAGGGTCCACGAGGCGACAGAGGGCGGGAAGCGAGTGTCACGCTGTTACTGTCGTGGGAGAGCCTGCACCCATGTCGGCACCCGAGGATGAACAGGACAAACACGCGCCGCTCTGGCCGCCGCTGCTGGTGACCCTGGGGGTGCTGCTGGTGGCCACGCAGGCCCGGCAACAGAAGCTGGTGCTCAGCGCGCTGGCCACGCTGGTGGCGCTGCCCACGCTGTGGCGGGTGCTGACACGCCAGTGGGTGCGCGGGGACGTCATCCGGGGCCTGGGCATGGGCTACATCGCCAGCCACCTGCCGCTGCTGCTCGGTGCCTGCTCTACCCTGGACCGGCCCGAGTGCCGCATCCGCCTGTGCATGGACGGTGTGCTCGCGGGGGCGCCGTACGTGCCGTGGGCGGGCGTGCTGGGCACCCTTCTCTACTGGGCGTGGGCCGCGCCGGGCGGGGGCCGCCGGGCACTGTGACAACGGGTGAGTGGCCTCGTCACGGAGTGCCACCGGGAGCGCCTTGCGACCCGGAACGGCACCGACCTAGCGTCGATGCCCCTCGAACACCTGGAGACAGCCATGGAGAACACCGGTAGCTGCTGCACGCTCGATCTCGACACGTTCCAGAAGACGAAGGCGCACGTGTCTGCCAACCCAGAGGCGGGCAAGGGCCGCTTCGAGACGGTGACGGAGTGGCGCGATGGGGCCCAGGCGGTGACCAAGGCCCGCTCCTTCACGCTGGAGACGGACGAGCCGACGGCGCTGGGCGGCAAGGACCAGCACATCGATCCGATGGAGCTGCTGCTGGCGTCGCTGGGCACGTGCCTGACGATCGGCTGGGTGACGCAGGCGAGGATGCGGGGGCTGGACTACCGCAACCTGCGCATCAAGGTGAGCGCGCCGTTCGACCTGAGGGGCTACCTGAACCTGGACCCGAAGGTGCGCGCGGGCTTCTCCGAGCTGCAGTACACCGTCGAGGTGGACACGGACGCGGACGCGGCCACGCTGGAGGAGATCCGCAAGGCGGCGGAGAAGACCAGCCCGATGTTCGACAACATCCTCAACCCGACGGCCATCTCCGGCCGCGTGACGAAGGCCAGCGGCACCGTGGCCGCCTGAGCACCCTCTCCCCCTGGGAGAGGGCAGGGGTGAGGGTCTTCCGTCCCCCACCCCCGTCCACTCAGCGCTGGTTCGCGCGCAGTTCCTTCACGAGCCGCCCGGCGCCGTAGATGTGCTCGAGGGCTTGCAGCAGGCCCTCGCCGTGCACGGCCACCGCGCGGTTGGTCTCCGGCACATAGGCGTACTCGCCCCCGAGCGAGTGCAGGTTCCCATCGAAGATGAGCCCCACCACGCGGCCCTCGCGGTCCACCAGGGGCGAGCCCGAGTTGCCCCCGATGATGTCGTTGGTGGTGGCCACGTCGAAGGGCGTCTCGCCGGGCACCTTGCCGCGGGCCTTCATCCACGAGTCCGGCAGCCGGAAGGGCTCCTTGCCCGTGTGCCGCTCGTAGGCGCCGGCGAACGTCGTCATCGGCGGCACCTTCTTCCCGCCCTCCTCCCAGCCCTTCACCGTGCCGTAGTTGAGGCGCAGCGTGAAGGTCGCGTCCGGATAGCCCGTGGTGCCGTAGGCCGCCAGCCGCGCCTGGGCGAGCAGCTCGCCATTCTTCTTCAGCACCGACTCCACCGTGTCCTCGTAGCGCTTGCGCACCTCGCGTGCCTGCGCGTCCACTCGGCGCGCCAGGACGATCATCGGATCCTTCGAGGCCTCCACCGCCGCCTTGCCGCCGTCGAACAGCCGCTGGCGCTCCTTCACGTCGAAGAGCTTCGTGCCCTTCACCAGCGCGCGCGCCAGGCCCTCGGGGGACTCGCGGCCGAGCACCAGCTGCACGAACGGCTCATCCGCGCCGAGCGTCTCGCGCAGCTTGTTGAAGCCGAAGGTGAGGGAGAGCACCTCCAGCTCCGCGGGGATGGGGGCCTCGCGCAGCAGGCCCTGGCGCAGGGCGGGAAGCTGCCCCTCCGTGTACTCGCGCAGCCGCTCCGGGTTGGGCTTGGGCCGCTCGTCCGCCGCGCGCACCAGCTGCTGGGCGATGTCGAACAGCTCGGAGGAGAAGCCATAACCGCTCTCCTTCAGCCGATACTCGGCCAGCAGGGGCCGGTAGGCCTCGAGAGCGCGGGCGATGGCATCCCAGGAGCCCGCGGTGGTGGCCGCGAGCTTCGGGTCCGCCCCCACCTTCGCCCGCAGGTCCGCCTCGGCCTTGCGCTTGTCGGCGAGCAGCGAGGGCTCGGCCAGGGCCTGGTGCCGGCCGCGCAGCGCCTTCAGCGCGTTCTCCACCGAGCGCAGCTTCGCCCGCGTGGTGCGGAAACGCTCCGGCGTCGTCGAGGCGTACTCGCGCAGCATGCCGCGCCGCTCCGCCAGGTACAGCAGCTGGAAAGGCAGCGCCACGTCGCGCTGGAACTCCAGCTCCGCCACGGTGAGCTGGCGCTGGGTGGCGCCGGGGTGGCCGGAGACGAAGACCAGGTCTCCCTCCTTCGTGCCCTCCTTCGCCCAGGACAGGAAGTGCTTCGTCTTCAGCGGCTGGCCGTTGGCATCCCACACGCGGAGGAAGGCCGCGTCGAAGCCGTAGCGCGGGAAGTGGAAGTTGTCCGCGTCCCCGCCGAAGGCGGCCATGGAGAACTCGGGCGCGAAGGCCAGCCGCACGTCCTGGAAGCGGCGGTACTGGTAGAGGTGGTACTTGCCTCCGTTGAAGAGCGTCACCACGTCGCAGCGCACCTCGGGCCCGGTGGCGCACTCGCTCTCGATGGTGGACATCTCCGCCTTGAGGGCCGTGTTGTAGGCCGCGCCGCTCAGGCCCTTCGTGGCCCCCTGGAGGCGCGCGGTGACGTCCGTCATCTTCTCCAGCTGGTTGGCCTCCACCTTGGGGCAGCGCAGCTCGTCCTTCAGCTCCTTCGCGAAGAAGCCCGTGGCCAGGTAGTCGCGCTGGGGAGAGGACAGGTCCTGCACGCAGGAGCGGATGCAGTGGTGGTTGGTCATCACCAGCCCGTCGGGCGACACGAAGCTCGCCGAGCACCCCCCGGCCAGCCGGACGGAGGACAGCCGCAGGGAGTCCAACCACTCCTGCGAGGGCTCGAAGCCATGGGCGGCCTTCACGGCGGCCCGGGGAAAGGCGTCATAGGTCCACATCCCCTCCTCCGCGGCGGCGGGGAGGGCGAAGAGCAGGCCGACAGCGAGCAGACGTTGCACGGGCGAGCGTTCC
The DNA here is from genome assembly GCF_042230915.1 of Archangium gephyra. Taxonomy (GTDB): domain Bacteria; phylum Myxococcota; class Myxococcia; order Myxococcales; family Myxococcaceae; genus Archangium; species Archangium gephyra_B. The sequence goes on along the minus strand of NZ_CP102578.1, from coordinate 1,600,281 downwards.
TTCCAGGGTAGGGAGAAGGGCCGGGTTGTGGCCCGGGAGTGGCGCGCCGTCAACCCGGGAAGACGGAGGATGCACGTCGGGCTTGAGTTGGAGCCGGGGACTGCGGAAGGTTGGGCTCAATGGCGACGAAGCACCACATCTACCTGGTCCCCGGCTTCTTCGGCTTCGCCAACCTGGGAGAGCTGCTCTACTTCGGGCACGTGCGCGACTACTTCGTGGCGGAGATGGCGCGCCGCGGCGTGGAGGTCGAGGTGGTGCAGGTGCTCTCGCACCCCACCGGCTCCATCCGCACGCGCGCCGCGGATCTCTTCAAGGCCATCGAGGCGAGCGCGAAGGACGACGACGGCCCCATCCACCTCATCGGCCACTCCACGGGAGGCCTGGACTCGCGGCTGCTCGTCAGCCCGGGCGCGATGCTGGGCGAAGACATCGACGTGGAGCCCTACGCCCGCCGCGTGCGCACGGTGGTGACGGTGTCCACCCCCCACTCGGGCACCCCGCTGGCCTCCTTCTTCCTGGGGCTCTTCGGCCAGAAGCTGCTGCAGCTGCTGTCGCTCTTCACCGTGTACGTGCTGCGCTTCGGCCGGCTGCCGTTGTCGGTGGCCTTCCGGCTGGGGAGCGTGCTGACGCGCTGGGACGAGCAGCTCGGCTTCCGCCCCACCATCCTGGACCAGCTCTTCGAGCAGCTACTGGGGGACTTCTCCGTCGAGCGCCGGGAAGCGCTCGTCCGCTTCCTGGGCGACGTGACCAACGACGCCTCGCTCGTCCCCCAGCTCACTCCCGAGGGCATCGATCTCTTCAACGCCACCACCGTGGACCGGCCCGGGGTGCGCTACGGCTCCGTCATCACCCAGGCGCGGCCCCCGTCGCTGCGCGCGCGGTTGAGCGCGGGGTTGGACCCGTACGCGCAAATCACGCACACGGTGTACGGCTTCCTCTACGGGCGCACCCAGCGCATGCCCCTCACGGCGATTCCCCTGCACACCCCGGCGCAGACGGAGGCGCTGGTGGAGGCCTACGGGGCCATGCCGGGCCCGCAGGCGTGCGATGGCATCGTCCCCACGCGCTCGCAGGTGTACGGGCGGGTGCTGGCGGCGGTGCGCGCGGACCACCTGGACGCCATCGGCCATTTCGACCAGCCGTCACACCGGCCTCCCCACGTGGACTGGCTCATCTCGGGCTCCGGCTTCCGCCGCCTCCACTTCGAGCGCCTGTGGAACACCGTGGTGGATTTCGTCCTGCTGGAGACCTGATACACAGCGGGCCCCAGCCATCGACCTGGAGCCCACCATGTGCACCTCTGCTCGAGACCTCTCTCCACGCGTCCACCGGGCGCTCGTGCTGGCGCTGTTCGCCGCCGTGACGGGCTGTGCCGCCGTACCCGAGGCGAAGCCCACGCCCGCGTCCGAGCACGTGCCCGTGCTGTTCGTGCACGGCACCGATGACACCCCGGGCGCCTACTTCGCGATGCTCGATGCGTTCCAGCAGGCGGGCTGGCCGAAGGAGCGGCTGCACGCGGTGCGCCTGCACCCGAACAACGGCCAGCTGCCCATCGAGGTGATGGCCTACCAGGTGCGCCGCGCGGCGGAGGGCCTGCGCAAGCGCACCGGCGCCGAGCGCATCGACGTGGTGGCCTTCAGCCAGGGCACGCTGTCCTCGCGCTACTGGATGCAGGAGTTGGGGGGCCAGCCGCGCGTGCGCCGCTTCGTCTCCATCTCGGGGCCGCACCACGGCACGCGGGCGGCGTACCTGAAGGCGGACCCCGCCCTGGTGCAGATGCGCCCGGACAGCGACTTCCTGCGCGAGCTCAACCGCCGCGAGCAGCCCTTCGGAGACACCGAGGTCTTCTCCTTCTGGACGCCGCTCGACAGCACCGTCGTCCCGGCCGACAGCGCGCGCCTGCCCGGCGCCACCGAGCGCACCTTCTTCGTGCCCGCCCACCAGTTGATGCTCAGCGCCCCGGCCGTCATCTCCGCGACGGTGGAGGTGCTGGCGCAGGCGCCGCGGCAGTAGTCCGGTCTGTGCGCTACCTGGCGTACGCGCTGGAGAAGGGCGACACGGTGAAGGCTGTGCGAAGGACTCAAGGCGAGGTTGCCTTCGTTCGCGAGCGGCGCCAACAATGAGGCCATGAGCACGCGGCCGCAGAACGCGGAGTCGTTATTGGCGCCACATCTGTGTCCCCACCAGCGCCATGCGACCTCGCTCGGTATCGGGTGTGCTCATACGGCCGGTGGCAGGCGCTCGGCATGAGCGGGGAAACGTCCCCCGCGCTGCTCATCCTCGATTTGACGGGGACCTTCGCGTTCGCCCTCAACGGCGCACTGATCGCTGTGCGCACCGCGCGTGTCGACATCGTCGGCGTCATCACACTCGGCATGATCACGGCGATCGGCGGCGGCATCATCCGCGACATCCTGTTGAACGGGCTGCCGCCCGCGACATTCCAAGACTGGCGGTACCTCGCGGTGGCGGCTGCCGGCGCGCTGATCGCCTTCGCGTTCGCTCACCTCCTTGACCGGCTCTCTCTGCCGATCATGATTCTCGACGCCATCGGGCTGAGCGTGTTCGCCATCACGGGCGCGACCAAGGCCCTCGGCTTCGGGCTCGGTCCCGCTCAGGCGGTGATCCTCGGCACGATCACGGCGGTGGGCGGCGGAACGCTTCGGGACGCGCTCCTCGGCCGCATCCCCTCGATAATGAGCGACGGACTGTACGCGATCCCCGCCCTCGTAGGCGCGTCCATCGCCGTCGTCGCGAGCTTGCTCGGGCTCCTCGGACCGGTAACGGCGATCTCCGCGGCAACGGTGTGCTTCCTCATCCGGGTCGTCGGCATGCACTTCAATCTCAACGCGCCCCGGCCCCCAGGGCCGCGCGGCCGAGCGGAGCCTCCCGCAGGGGACTGAGGGCCGCTGGGCTCAGCCGGCGAGCCAGGCGAGTGCGGCGACCACGAGCGCCTGCGTTCCGGTGTCGAGCGTCGGCTGGATGACCGGGGCGAAGTTGGACGAATGGTTCACCGGGATGTCTTGCGCGATTCGGCCGGCCTCCCGCGCCCGTCGATACTGCTCGGCATCGATGCCGCCGATGCCCCAGTAGGTATAGGGCACTCCGAGCGAATCGGGGATGTCACTGAAGTCCTCGCTCGCTGTCTGCTGGCCCATCGGCGCGGCACGGTCGCCGAAGTACCCCGCGAACGCCTCGGCCACCCGGCTCGTGACCTCGGCGTTGTTGTCGGTGAGCGGGAATCGGTCGAACAGCTCGAATACCGGTTCCCTCGGCGAGCCTGACGCGATGCACTCGGCTTCAACGATGCGCCGCACGGCCGCCAGGATCGCCTCACGCCGCTGCGTGCTGTACGTGCGGATGTTGAGCTGAAGCACCGCGTGCTCGGGGATGACGTTGCTCTTCGTGCCGGCCTGGATGCTGCCGACCGTGAGCACCGCGGTCTCGTTCGGCGGCGTCTCTCGTGAGACGACGGTCTGGAGCCGCACGACAATCATGGCGGCGAGCACGACAGGGTCGACCGTCGCCTGCGGCATCGAGCCGTGGCCGCCGCGGCCGTACACGGTGATCCGCACGCTGTCGGCCGCGGAGAGTACAGGTCCGGAATGGGTGCCGATGGTTCCAGCGGGCGCCGGGAGGACATGCTGCGCGAAGGCCACATCCGGGGTGGGAAACAGTCCGGCGAGCCCATCCTCGAGCATGCCGCGCGCTCCGTCTCCGGTCTCCTCGGCCGGCTGGAACAGCGCGACGACCGTGCCTTTCCAGTGTTCGGCGCCCGCCGCGAGCAGGTGGGCCGCTCCGAGCAGGCACGCGACGTGCGCGTCGTGGCCACAGGCATGCGACACTGGAACCGCGTCGCCGCCGGCGCCGGTGGTTGTGACGGTGCTGGCATAGGGCAGTCCGGTCGTCTCACGCACGGGCAGCGCATCCATGTCTGCCCGGAGCAGCACTGTGGGTCCGTCGCCATTGCGCAGCACTCCGACAACGCCGGTGCCGCCAACTCCGGAATGTACCTGGAAACCAGCCTGCTCGAGCCTCTCGGCCACTTTCCGCGCCGTCGCGTGCTCTTGGTGAGAGAGCTCCGGGTGCTGATGCAGATCTCGGTAGACGTCCTCCTGCCACGTTCGGATGCCGCCCAGCCCCGCCAGCACCAAGGATGCAGCCGACATGGTTCCTCCTCGTGAACTCCCGGCCTGTTCAGCAAGAGGGTCGACGCTCCTGACGCACACCAACGGCTTGAGCACATCGAGCGCGCAGGAGGACGTCGAGCGCACTTGCGACGAGAGAGAGCGTGACCGCCGCCTCTACCGCATCCTCGCCATCGCCCGGAACGTCACGTGGACACTGCTCATCATTGGCAGGGTCATCAAGTACGTCGTACAGCGCGGAGACTGGCCGGTGCAGGCCGCCTGCATGACGCACGGCAAAGTGCGGCGTCACCTGCAAGGCCGAGCCGAAGAACTGGGTGGACGATACAGAGAGAGAAGGGGCTTTCATGCCCGCCTGCCCTCCACGCCCGCCTGCCCTCCAGGCATTTTCTTCCCAGGTTGGCGTGGGCCCCTTCCGTCACCACCGTCTGAGGAAACCGGCGGCTTTCGGGCCGGGCGGAACCACGACGAGGGATGACGCATGACCACGAAGTTCCCCAGCCATATCAATCTCCCACGCGAGTCCCGCGCGGAACTCATCGACCTGCTCAACGTCTGCCTGGCCACGTCCATCGACCTGCACTGGCAGGTGAAGCAGGCGCACTGGAACATCCGCGGCAGGGACTTCATCAGCCGCCATGAGCTCTTCGACGAAGTGGCCGACCACGTGCGCAAGCAGGCCGATGAGTTCGCCGAACGTGCCGGCGCGCTCGGGGGCTATGCCCAGGGCACCATCCGCCTGTCCGTCAAGAACAGCGAGCTGGATGAGTACGACCTGAGCGCGGTGAACGGCGATGACCACGTGCGCGTCCTCGTGGACCGCATGTCCGTCTACGCCTCCACCCTCCGCGGCGGCATCCAGCGCGCGGGCGATCTCAACGACCCCGTCACCGAGGATCTGCTCACCCAGACGCTCGGCCAGGTCGAGCAGGACCTCTGGTTCCTGGAGAGCCACCTGTACGGCTCGGCCATCACGGCGCGCGAGGAGACCGGGCCCTCCTCCATCATCGAGGAGCGCACCCCCGCTCCCGACGCCTGAGCCTTCCCGGGCCCGCTCGCCACCCTGACGGACGGGCGGGCACCCGGCGCGGGAACACGGCGGGCCCGGTGCCTAGCTTGAGGGGCACCATGAGTGAGCTCACCACCCAGCCTCGAGGATTCCTCCAATCGCTCGGCCCCGGCCTCGCCGGCGCCGTCTCCCTCACGCTCGTCCACCAGGGCGCGCGCGCCGTGCTCAAGCACCCTCCGCGCATGGATGTGCTCGGCATGCGCTCCATCAAGAAGCTCTCCAAACGGCTCGGCCTGCCCACGCCCCATGGCCGCGCGCTGTACCAGCAGAGCCTCATCGGCGACCTGCTGAGCAACACCCTCTATTACGCCCTCGTCGCCATGGGCCGCCCGCGCCACATCTACCTGCGCGGCGCCATCCTCGGTGCGCTCGCGGGCCTGGGCGCCGTGGTGCTCCCGCCCTACCTCGGGCTCGGCGAGCGCCCCAGCCGCGCGAAGCGCTCCACCGCGTTCCTCACCGTGGCCTGGTACACCCTCGGGGGCCTCGGCTCGGCACGTGCCGCGAAGCGCTCGCTGCGGGCCTCCGCCCCGGCCTGACGGCGGGCCCCGCGAAGGTTGTCGAGGTGAAACTCGCCTCCGGGAGCGCTTGTCCCCGGGGGCTGTCCGTCCGAGCCTCGACACCATGACCACGGACCTCACCCGCATTCCCCTGCGCGGCAAGGATGGCGCCTTCCACGTCGTCGTCGAGTCACCCCGCGCCTCCACGGTGAAGCTGAAGTACGAGCCGGAGCTCGGCGTCTTCACCGTCTCGCGGCCGCTGGTGCATGGGATGCGCTACCCCTTCGACTGGGGCTTCATCCCCAGCACCGAGGCCCCCGACGGAGACCCGCTCGACGCGCTGGTGTACTGGGACCAGTCCACCTACCCCGGCGTGGTGCTCCCCTGCCGCGCGCTCGGCGTGCTCAAGGTGGACCAGAAGAAGCGGCGGGGAGGTGGCCGCGAGCGCAATGACCGGTTGCTCGTCGTGCCCATCATCGCGGCGCGCGCGGAGAACCTGAACAGCCTCAAGGATCTGTCCCGCCGGGAGCGCCAGGAGCTGGAGCACTTCTTCACCGCCGCCGTCGCCTTCGCCGACAAGGACGTGCGCATCCTCGGCTGGGAAGGGGTGGACGCCGCCGAGCGCATGGTCGAGGAGGCCTCCGCCACGCACGAGAAGAAGAACGCTGGGCGTCAGAAGTAAGGGAGGAGCCATGCCACGCCCCACTCCCATCCGCGGGCTCGGCCCGGACAGCCGCCTGGCCGAGGCCGCCCGCCGCCTCGTCTCCAGCCGCCTGGCCGACGTGCGCCACGAACAGGACGCGCTCGGCGAGGCGCTCACCGAGGACGGTGTCCATGACCTGCGCGTGTCCACCCGCCGCCTACGCGCGGCGCTGACTGTGTTCCGCGCGCTGGGCGGGCTGCGGCCGCTGGAGCGCGAGGTGAAGAAGCTCCAGGACGCGCTCGGCGAGGTGCGTGACGTGCACGTGCAGGAGGCCTGGTTGAAACAGGCCGCCCGGAAGGAGAAGCCGGCGAAGCGGGCCGGCTTCGAGGCCCTGCGCGCGAGCGTGGCGTCGCAGCTCGGCACGAAGGAGAAGCAACTGCGGCGCACGCTGAAGCGCTGGGACGAGCGGACGGTGCCCGCCCTCCTGGACGAGGCGAAGCGGTTGGAGGGCCCCGGACGTTATGGGGGCCAGCGCGTCCGCCGTCAGCTGCGCCGCCGCCTGCGCGCGGTGGAGCGGCTCATGGAGGACTACGCGGCCGCTCCGGACGCGCTCACGGCCCACGAGCTGCGCAAGGAGGTGAAGAAGCTCCGCTACGAGGCGGAGATCTTCCGCCCCGCCCTGCGCCGGAAGATGGAGGCGCTGCTGGAGGCGCTGGTGCCGCTGCAGGAGCTGCTCGGCGTACTGCATGACTCGGACGTGCGGCTGGGGCTGCTCGAGGGCTTCGCCGCGAAGGGCACCGCCGCCGAGCGCACCGCCGCGCGCAAGCTGCAAGAGCAGGTACGGGAGGAGCGGGCCGAGCGCGCGGCCCAGACGGCCCGTGAGCTGCAACGCTGGCACGCCGAGCGGCTGACCCGCGGGCTGCGCCAGCTCCTGGACTGAGGCCCTGCTCCATCTCCGCCGCCGTGCAACGACATGGACGCGCGCCGGGAGTTGGGAGTCCAGCGAGGAGGCAGGCAAACCCCGCGCAGTCCCCATCTTCACGCCACTCAGGCGAGCGGGTACCATTTCGCGCCTCCCCGGAATCCAAGAATCCAAGAGCACCGTGTCCTCCTCGCCCGCCCCCGTCTCCGAGCCGCTGAGCAGCCGCGCCGTCATCCGATTCCTGTTTCAGTCCTCGCGGCGGGGAGTGGCGGGCGCCGCGCTGCTGGGAGGCCTGAGTGGCGCCAGCAGCACGGCCCTCCTGGCCCTCATCCGTGAAGCCCTCCAACCCGGTGCGCCCCTCGGGAAGATGGCGCTGGCCTTCGCCGCGCTGTGCGTCGTGCTGCTGGCAAGCCGCATCGCGTCACAGACGCTCGTCGTCCGGCTGGGCCAGGACGCCGTCTTCCGGCTGCGGCTGCAGGTGGCACGAGGCATCGCCGCGGCCCCGCTGCGGCGGCTCGAAGAGGTGGGGCGCCACCGGCTCTTCGCCGCCCTCACCGAGGACGTCACCGCCGTGGCCGAGGCCCTCCCCGGCGTGGGCGCCCTCTTCACCGACCTGTGCATCGTCCTCGGCTGCCTCATCTACCTGGCGTGGCTGTCGCCCGTGCTGCTCGGGGCCGTGTTCGCCGTGGCCCTGGTGGGCATCCTCTCGCACCAGGCGGTGGTGCGCGTGGCCTTCACCTCCATCGTCGCGGCGCGCCGCGCCCAGGACGAGCAGGTGCGCCACCTGCTCTCGCTCGTCGAGGGCGTCAAGGAGCTCAAGCTCTTCCAGCCGCGCCGCGAGGCCTTCCTCGATGGGGCCCTCCAGCAGGTGGCCTCCACCTACCGCCAGCACCTGCTGCGCGGCATGACGCTGCTCGTCGCGGGCGCCGCCTGGGGCCACACCCTCTTCCTGCTCGCGGTGGGCACGCTGCTCTTCATCGTCCCGCGCTGGGGGAGCTTCTCCCCGGACGTGCTCGCCGGCTTCGTGCTGGGCATCCTCTATATGTCCACGCCGCTGGAGTTCACGGTCACGTTCCTGCCCCAGCTCGGCCGGGCGCGGGCGTGTCTGCAGAACGTCCAGGCCCTGGGCCTGCTGCTGGCCGATGCCCCCGAGCCGCAGCTCGCGCCCTCCGCCCGCCCCTCCTGGTCCCGCCTGGAGCTGCGCGGCATCACGCATGCCTACCAGCGCGAGCAGGATGGGCGTGAGTTCGTGCTCGGCCCGCTGGACCTCACCCTGCGCCCCGGCGAGCTGGTCATGCTCGTGGGCGGCAACGGCAGCGGGAAGACCACCCTGGCGAAGATCCTCACCGGCCTCTACGAGCCCGAGGGCGGCACGCTCCTGCTCGACGGCGAGCCCCTCACCGGCGAGCGGCGTGCCCTGCACCGCCAGCTCTTCTCCGCCGTGTTCGCGGACTCGCACCTCTTCGACAAGCTGTACGGGCTGGGGACGCCGGACAGCCAGGCACAGGCGCTCCTCGAGCGGCTGCAGCTGGCGCACAAGGTCCACATCACGCAGGGCGCCCTCTCCACCACCGCGCTCTCCCAGGGACAGCGGCGGCGCCTGATGCTCCTCACCGCGATGCTGGAGGATCGGCCGCTCTACGTCTTCGACGAGTGGGCCGCCGACCAGGACCCCACCTTCCGGGAGATCTTCTACACCGAGGTGCTCCCGGAGCTGCGCAGCCGGGGCAAGGGCCTGCTCGTCATCAGCCACGATGACAAGTACTTCCCCCTGGCCGACCGGTTGCTGAAGCTCGACTACGGACAGCTCACCGAGGTGCGCGGAGGCCAGGAGTCCACGGCCCGTGCAGCCGGAGCGAAACACGGATGATTCACGCCACGGACGTTGGGACCCTGGAGGGTCCGCTCACCCACGGCCAGCGGGCGCTGTGGCTTTTCCAGCAGCTCGCGCCCTCGAGCGCCGCCTACCACATCGCCGTGGCCGCGCGCATCCGGGGCCAGGCACGGCCCGCCGCGCTGCGCGAGGCGCTGCGCACGATCATGGCCCGGCACGAGGTGCTTCGGGCCACCTTCCCCGCGCATGAGGGCAGGCCCGTCATGCGCATCCACCCGAGCCTGGAGGGCTTCTTCCAGGAGGTGGATGCCTCGGGCTGGGACGACGCCACGCTGGAGCGCTATCTCTCCGACGAGGCCCACCGGCCCATGGACTTGGAGCGTGGGCCCCTGCTCCGCATGGTGCTGCTGACGCGCAGCCCGGGTGATCATGCGCTGTTGACGGTGGCGCACCACATGGTGGCCGACCTGTGGTCGATGACGCTGCTGGTGCGCGAGCTGGACGAGCTGGTGCGCGCGCAGGTGAACGGTGAGGCGGCCGGGTTTCCAGCGCAGCCCCTGAGCTACCGCGAGCACGCGCGGCAACAGGCGGAGCGGCTCGCGGGGCCCGAGGGAGAGCGGCTGTGGGACTGGTGGCGCGAGGCGCTGGGCGGAGACGTCCCCGCGCTCGAGTTGCCGGTGGACAGGCCTCGCCCGCCGGTGCAGACGGAGCGCGGTGCGAGCCACCCCGTGCGGCTGCCGCCCGAGCTATGGCACCAGGTGGAAGCGCTCGCCTCGGCGCGGGGCGTGACGCCGTTCGTGGTGCTGCTCTCCGCGTGGCAGGCGCTGCTGCACCGCTACTCGGGACAGGAGTCGTTCGCGGTGGGGAGCCCCACCTACGGCAGGCGCCACCGGAAGCTGGCCCGGCTGATGGGCTATCTGGTGAATCCCATCGCCCTGCGCGCGGACCTCTCGGGCCAGCCGACCGGGCATGAACTGCTGCGGCGCGTGGATGCGTGCGTGCGCGGCGCGCTGGAGCATCAGGACTTCCCCCTGCCGCTGCTCATCGAGCGGCTGAGCCCCGAGCGCGATGCCAGCCGCTCCCCTCTCTTCCAGACGATGCTCGTCTACCAGAAGGCTCCGCTCGGCCTGCGGAACCTCTCCGCCTTCGCCGCGGGCGTCCCCGGCGCGAGGTTGATGCTGGGAGACATGGAGCTCGAGGCCCTGCCCCTCGAGAAGCGCTCCACGCCGTTCGAGCTGGTGCTCGTGCTGGGGGAGATGGAGCAGGGGCTCTCCGGTGCACTGGAGTACAACGCGGACCTGTTCGAGGCGGGCACGGTGGCGCGCATGGCCGGCCACTTCACGCGCCTGCTGGAGGGCCTCACCGCGCAGCCCGAGCGGCCCGTCCACCTGCTGCCCCTGCTCTCCTCCGAGGAGCATCAGGCGCTTCTCGTCGACTTCAACTGTACGGGCGGTCCGGCTCCGTTCGTTCCGGTGCACCAGCGCTTCCTCGCCCTCGCGCGGCAGCGGCCCGACGCTCCGGCTCTGGTGTACGGGCAGCAGACGGTTGGTTACGGGGAGCTGGCCTCCCGCTCCCTCGCCCTGGCTTCCGTCCTTCGCCGCCACGGCGTCGGCCCCGAGTCCCTCGTCGGCCTCTTCCTCGAGCGCGAGCCCTCCTGCGTCGTCTCCCTGCTCGCCATCCTCCACTGCGGCGCTGCCTTCCTTCCGCTGGACACCGCTTCTCCTCCCCAGCGCCTGTCCCTCATGGTGGCCCAGGCCCGTCTGCGCCTCGTCGTCACCACGCCCGAGTTGGCCTCCCGTCTGCCCGAGGGCTTGCGCACTGTCTGGGCGCATGAGGCCGGTGAGGCTTTGTCCCCGGTGGACGTGTCCCCCGAGTCGCTGGCCTACGCCATCTTCACCTCGGGCTCCACCGGCACGCCCAAGGCCGTCCTCCTCTCCCACTCCGGCCTGTGCAACCTCGCCCAGGCCCAGGTGTCCGGCTTTGGCTTGAGTGCCACCAGCCGCACCCTCCAGTTCGCCTCCCTCTCCTTCGACGCCGCCGTCTCTGAGATTTTCACCTCCCTCACCTCCAGCGCCTGTCTCGTCTTCGCCCCTCGCGAGGCCCTGCTCGGTGACGCCCTCGTGCGCACCCTGCGCGAGCAGCACGTCACCACCGTCACCCTTCCTCCCGCCGTCCTCTCCCTCCTGTCCCCCGAGGGCCTGGAGGAGTTGCGCACCGTCGTCTCCGCCGGTGAGGCCTGTCCTCCCCAGGTGCTCGCTCGCTGGGCTTCTGGCCGCACCCTCCTCAACGCCTACGGCCCCACCGAGTCCACCGTCTGCGCCACCATGTCCGAGGCCCCCGTGCTCGCCTCCGGCCATCTCTCCCTCGGCCGTCCTCTTCCCGGCCTCCAGGTTTATGTCCTCGACGCGCACCTGCAGCCGGTGCCCGTTGGTGTCTCTGGGGAGCTGTTCCTCTCCGGTGCGGGCCTCGCACGTGGCTACCTCGGCCTGCCCTCCCTCACCGCCGAGCGCTTCCTTCCTCATCCCTTCGCTTCCGAGCCCGGTGCCCGCCTCTACCGCACCGGTGACGCCGCCCGCTTCCTGCCCGACGGCTCCCTGGAGTACCTCGGCCGCCTCGACTCCCAGGTGAAGCTGCGTGGCTTCCGGATTGAATTGGGCGAAGTGGAGTCCGCGCTGTTGCAGCACCCCTCCGTCCACACCTGCGTGGCCCTCGTGCGCGAGGACTCCCCGGGCGACAAGCGGCTGGTGGCCTACCTCGTCCCCCACCCTGGCCAGTCCGTGGAAGCGCACTCCCTGCGCGCCTTCCTCCAGCAGCGCCTGCCCGAGTACATGGTTCCCGCCGCCTTCGTCTCCCTCTCTGCCCTACCGCTCTCTTCCAACGGCAAGGTGGACAAGAAGGCCCTTCCTCTTCCTGAGTCCCCCGCTTCTCAGGACACCTACGTCGCCCCGCGCACGCCCACCGAGGAGCGCCTCGCCTCCCTCTGGGCCCAGGTGCTTCGCGTCGAGCGCGTGGGTCTCCACGACGACTTCTTCGCCCTCGGCGGACACTCGCTGCTGGCCACTCAGCTCATCTCGCGCATCCGCTCCGCCTTCGGCGTCGAGCTGCCCGTCCGCGCCTTCTTCGAGGCTCCCACCGTGCGGAGTCTGGCCGAGCGCATCGACGCGGCCTCGGACTCGCAGCAGAGCCCGCAGCGCCCGGCCATCGAGCCGGTGCCACGCGCTGGGACGCTACCGCTCTCCTTCGCTCAACAGCGCCTCTGGTTCCTGAACGAGCTCGAGCCCGCCAGCCCCTTCTACAACGTCCCCGCCGCCGCTCGGGTGCGAGGGGCCCTCGACATGGCGGCCCTCCGGCGCGCGTTCGAGGAGGTCCTCCGCCGCCACGAGGCCCTGCGTACCACCTTCGTCGAGACCGACGGCCGGCCCGTTCAAGTCATCTCGCCCGAGCCGGAGCTGGACCTGCGCGTGGTGGATCTCTCGGCCCTGCCCTCCTCCGAGCGCGAGACCCGCCTCCACGCCTACGCCACCCGGGAAGCCCGGGCTCCCTTCGCCCTGGATCGCGGACCGCTGGTCCGGCTCGTGCTGCTGCGCCTGGAGCGCGAGGAGCACATGCTGCTGCTGACGATGCACCACATCGTCTCCGACGGCTGGTCCATCGGCGTCCTCATCCGCGAGCTCGCCTCCCTCTACGACTCCTTCCTCTCCGGCCTCCCCTCCTCCTTTCCCGAATTGGCCGTCCAGTACGCCGACTTCGCCTCCTGGCAGCGCCAGTGGCTCTCCGGCCCGACTCTCGACGCCCAGCTCTCCTGGTGGACTGAGCACCTGCGCGGCATTCCTCCCGCCCTCGAGCTGCCCACCGACAGGCCTCGTCCTCCCGCTCAGTCCTTCCGTGGCGCCCACCTCCCCTTCTCCCTTCCCTCCTCCCTCCTCTCCTCCCTGGAGGAGCTCTCCCGCCGTGAAGGCGCCACGCTCTTCATGACGCTGCTGGCCGCCTTCCAGTCTCTCCTCCACCGCTACTCTGGCTCCCCGGATGTCGTCGTTGGCACCCCCATCGCCAACCGCCACCTCTCCGAGACCGAGCCCCTCATCGGCTTCTTCGTCAACTCCCTCCCCCTCCGCGCTCGCTTCGCCTCCCAGCCCTCCTTCCTCTCCCTCCTCTCCCAGGTGCGTGACGCCTCCCTCGGTGCCTTCGCCCACCAGGACCTCCCCTTCGAGCGTCTCGTCGAAGAGCTTTCCCCTCAGCGTTCCCTCGGCCGCACTCCCCTCTTCCAGGTGATGTTCGCCCTCCAGAACGCTCCTCTTCCTCCCCTCCAGCTCTCCTCCCTCTCCCTGGAGCCGATGGAGGTCGAGACCGGTGTCGCGAAGTTCGATCTCTACCTGTCCCTCCAGCCTTCGGCGGATGGACTGGCGGGCTCGCTGGAGTACAGCACCGACCTCTTCGACGCGGGCACCGCCCGCCGCATGCTCGGGCACTTCTCCCGGCTGCTCTCCTCCGCCGTCGCCCACCCGGACTGGCCCGTCTCCCGCCTCCCGCTGCTCCCCGAGGACGAGCTGCGCCAACTCCTCGTCTCCTTCTCCGGGCCTCCCGCTCCTCGCTCCTCTTCCTTCCTCGGCCTCGTCCGCGAGCAGGCCGCGCTCCACCCCGACGCCCTCGCCGTCGTCTCCGAGCACGAGTCCCTCACCTACGCCCAACTCGCCCAGCGCGCCCACCAGCTCTCCGGGCACCTGCGCTCCCTCGGCGTCTCCCACGGCTCCCTCGTCGCCCTCTGCCTCGAGCGCTCTCCGCTCCTCGCCGTCTCCCTCCTCGCCGTCCTCGAGTCCGGCGCCGCCTACGTCCCGCTCGACCCCGCCTACCCCCAGCAGCGCCTGGACTTCATGCTCCAGGACTCCGGCGCGTCGCTCGTCCTCTCCCAGCGTCACCTCGCCGCCTCGCTGCCCTCGTCCGCTCGCGCCGTCTTCGTCGACGAGCCTGGCGCGTTCTCCGGCACCTCCGCCGCGCCTCCGCCCGTCGAGCCGCACCCGGACTCGCTTGCCTACGTCATCTACACGTCGGGCTCCACGGGCACCCCCAAGGGCGTCGCCATGCGGCACGGCGCCCTCGCCAACCTCATCCACTGGCAGCTGGCGCGCTCGCCGCTCCCCTCCGCCACCACCCTCCAGTTCGCGCCCCTCTCCTTCGACGTCTCCTTCCAGGAGTTCTTCTCCTCCTGGGCCGCGGGCGCCTGTCTCGTCCTGGCGCCGCCCGCCCTGCGCCGCGAGCCCGCCGCGCTGCTGCGCTTCCTCACCGCCCACCGCGTCCAGCGCCTCTTCCTCCCCTTCGTCGCCCTCCAGCAGCTCGCGCAGGCCGCGCATGAGGTGGAGCCGCTGCCGCCTCTCGTGGAAGTCATCACCGCGGGCGAGCAGCTCCAGGTGACGCCCTCGCTCGTCTCCTTCTTCAGCCGGCTGCCCGGTTGCGTGCTCGACAACCAGTACGGGCCCTCCGAGACGCACGTCGTCTCCGCCTTCCGGCTGAGCGGTGACTCCTCCCTCTGGCCCGCGCTTCCGCCCATCGGCCAGCCGCTGCCCGGCACCCAACTGCTCGTCCTCGACGCGCACTTCCAGCCCTGCCCGCTCGGCGTCCCGGGAGAGCTGTACCTCGCGGGGGAGAACCTCTCGCGCGGCTACCTCGGGCGGCCGGCCCTCACCGCCGAGCGTTTCCTCCCCCACCCCTTCGCCTCCGAGCCCGGCGCACGCCTCTACCGCACCGGTGACGCCGCCCGCCTCCTGCCGGACGGCCATGTCGAGTTCCTCGGCCGCCTCGACTCCCAGGTGAAGTTGCGCGGCTTCCGCATCGAGCTGGGCGAGGTGGAGGCCGCGCTCCAGCAGCACCCTTCCGTCCACCAGGCCGCCGCCTCCATCCGCGAGGACTCCCCGGGTGACAGGCGGCTCGTCCTCTACGTCGTCCCCGCCCAGGGGCAGACGCCGGACGCGTCCGCGCTCCGCGCCTTCCTGCTGCAGCGGATGCCCGACTACATGGTGCCTGCCGCCTTCGTCGCGCTGCCGGCCTTCCCGCTCACCCCCAGCGGCAAGGTGGACAAGAAGGCCCTTCCCGCTCCGGACTCGGGCGCCCTGGCTCGCACACCGTCGCGTCCGCCTCAATCCCAGACGGAGGTCTCCCTCGCCTCGCTCTGGGCTCCGCTCCTCGGCCTCTCCACCGTTGGCGCGCAGGACGACTTCTTCGCCCTCGGCGGACACTCGCTGCTGGCCACCCAGCTCGCCTCCCGCATCCGCGCCTCCTTCGGTGTCGAGCTTCCCCTCCGCGCCCTCTTCGAGGCGCCCACCCTCGAAGCCCTCGCCGCTCGCATCGACGCGCTCGCGTCCTCCTCACGTCCCGCGCGGCTTCCGCCCCTCGTTGCCGTTCCGCGCTCGGGGCCGCTGCCGCTGTCCTTCTCCCAGCAGCGCCTCTGGTTCCTGAACCAGCTCGAGCCCGACAGCCCCTTCTACAATGTGCCCGCAGCCGTCCGGATCCGGGGCAACCTCCACCTGGAAGCGCTCCAGCGCGCCTTCGATGAGGTCCTCCGCCGCCACGAGGTGCTCCGGACCGTCTTCTCCTCCGCTGACGGGCAGCCCTTCCAGTCCATCGTCCCCCCGGCACCGCTCTCACTTCAGGTGGTGGAGCTCGGCGCGCTGCCGGCCCACGCTCGCGAGGAGGCGATCCTCCAGCACGCACGGGCCGAGGCCTCGCGTCCCTTCTCCCTCGCTCAGGCGCCCCTGCTGCGCGTCAGCCTCCTGCGCCTGGAGCGCGAGGAGCACGTGCTGCTGCTGACGATGCACCACATCGTCTCCGACGGCTGGTCCATCGGCGTCCTCATCCGCGAGCTCGCCTCCCTCTACGACTCCTTCCTCTCCGGCCTCCCCTCCTCCCTTCCCGAGTTGGCCGTCCAGTACGCTGACTTCGCCTCCTGGCAGCGCCAGTGGCTCTCCGGCCCGACTCTCGACGCCCAGCTCTCCTGGTGGACCGAGCACCTGCGCGGCATTCCTCCCGCCCTCGAGCTGCCCACCGACAGGCCTCGTCCTCCCGCCCAGTCCTTCCGCGGCGCTCACCTCCCCTTCTCCCTTCCCTCCTCCCTCCTCTCCTCCCTGGAGGAACTGTCTCGCCGTCAGGGCGCCACGCTCTTCATGACGCTGCTGGCCGCCTTCCAGTCTCTCCTCCACCGCTACTCCGGCTCCCCGGATGTCGTCGTTGGCACCCCCATCGCCAACCGCCACCTCTCCGAGACCGAGCCCCTCATCGGCTTCTTCGTCAACTCCCTCCCCCTGCGCGCCCGCTTCTCCTCCCAGCCCTCCTTCCTCTCCCTCCTCTCCCAGGTGCGTGACGCCTCCCTCGGCGCCTTCGCCCACCAGGACCTCCCCTTCGAGCGTCTCGTCGAAGAGCTTTCCCCTCAGCGTTCCCTCGGCAGGACTCCCCTCTTCCAGGTGATGTTCGCCCTCCAGAACGCTCCTCTTCCTCCCCTCCAGCTCTCCTCCCTCTCCCTCGAACCGCTGCCGCTCGCGAGCCGCACCACGCGCTTCGATCTGACGCTCAGCCTGGAGCCCTCCGCCCACGGGCTGTCCGGCTCCTTCGAGTACAGCACCGACCTCTTCGACGAGCCGACCATCGCGCGGCTCGGCGCGGCGTACCGCACGCTGCTCAAGGCGGTGGTGGCGCACCCGGAGCTGCCGGTCTCCCGGCTCCCGCTGCTCGCGCCCACCGAGCGTGCCCAGCGGCTGGAGTCCTGCCGCGCCCGGGCCCACTACCCGGCCCCGCTCGTCCTGCACCGCCTCTTCGAGGCCCAGGCGCGCCGCACGCCGGACAACCTCGCCCTCGCCTACGAGGGCACGCGCCTCACATACCGGCAGCTCGAGGCCCAGGCCAACCGCGTGGCCCACCGCCTGCGCGCCCTGGGCGTCGGCCCCGAGACGCGCGTGGGCCTCTTCATGGAGCGCTCCGCCGAGCTCGTCGTGGGCCTGCTCGGCATCCTCAAGGCCGGTGGTACCTACGTGCCGCTCGACCCGGCCTATCCGCGCGACCGGCTCACCTTCATGCTGGAGGACTCGGGCGTCCCGGCCGTCGTCACGCAGGCGCATCTGGTGGACACGCTCCCGGCGCACGAGGCCGCGGTGCTCGTGGTGGACACCGGCACCGAGCCCCACGGGCCCGAGGCCGAGCCACCCGCCGTCGAGTGCCTCCCGGAGCACGCCGCGTACGTCATCTACACCTCGGGCTCCACGGGCCGGCCCAAGGGCGTGGTGGTGACGCACGCCAACGTGACGCGCCTCATGGACGCGGCGCAGCCCTTCTACGGCTTCGACGCGGGCGACGTGTGGACGCTCTTCCACTCGTACGCCTTCGACTTCTCCGTCTGGGAGCTGTGGGGCGCGCTGCTGTACGGCGGCCGGCTTGTGGTGGTGCCCTACTTCGTGAGCCGCTCGCCCGAGGACTTCTGGCGGCTGCTGCGCGACGAGCGCGTCACCGTGCTCAACCAGACGCCCTCGGCCTTCCGCCAGCTCATGGCCGCCGACGAGGCGCTCGCGGGCCAGGGCTCACTGGCGCTGCGCTACGTCATCTTTGGAGGCGAGGCGCTGGAGCTGGACAGCCTCGCGCCCTGGTTCGAGCGCCACGGCGACGCGCGCCCGCGGCTGGTCAACATGTACGGCATCACCGAGACCACTGTGCACGTCACGCTGCGGCCCATCGGGCGCGCGGACGTGGCGGGCGGCAGCGTCATCGGTGGCCCGCTGGCGGACCTGGAGCTGTACGTGCTGGACGCGCACCTGGAGCCCCAGCCTCCGGGCGTGGCCGGTGAGCTGTTCGTCGGCGGAGCCGGACTGGCGCGCGGCTATCTCCACCGGCCCGAGCTGTGCGCCGAGCGCTTCATCCCCCACCCCTTCGCCACCGAGCCCGGCGCGCGGCTCTACCGCACGGGAGACCTCGCCCGCTTCCTGCCGGATGGGGACCTGGAGTACCTCGGCCGAATCGATCAGCAGGTGAAGATCCGCGGCTTCCGCATCGAGCTGGGGGAGATTGAAGCGGTGGTGCGCACGCACCCGTCGGTGCGCGAGGCGGCGGTGGTAGTGCGCGAGGACGTGCCCGGCGACAAGCGGCTGGTGGCCTACGTGGTGCCGCGTGAGCCAGGAGCGGCCCGGCCCGAGCCCCTGCGCGACGCCACCCGGGAGCGGCTGCCCGAGTACATGGTGCCCTCGGCCTTCGTCTTCCTGGAGGCGCTGCCGCTCACCTCCAACGGCAAGCTGGACCGCAAGGCGCTGCCCGCCCCGGAGCGCACCACCGCCGAGTCCGGCCCGGCACAGGCCCCGCGCACGCCCGTGGAGACACGCCTGGCCACGCTCTGGGCCGAGGTGCTCCACGTGGAGACGGTGGGCACGGGGGACGACTTCTTCGCGCTCGGCGGACACTCGCTGCTGGCCGCGCAGCTCCAGGCGCGCATCCGCGAGGCCTTCTCCGTCGAGCTGCCCCTGCGCGCCTTCTTCGAGGTCCCCACGCTGGAGCAGATGGCCGCCCGCCTCGAGGAACTCGGGGCCCAGCAGGCGCCTCCGCTCCCACTGGAGCCCGCGCCGCGCTCGGGCCCGCTGCCGCTGTCCTTCGCCCAGGAGCGCCTGTGGTTCATGGAGCAGCTGGAGCCGGGCACCAGCGCCTTCCACATCCCCGTCGCGCTGCGGCTCGAGGGCGCGCTGGACACGGCCGCGCTGGAGCGCTGCTTCCAGGAAGTGGTGCGCCGTCACGAGGTGCTGCGCACCACCTTCGCTCGGGTGGAGGGACAGCCCGTCCAGGTCATCTCCGAGCAGGGCACCTTCACCCTGGAGCAGGAAGACCTCCGGGCGCTCCCGGCCGCCGAGCGCGAGCGCGAGACGTGGCGCCTCACGCAGGAGGAAGCCGCGCGTCCGTTCGATCTGACGCGGGGCCCGCTGCTGCGCGCCCGGCTGCTGCGGCTGGAGGAGCACGCGAGCCTGCTGCTGCTGACGATGCACCACATCGCCTCGGATGGCTGGTCCATGGGCGTGCTGGTGCGCGAGGTGGCCGCGCTCTACGAGGCCTTCGTCTCGGGCCAGCCTCCCGCGCTCCCCGCGCTCCCCGTGCAGTATGCGGACCTGGCGTGGTGGCAGCGGGGCTGGCTGCACGGCGAGGCGCTGCAGTCGCAGCTCTCCTGGTGGCGTGAGCAACTCACGGGTGCGCCCGCCGCCCTGCGACTGCCCACCGACAAACCCCGGGCCTCGGCAAGCCAGCATGTCCAGGCCGTGGAGCGGCTGCACCTGCCGCCCGAGCGCGCCGAGGCCCTGCGGCAGCTCGCGCGGGCCGAGGGCGCCACCCTCTACATGCTGCTGCTGGCGGCCTTCCAGACGCTGCTCTACCGCTTCACCGGCGACGAGGACGTGGTGGTGGGCAGCCCGGTGGCCAACCGCGGCCGCCGCGAGGTGGAGGGCCTCATCGGGCTGGTGCTCAACACGCTCGCCCTGCGCACGCGGCTGTCCGGAGACCCCTCCTTCCGCGAGCTGCTGCAACGCGTGCGCGGCACGGTGCTCGGAGCGCTCGCCCACCAGGAGCTGCCATTCGACCGGCTGGTGGAGGAGCTGCAGCCGCCTCGCGAGCCCGGGCGCACGCCGCTCTTCCAGGTGTGGTTCGTGCTCCAGAACACGCCCATGCCCGCGCTGCGGCTGCCGGGGCTGAACCTGTCTCCGGTGGAGGCCGGCCCCACCCGCGCCCAGTTCGACCTGACGCTCGTCATGTCCGAGGAGGGCACGGGCCTGGTGGCCGGGCTCGGCTACGACACGGACCTCTTCTCCCCCGCCACCGTGCGCGGCATGCTGGACGGCTTCGACGCCCTGCTGCGCGCCGTGGTGGAGGCGCCCGAGCGCCGGCTGTTGGATCTGCCCCTCACCACCGCTCCCGCGGCGCCTCCCGCCAGCCCCTCCGGTGGCGATGACGACGACGCGCAATTCTCCTTCTAGAGCCCCGCGAGACTCCGGCCCATGTCCCACGCCGCCAACGACATTCCCCGCTACCGCCTCGCCGACTCGACGGTGGTGGAGCCGCTCGTCCACCGCTGGGCCGCCTGGCCCTACGTGCTGCCGCCGCTCGCCGCGGGCCTGCACCTGCTCAACTACCAACTGCCCCTGCTGCGCTCGTACCTGGCGGATCCGGCCCAGCACTTCGCCGCCGCGCATGACCCGGCCCTGATCGGCGGCCCCTTCATGGACGTGCCTCCCGCACGGGCCGGCGAAGTGCGCGCCTTCCTGGAGGAGACGGAGGCGAAGCGCGCGGAGCTGCTCGGGTTCACCCGGGCGGCGAAGGACTTCCAGGCCTTCCTCGTCGCCGAGGCGCGGGGCCAGAGCCTCGAGCCCTACTACGCGCGCATCCCCGAGCCCCTGCGCGGCTACGTGGAGCTCGTCTACGACTACCACGACCGGCCCTCGCTCCGGTTCCTGGAGAACCTCCTCTACGAGAGCCCGTACTACCAGCATGGCCTGCAGTCGCTGCGCCTCGCGCGGCTGGAGCGGGACGGACAGCTGCCCTTCTTCATGACCACCCCGCGCCTGGACTCGCCGGGCGAGGTGGACTGGATGCTGCCCTTCTCCGACGCGCGCGTGGACGCCCTCTTCCGGCTGGACGTGGAGCCCCGGCCGCTGGAGGAGGTGCGCGCGCTGCTCGGGCTCTCCCCGGCGGAGGACGCGCGGCTGCTGCCGTTGCTCTCCAACACGCCCGCTCGGACGGCCGAGCCCTGGCGCGAGAAGCGCGTGCGCGTGCGCTACTTCGGCCATGCGTGCGTGCTGCTGGAGTACGACGGCGTCTCCATCCTCACCGACCCCTACGTGGCCGCGGTGCCTCACGCGGGCGGCATGGAGCGCCACTCTTGGAAGGACCTGCCCGCGCACATCGACTACGCGCTCGTCACCCACGCGCACCAGGACCACTTCGCCCTGGAGACGCTGCTGCGCCTGCGCCACCGGCTGGGCACGCTGGTGGTGCCGCGCTCGCACGGGATGGTGCCCGGTGACGTGTCGCTGCGCATGCTGGCGCGCAAGCTGGGCTTCCCCCGCGTGGTGGAGCTGGCCGAGCTGGACTCGCTCCCGCTGCCGGACGGCCACATCGCGGGCGTGCCCTTCTTCGGCGAGCACGGGGACCTGGTGCACGGCAAGAGCGCCTACGCGGTGCGCCTGGGCCGCGAGCAGGTGCTCATCGGCGCGGACTCGGACTGCCTGGACGCGCGCACCTACGAGCACGTGTGCCGCGCGCTGGGCCCCTTCGACACCGTCTTCCTCGGCACCGAGTCCGTCGGCGCTCCGCTCACCTGGTCCGTCGGCCCGCTCTTCCCCAAGCCGCCTCCGCCGCAGCAGGCCCAGTCGCGCCGCTACCACGGCAGCAACGCGCGCAATGCGCTGCGGCTGCTGGAGGCCGTGGGCGCCCGCCGCATCTACACCTATGCCATGGGCGCCGAGCCCTGGGTGGAGCACCTGCTGGGCCTGGGCATGAAAGAGGACTCGCCACAGATGATCGAGTCCAACGCCGTGCTGGCGCAGGGAAAGCAGCGGGGCCTCGTGGCCGATCGCCCCATCGGGCGGGTCGAGTTCGTCCTGGAGCCGCTCGACACGCCCCGCCCCACCGCCCCCGCGCCGGAGCCCGCCCCCCGGGCCCCGGAGAGCGACACCGAAGACCAGTTCGCCTTCTGAAGAGGAACGCCGCGCCATGAACGACAACCGCGCCCCCCAGACTTTCGGCCGCGAGGAGCACGAGGAGCGCAGCTACTGGCTGAACCGGCTCTCCACCGCCCGGCCCACGGCCCGCCTGACGCTGGACTACGAGCAGGCCCCCACCGGGCTCGCCGGCACCGAGCGCCTCGAGCTGTCCTGGCCGGAGGACCTCTCCGCGCCGCTGGAGAAGCTCACCCAGGGCTCGCCGCTGCTGCTGTGCACGCTGCTCGTGTCGGCCACCCAGCTGTGCCTCCAGCGGTTGACGGGAGAGGCCGCCGTCGCCGTGGGCACACCCGCGCGCCGCAAGGAGGGCGTCACGGGCCGCGCGCCCAACGCCGTCACCCTCACCGCCGAGCCGTTGCCTCAGCACTCGGTGAAGGAGCTGCTGCTCCACACGCGCGAACGGATGCTGGAGGCGTACGGCAAGCAGGGCTACCCCATCGAGCGGCTGCTGGCGGACCTCGGACTGGAGCCGGGCCAGGGGCGATTCCCCCTCTTCGGCGTGGCGCTCGAGCTGGAGGGCTTCCACGAGCCGCTGCCCGACCTGGGCGTGGAGCTCACCCTGCGCGTCGCCAAGGCCACTGCGGGCCTGCGCGTGGCGCTGGAGTTCCCCCGCACCATGCTCGCCGAGGACAGCGTGCGCGCCTTCGGTGGCCACCTGCTCTCCGTGCTGCGCTTCCTGACGAAGGACACCGCGGCCCCGCTGCGGGACTTGCGGCTCGACACGGGCGAGGCCCATGCCGCCGGGCCCTGGGACACTGGGACGCAGGCCCCGTCGCTCTTCCCGGCTCTCTTCGCCGAGCAGGCCGCGCGCACCCCGGATGCGGTGGCGCTCGCGCGGGGCACCGAGCGGATGACGTACGCGCAGTTGCAGCAGGCCGCCACCCGGCTGGCCCGGCACCTCCAGTCGCTGGGCGTCGGGCCCGAGGTGCGCGTGGCCACCTTCCTGGAGCGCTCGTTCGACCAGGTGGTGGCGGTGCTCGGCATCCTCGCGGCCGGGGGCACCTATGTGCCGACGGACCCGTCCTGGCCCTCCGAGCGGCTGCGGCGCATGTTGGAAGACGCTCGCCCCGGCGCGCTGGTGACGCACGAGCGCGCAGGTGCGCTCCCGGTGGTGCCCGGCTCGCTGCCCACGGTGTGGATGGACCGCGAGCGTGACGCGCTCGCCCGGGTGAGCACCGAGCCCGTGTCCGCGGGCATCGGCCCCGACAGCGTGGCCTACGTCATCTTCACCTCCGGCTCCACGGGCCGACCTCGCGGCGTGCAGGTGACGCACCGGGGCCTGTCGAGCCTCGTGGAGGCCCAGCGGCGCGTGTACGGGCTCGGGGCCAGCGACAGGTGCCTCCAGTTCGCCTCGTGCAGCTTCGACGCCTCCATCTATGAGCTGACGCTCGCACTCGGCGCGGGCGCCACGCTGGTGGTGGCCTCGCGCGACGAGGTGCTGCCCGGCGCTCCCCTCACCCGGCTGATGCGGGAGGAGTCCCTCACCGCGGCCACGCTCCCGCCCACGGCCCTGGGGGTCATGGACGCGGCGGACTTCCCCTCGCTGCGCACGCTGATGGTGGCGGGCGAGGCGTGCCATGCCTCGCAGGTGGTGGCCTGGGCTCCCGGGCGCCGCTTCTTCAACGCCTACGGCCCCACCGAGACGACTGTCTGGGCCACCGTGGCCGCCTGCACCGCCGATGGGCGCCGTCCCGCCATCGGGCAGGCCGTTCCCGCGATGCGCAACTGGGTGCTGGACGCGTCGCTGCGGCCCGTGCCCCTCGGCGCTCCCGGGGAGCTGTACCTCGCGGGCCCCGCCCTCGCGCGCGGCTACCTGGGCGCTCCGGACGTCACGGCCGATCGCTTCATCCCGGACCCCTTCTCGCGCGAGCCGGGTGCACGGCTGTACCGCACGGGAGACCGCGTGCGCCAGCGCGCCTCGGGTGAGCTGGAGTTCCTCGGCCGCGTGGACCGGCAGGTGAAGATCCGCGGCCACCGGATTGAACCCGGAGAGCTGGAGGCCGTGCTCGCGGCCCACCCGGGCGTGCAGGAGGTGGCGGTGGTGCCGCGCGAGGACACGCCGGGAGAGACGCGCCTGGTGGCCTACGTGGTGGCCCGGCCCTCGCAACCGCTGGAGGCAGTGGAGCTGCGCGCCTTCGCCGCCACGCGGCTGCCCGAGGCGCTCGTCCCCTCCACCTTCGTGCAGCTCCCCGCGCTGCCGCTCTCGCCCAACGGCAAGGTGGACCGCGCCGCCCTGCCCGCTCCCGCTCCCGCCGCGCGCACGGGCGCCGAGGCTCCGCGCACGCCCGTGGAGGAGGTGCTCGCCACGCTCTGGGCCGAGGTGCTCGGCGTGCCGCGCGTGGGCCGGACGGACAACTTCTTCGAGCTGGGCGGACACTCGCTGCTGGCCACGCGCGTCATGTCCCGCATCGCCGAGGCTTTCGGCGTGGAGCTGCCGCTGCGCAAGCTCTTCGAGGCTCCCACCCTGGAGGGCCAGGCCGCCCTCATCGAGTCCACCCGGAGGGGAGGCGCCCGGCCTCCGCCCGCGCTGGAGCGCGTGTCCCGGAGCGGGCCGCTGCCGCTGTCCTTCGCTCAGCAGCGCATGTGGTTCCTCGCGCAGCTCGAGCCCGACAGCCCCTTCTACAACACCCCCGCCGCCGTGCGGCTGCGCGGGCCCCTGGACGTGACGGCGCTCCAGCGCGCGCTGGAGGAGATCGTCCGCCGCCATGAAGTGCTGCGTACCACCTTCACCCCCGTGGACGGTGAGCCACGCCAGCGGATTGCCCCCACGCTCGCCCTGCCGCTGCCCGTGGAGGACCTGACGGCGCTGCCCGAGGCCGAGCGCGAGGCCGAGGCCGTACGCCGGGCCACCCTCGAGGCCCAGCGTCCCTTCGACCTGGAGCACGGGCCGGTGCTGCGCGCCTCCCTGCTGGCGCTCGGGCCCCAGGACCACGTGGTCCTCTTCACCCTGCACCACATCGTCTCGGACGGCTGGTCCATCAGCGTGGTGCTGCGCGAGCTGTGGTCGCTCTACGACGCCTTCCACGAGGGCCGGCCCTCCCCGCTGCCCGAGCTGACGGTGCAGTACGCGGACTATGCCGCCTGGCAGCGGAAGTGGCTGGAGGAGCCGGCACCGGGCGAGCGCTCGGAGCTGGAGCGGCAGCTGGGCTGGTGGCGCGAGCGGCTCGACGGCAGCCCGCGCGAGGTGGCCCTGCCCTTCGACAGGCCGAGGCCGGCGGTGCGCTCGCACCGGGGCGCCCACGTCACGCGCGAGTTGCCCGCGGAGCTGCTCGCCGCGCTCCACACGCTGGGCCGGCAGGAGGGCGCCACGCTCTTCATGGTGCTGCTGGCGGCCTTCCAGGCGGTGCTCTCGCGCACGGGCGGACAGGAGGACGTGGCCGTGGGCACGCCGGTGGCCAACCGCCGTCACCCCGCGCTGGAGAGTCTCATCGGCTTCTTCGTCAACACGCTGGTGCTGCGCACGGACCTGTCCGGCAACCCCACCTTCCGCGAGCTGCTGGGCCGCGTGCGCGACACCACGCTGGGGGCCTCGGCGCACCAGGACGTGCCCTTCGAGAAGCTGGTGGAGGCGCTGCGGCCCGAGCGGGACATGGGCTACGCGCCGCTCTTCCAGGTGCTCTTCGTGCTGCAGAACGCGGCCCCGCTGCGCCTGGAGCTGCCGGGGCTCTCCATGCAGGCGCTGGACTTCCAGCACGGCACCTCGAAGTTCGACTTGCAGCTGTACGCGGCGGAGGTGGAGGGGCGGCTCGTCACGCACCTCGTCTATGCCACGGATCTGTTCGACGCGCCCACCGCGGGGCGGCTGCTCTCCGGGCTGGAGGCGGTGCTGCGCACGGTGGTGGAGGATCCGCAGCGCCCGCTGCTGGCCCTGGAGTTGCTCACCGAGGCCGAGCGCGAGCAGCAGCGCCAGCAGGAGGCCCAGCGCCAGGAGGCCAGCCGCAAGCGTCTGCGCGCGGTGAAGCCCAAGGCGGTGAAGGTGGAGACGTCCGCCGGGCCCGAGCTGCCCGCGATCCTCACCCCGCCCTCCGCCCTGTCCGAGGCCCGCGCATGGCTGCGGTCCGGGCGCGAGGAGCTGCTGGAGCGGCTGCGGCGGCACGGAGCGCTGCTCTTCCGCGGGGTGTCGGTGGCCTCGCTGGAGGACTTCGAGCAGCTCATCCGCGAGCTGACGCCGGAGCTGCTGGACTACACGAATGGCTCCACGCCGCGCACGCGGGTGGGCGGCAAGGTGTACACGTCCACCGAGTACCCGGCGGACCAGAGCATCCCCTTGCACTGCGAACTGGCGTACGCGCGCGAGTGGCCGCTCAAGCTGTGGTTCCACTGCATGGTGGCTCCGGCCCGTGGCGGTGAGACGCCCCTGGCCGATGCGCGCCGGGTGCTGGAGCTCATCCGCCCAGAGGTGCGCCAGCGCTTCGCGGAGCAGGGCGTCATGTACGTGCGCAACTACCGGGGCGGCGGGGACCTGGACCTGTCGTGGCAGGCGGCCTTCCAGACGCAGGACAAGGCCGAGGTGGCCCGCTACTGCGAGCGCGAGGGCATTGCCTACGAGTGGCGAGGCGAGGACTGGCTGTGCACGCGGCAGGTGTGCCAAGCGGTGGCCCGCCACCCGGAGACGGGCGAGGAGGTGTGGTTCAACCAGGCGCACCTCTTCCACATCTCCAGCCTGGCGCCCGAGGCACGCGAGGCGCTCACCACGCTGATGCGCCCGGAGGATCTGCCGCGCAACGCGTACTACGGGGACGGCTCGCCGCTAGAGGACGAGACGCTCGCGGAGGTGCGTGAGGCCTTCCGGAAGGCCCAGGTGAGCTTCCCCTGGCAGGCGGGGGACGTGCTCCTGGTGGACAACATGAAGGTGTCACACGGGCGGGCGCCCTTCGAGGGATCGCGCCGGGTGGTGGTGGCCATGGCCGAGCCCTTCCGGGGCCCGGACACGAAGCGGAACACGGGGACGTGATGAGCAGCGAGCTGGTCGGCTTTCCTCTCTCGCAGCAGCAGCAGCGGCTGTGGCAACTCCAGCAGCGCGGGGGCGCGTTGCGCGCGTGGTGCGCGGTGCGCGTGCGTGGGACGCTCGGGGCGTCGGCGCTGCGAGAGCGGCTGGAGGCGCAGGTGGCGCGCCATGACATCTTCCGCACCACCTTCCACGCCGTGCCGGGGCAGGAGGTGCTGCAGGTGGTGGCCGAGCAGGGGGCGGCGCGGTGGCGCGAGCTGGACCTGCGCGGCCTGACACCCCAGGCGCAGCAGGAGCGGCTGGAGGAGGCCTTCGCGGAAGAGGAGCGCGCGCCGTACGAGGCACGGCGGGACGCTCCGCTGCGGGCCACGCTCGCGCACCTGTCGGACACGGAGCGCGTGCTGGTGCTGGGGCTGCCCTCGCTATGCGGGGACGCGGGCACGCTGCGCAACCTGGTGGCCGCGCTGGCTGCGGGAGGCGAGCCGGACGAGGAGCCGGTGCAGTACGCCCAGTTCGCGGACTGGCAGCGGGAGCTGTTGGAGGAGCAGAGCGAGGAGGCGCGTGGAGCCCGGGCCCATTGGCGCCGGCAGGAGGAGACGCCGGAGCCTCGGCTGCCGCTGGAGCGCGAGGCCCCCGAGGGCCCCTTCCAGCCAGGGACGGTGGCGGTGGCGCTGGACGCGCGGCTGGAGGCTGGAGTGGCCGGGCTGGCGAGGCGCCACGGCGTCACGCCCGAGTCCGTGCTGCTGGCCTGCTGGTCGCTGCTGCTGTGGAGGCTGTCGGGCCAGGGCGAGCTGGCGGTGGCGGTGGGGCTGGAGGGCCGGACGCTGGAGGACTTGAGGGATGCGCTGGGGCCCTTCGCGCGCGCGGTGCCGGTGCGCCTGCGCGTGGATGGACGGCGCCCGCCGCGCTTCCCCGCGCTGCTCGCGCAGGTGGGCGAGTCGTTGAAGACGGCGGAGCGGTGGCAGGACCACGCGGGCGCGTTGGAGACGCCAGTGCCCGCCTGGCAGTTCGAGCTGCATGCCCCCTGGGAGCCAGGGGCGAAGGGCGGCGTCACGCTGTCGCTGCTGCGGCTGCGCTGCCATGCCGAGCCCTTCCGGCTGAAGCTGTCGGTGCTGCGCCGCGAGGACGGGCTCGTCGCCGAGTTGCACCACGACCCGAGGCGCCTCATGCCCGAGGCCGTGCGCCAGCTGGCCGAGGGATTGGTGGCGGTGGTGGAGAGCGTGGTGCGCGAGCCGGGCCTGCCGGTGGACGCGGTGGAGGTGCTTGGCGAGGCGATGCGCCGGCAGGTGCTGCGGGAGTGGAGCGGCGCGAGCACGCTGGCGCCCGAGGAAGCGGGTGAGCCGGTACACGTGCTCGTGGCGCGGCGCGCGGCCGAGACGCCGGAGCAGCCCGCGGTGGAGGGCGGCGGCGAGGTCCTCACCTGGGGAGAGCTGGAGACGCGCGCCAACCAGCTCGCGCGGCGGCTGCGGGCGCTGGGCGCGGGACCGGACGCGGTGGTGGGCCTGTGCCTGGAGCGCACACCTCGGTTGGCGGTGGGCGTGCTGGGCATCCTCAAGGCGGGCGCCGCGTGGCTGCCGCTGGATCCGTCCTACCCGCCCGAGCGCCTGGCCTTCATGCTCGAGGATGCGCGCGCGGGCTGGCTCGTCGCGGAGGAGCGCACCACGGGCCTTCTTCCCGGGGAGCTTCCCCGGGTGCTGTTGGATGGAGACGCGGGCGCCGCTCCGGCCGGTGAGACGCCCGAGCCGGTGAGCCAGCCCGGGAGTCTCGCCTACGTCATCTATACGTCCGGCTCCACGGGCCGGCCCAAGGGCGTGGCCCTGACGCACGCGGGCCTGGGTCACTACGTGCGCGAGCTCGGCGCGAGGCTCGGGCTGACGGCGGGGGACGTGTACGTCCACACCGCGTCCATCTCCTTCTCCTCCTCGGTACGCCAGCTCCTCACGCCGCTGGTGGCCGGGGCGCGGGTGCTGCTCGCCACGAGCGACGAGGTGAGGGACCCGTTGCGCCTGCTGGAGCGCGTGGCCGAGCGCGGTGGCACCGTGCTGGACCTGGTGCCCTCGTACTGGCGCACGGTGGTGCAGGCGCTGTCCGAGGCCTCCGAGCCCGTGCGCGCGCGGCTGCCAGGCGCGCAATTGCGGCTGCTCGTCTCCGCGAGCGAGCCCCTGCCGGCGGACCTGCCTCGGGCGTGGACGCAGGTGACGGGACACCCGGCGCGGCTGGTGAACATGGCCGGGCAGACGGAGACCACGGGCATCGTCAGCCTCCAGCCGCTGGAGGACGTGCGGGACCTGGCGGGCACGGTGCCGGTGGGCCGCTCGCTGCCGGGGCTGGAGCAGTACGTGTTGGACGAGCGGCTGCGGGCCGTGCCTCCGGGAGTGGACGGCGAGCTGTACATCGGCGGGCCCACGCTGGCACGCGGTTACCTGGGGAAGGCGGAGCTGACGGCGGAGCGCTTCGTGCCGCACCCCTTCGCCACGCGGCCGGGAGCGCGGCTGTACCGCACGGGAGACCTAGCGCGGTGGAGGCCGGACGGGACGCTGGAGCTGCGGGGCCGGGCGGACGAACAGGTGAAGATCCGCGGCATGCGGGTGGAGCCGGGCGAGGTGGAGCAGGTGCTGCGCCGGCACGCGGCGGTGCGCGAGTGCGTGGTGGTGGCGCGCGAGGACGTGCCGGGCGAGCGGCGTCTGGTGGCCTACGTGGTGACACGGGCGCCGGCTCCGGAGACGGAGGAGCTGCGGACCTTCACACGGGACGCGCTGCCCGCGTACCTGGTGCCCGCGGCGGTGGTGAGGCTGGAGGCCCTGCCGCGCACGCCGACGGGGAAGGTGGATCGGCGCGCGCTGCCCGCGCCGGAGCAGGCCGAGGCGCGAGCGTGGGAGGCTCCGCGCACGCCCACGGAGCGGACGCTGGCCTCCATCTGGAGTGAGGTGCTGCGGCGCGAGCGCGTGGGAGCGGGGGACCACTTCTTCCGCACGGGCGGACACTCGCTGCTGGCCATGCAGGTGGTGGCGCGCATGCAGCGAAACTTCGAGCGGGAAATCCCCGTGCGGGCCCTCTTCGAGCACCCGGTGCTGCGGGAGCTGGCCCACTACGTCGACGCCCTGCCCGCGAGCAGTGGCCACGGCGTGCCTCCGCTGGTGCGAGCGCCGCGCGGAGAGGCCCTGGTGGCCTCATATGCGCAGGAGCGGCTGTGGCTGCTGGACCGGCTGGAGCCGGGGAGCCCGCGCTACAACATTCCCGCCGCTGTGCGCCTCACTGGGCCTCTGGACGGGAGCGCGCTGTGGCGGAGCCTCGAGGAGCTGCTGCGCCGCCACGAGGCGCTGCGCACTACGTTCGCCGAGGTGGAGGGCCGCCCCGTACAGCACTTCCTCTCCGGGGTGGAGTTGCCCTTCCGTGAGGTGGATCTGTCGGGGCTGCCCGCGTCCGAGCGCGAGGCGGCACTCCGGGAGGAGGTCCTCCGGGAAGCCCAGGCCTCGTTCGAGCTGTCGAAGGGTCCGCTCGTGCGCGCCGCGCTCTGGCGCCTGGGAGCCTCGGAGCACGTGGCGGTACTGACGATGCACCACATCGTCTCGGATGGCTGGTCCATCGGCGTGCTCGTGCGCGAGCTGGCGGCGCTCTATGAGTCCTTCTGTGCGGGACGCCCCTCGCCGCTGGCGGAGCTGTCCGTGCAGTACGCGGACTTCGCGGTGTGGCAGCGGGGCTGGCTGACGGGCGAGGTGTTGGAGCGGCAGCTCGCGTGGTGGCAGGAGCGGCTGGCCGGCACGCCCGCGCTGGAGCTGCCCACGGACCACCCCCGGCCGCCGGTGCAGACGTCCCGCGGGGCCCGGTACACCTTCACGCTGCCCGGAGCGCTAGGACGCGAGCTGGAGGCAGTGGCGCGGCGCGAGGGTGTCACGCCCTTCATGGTGTTGATGGCGGGCTTCCAGGTGCTGCTGGCGAGGTACTCGGGGCAGGACGACCTGGCCGTGGGCACGCCGATCGCCAACCGGAGCCGGCGCGAGTTGGAAGGGTTGGTGGGCTTCTTCGTCAACACGCTGGTGCTGAGGGCGCGGCTGTCGGGCACGCCGCATGGGCGCGAGCTGCTCCAGCGCGTGCGGGAGATGGCGCTGGGAGCCTACGCGCACCAGGACGTGCCCTTCGAGAAGCTCGTGGAGCGGTTGGCGCCGGAGCGGGACCTGAGCCGGACGCCGCTCTTCCAGGCGATGTTCGTGCTGCAGAACGTGCCGACGCAGGCCCTGCGGCTCCCCGGGCTGACGCTGCAGCCGCTGGAGACAGACACCGGCGCCACGCGCTTCGACCTGACGCTCACGATGGCGGAGTCGGAAGGCACGCTGGCGGGCTCCTTCGAGTACAACGCGGACCTGTTCGAGGCGGGCACGGTGGCGCGCATGGCCGGCCACTTCACGCGCTTGCTGGAAGGCCTCACCGCTCACCCCGAGCGGCCCGTCCACCTGCTGCCCCTGCTCTCCTCCGAGGAGCATCAGGCGCTTCTCGTCGACTTCAACCGCACCGGCGGTCCGGCTCCGTTCGTTCCGGTGCACCAGCGCTTCCTCGCCCTCGCGCGGCAGCGGCCCGACGCTCCGGCTCTCGTGTACGGGCAGCAGACGGTTGGTTACGGGGAGCTGGCCGCTCGCTCGCTCGCCCTGGCTTCCGTCCTTCGCCGCCACGGTGTCGGCCCCGAGTCCCTCGTCGGCCTCTTCCTCGAGCGCGAGCCCTCCTGCGTCGTCTCCCTGCTCGCCATCCTCCACTGCGGCGCCGCCTTCCTGCCGCTGGACACCGCTTCTCCTCCCCAGCGCCTGTCCCTCATGGTGGCCCAGGCCCGCCTGCGCCTCGTCGTCACCACTCCGGAGCTGGCCTCCCGTCTGCCCGAGGGCTTGCGCACTGTCTGGGCGCATGAGGCCGGTGAGGCTTTGTCCCCGGTGGACGTGTCCCCCGAGTCGCTGGCCTACGCCATCTTCACCTCGGGCTCCACCGGCACGCCCAAGGCCGTCCTCCTCTCCCACTCTGGCCTGTGCAACCTCGCCCAGGCCCAGGTGTCCGGCTTTGGCTTGAGTGCCACCAGCCGCACCCTCCAGTTCGCCTCCCTCTCCTTCGACGCCGCCGTCTCTGAGATTTTCACCTCCCTCACCTCCGGCGCCTGTCTCGTCTTCGCCCCTCGCGAGGCCCTGCTCGGTGACGCCCTCGTGCGCACCCTGCGCGAGCAGCACGTCACCACCGTCACCCTTCCTCCCGCCGTCCTCTCCCTCCTGTCCCCCGAGGGCCTGGAGGAGTTGCGCACCGTCGTCTCCGCCGGTGAGGCCTGTCCTCCCAACGTCCTGGCCCGCTGGGCCTCCGGCCGCACCCTCCTCAACGCCTACGGCCCCACCGAGTCCACCGTCTGCGCCACCATGTCCGAGGCCCCCGTGCTCGCCTCCGGCCATGTCTCGCTCGGCCGTCCTCTTCCCGGCCTCCAGGTGTTTGTCCTCGACGCGCACCTGCAGCCGGTGCCCGTTGGCGTCACCGGGGAACTCTTCCTCTCCGGTGCGGGCCTCGCCCGTGGCTACCTCGGCCTGCCCTCCCTCACCGCCGAGCGCTTCCTTCCTCATCCCTTCGCTTCCGAGCCCGGTGCCCGCCTCTACCGCACCGGTGACGCCGCCCGCTTCCTGCCCGACGGCTCCCTGGAGTACCTCGGCCGCCTCGACTCCCAGGTGAAGCTGCGTGGCTTCCGGATTGAATTGGGCGAAGTGGAATCCGCGCTGTCGCAGCACGCCTCCGTCCACGCCTGCGTGGCCCTCGTGCGCGAGGACTCCCCGGGTGACAAGCGGCTGGTGGCCTATGTCGTCCCCCACTCCGGCCAGCCCCTGGAGGCGCACGCCCTGCGCGCCTTCCTCCAGCAGCGCCTGCCCGAGTACATGGTGCCCGCCGCCTTCGTCTCGCTCTCCGCTCTGCCGCTCTCCTCCAACGGCAAGGTGGACAAGAAAGCCCTGCCTCCTCCCGAGGCTCCCGCCAGCACGGACACCTACGTCGCCCCGCGCACGCCCACCGAGGAGCGCCTCGCCTCCCTCTGGGCCCAGGTGCTCCGCGTCGAGCGCGTGGGTCTCCACGACGACTTCTTCGCCCTCGGCGGACACTCGCTGCTGGCCACCCAGCTCATCTCCCGCGTCCGTGCCGCCTTCGGCATCGAGCTGCCCGTCCGCTCCTTCTTCGAGGCTCCCACCGTCTCCGCCCTCGCGCGGCGCATCCAGCAGGCCTCGCTCGCGAGTGCGCCTCCGCTGCGCCTCGCCTCGCGCGCGGGGCCGCTGCCGCTCTCCTTCGCGCAGCAGCGCCTCTGGTTCCTCCACCAGCTCGAGCCCGCATCCGCCGCCTACAACATCCCCTTCGCCCTCCGGCTCTCCGGCCCGCTCGATACCGGAGCCCTGCGACGGAGCCTCGATGAGATCGTCCGCCGTCACGAGGCCCTGCGCACCACCTTCGCCGAGGCCGATGGCCGTCCCGTGCAGGTCATCCCGCCCCACCGCCCGCTAGAGCTGCGCGAGGTGGAGCTCTCCCGCCTGCCCTCCTCCGAGCGGGACGCGGAGCTGCAACGCCACCTCCAGCACGAAGCCCAGGCACCGTTCGATCTCTCCCGCGGGCTGATGCTCCGGGCGTCCCTGCTGCGGCTGGCTCCCGAGGAGCACGTGGCGCTCGTCACCGTGCACCACATCGCCTCGGATGGCTGGTCCATCGGAGTGCTCGTCCGCGAGCTGGCCGCGCTCTACGAGGCCTTCTGCGCGGGCCGTCCCTCCCCGCTGCCCGAGCTGCCCGTGCAGTACGCCGACTTCGCCGCGTGGCAGCGCGAGTGGCTCTCCGGTGAGACGCTGGCCGCGCAGCTCGGCTGGTGGAAGCAACAGCTCCAGGGTGCCCCCGCCGCGCTCGAGCTGCCCACTGACAGGCCGCGCCCCGCCGTCCAGTCCTCGCGCGGAGCGAAGTGCGCGTATGCGCTGCCTGGGCCGCTCGCCGCCGGGCTCGGGGAGCTGTCACGCCGCGAGGGCGTCACGCTCTTCATGACGTTGCTGGCCGCCTTCCAGACTCTGCTGCACCGCTACAGCGGCAGCCAGGACGTCGTGGTGGGCACGCCCATCGCCAACCGCACCCATGCGGAGACGGAAGGCCTCATTGGATTCTTCGTCAACACGCTCGCCCTGCGCGCGCGCTTCGACGGAGCGCCCTCCTTCCGCACCCTGCTGCAACGTGTCCGCGAGGCCTCGCTCGGTGCGTACGCGCACCAGGATCTCCCCTTCGAGCGGCTCGTCGAGGAGCTCGCGCCTCAGCGTTCCCTGGGGCGGACGCCGCTCTTCCAGGTGCTGTTCGTGCTGCAGAACACCCCCACGGGGCAGCTCCAGCCCGCGGGCCTCACGTTGAGCCCCCTGGAGACGCATGGGGGCACCGCCCGCTTCGACCTGACGTTGTCGCTAGCGGAGACCGGAGCGGGCCTCGAGGGCTCGCTGGAGTACAGCACCGACCTGTTCGACGAGAGCACCGTGCGCCGCATGCTCGGGCACTTCTCGCAGCTGCTCGCCTCCATCGTCGCGCACCCGGACTGGCCCGTCTCCCGCCTGCCCCTCCTCCCGGAAGACGAGCTGCGCCAGCTCCTCGTCTCCGTCTCCGGGGCCCGCTCGGAGCGGCCGTCCACGTCCTTCCTGCGCCTCGTGCACCAGCAGGCCGCGCTCCACCCCGAGGCCCTGGCCGTCGTCTCCGAGGGCGAGTCCCTCACCTACGCCCAGCTCACCCGGCGTGCGCACCAGCTCTCCTGGCACCTGCGCTCCCTCGGCGTCTCGCAGGACTCCGTGGTCGCGCTCTGTCTCGAGCGCTCCAGCCACATGGCCATCGCCCTCCTCGCGTCGCTCGAGGCCGGCGCCGCCTACCTCCCGCTCGACCCCGCCTACCCCCAGCAGCGCCTGGACTTCATGCTCCAGGACTCCGGCGCCTCGCTCGTCCTCTCCCAGCGCCACCTCGCCGCCTCGCTGCCGTCCTCCGCTCGCGTCCTGATCATGGAGGAGTTGGGTGAGGCGCTCTCCGGTAGCCCCACCACCGCTCCGGTGGAGGACCCGCCCGCCGACAGCCTCGCCTACGTCATCTACACCTCGGGCTCCACGGGCACGCCCAAGGGTGTCGCCATGCGGCACGGCGCCCTCGCCAACCTCATCCACTGGCAGCTGGAGCGCTCGCCGCTCCCTTCCGCCACCACCCTCCAGTTCGCTCCCCTCTCCTTCGACGTCTCCTTCCAGGAGTGCTTCTCCACCTGGGCCTCCGGCGGCACGCTCGTCCTGGCGCCGCCCGCCCTGCGCCGGGAGCCCGCCGCGCTGCTGCGCTTCCTCGCCGCACACCGCGTCCAGCGCCTCTTCCTTCCCTTCGTCGCCCTCCAGCAGCTCTCCCAGGCCGCGCACGAGGTGGAGGCCCTGCCGCCCCTCGTGGAAGTCATCACCGCGGGCGAGCAGCTCCAGGTGACGCCCGCCCTCGTCTCCTTCTTCCAGCGGATGCCCGGCTGCGTCCTCGACAACCAGTACGGGCCCTCCGAGACGCACGTCGTCTCCGCCTTCCGCCTCTCGGGCAATCCCTCTCAATGGCCGGCCCTTCCGCCCATCGGCCAGCCGCTGCCCGGCACGCAGTTGCTCGTCCTCGATGCGCACTTCCAGCCCTGTCCCGCGGGCGTCCCCGGAGAGCTATTCCTCGGTGGCACCGCGCTTTCTCGCGGCTACCTCGGACGGCCGGCCCTCAGCGCCGAGCGCTTCATTCCCCACCCTTTCGCCTCCGAGCCCGGCGCGCGCCTCTACCGCACCGGTGACGCTGCCCGCCTGCTGCCAGGCGGCGATGTCGAGTTCCTCGGCCGCCTCGACTCCCAGGTGAAGTTGCGCGGCTTCCGCATCGAGCTGGGCGAGGTGGAGACCGCGCTCCAGCAGCACCCTTCCGTCCACCAAGCCGCCGCCTCCATCCGCGAGGACTCCCCGGGTGACAGGCGTCTCGTCGCCTACGTCGTCCCCGCCCAGGGGCAGACGCCGGACGCCGCCACCCTGCGCGCCTCCCTGCTGCAGCGGATGCCCGACTACATGGTGCCCGCCGCCTTCGTCGTGCTGCCGTCCTTCCCGCTCACCCCCAGCGGCAAGGTGGACAAAAAGGCCCTTCCCGCTCCGGACTCGGGCGCCCTGGCTCGTACGCCGTCGCGTCCGCCTCAATCCCAGACGGAGGTCACCCTCGCCTCGCTCTGGACGCAGCTCCTCGGCCTCTCCAGCCTCGGCGCGCAGGACGACTTCTTCGCCCTCGGCGGACACTCGCTGCTGGCCACCCAGCTCGCTTCCCGCATCCGCTCCACCTTCCATGTGGAGCTGCCCCTGCGTGCCCTCTTCGAGGCGCCTACCCTCGAAGCACTCGCCTCCCGCATCGACGCGCTCGCCGCCTCGCCGCGTCCCGCGCAGCTTCCGCCTCCTGTCCCCGTTCCCCGCTCGGGGCCGCTGCCGCTGTCCTTCTCGCAGCAGCGCCTCTGGTTCCTCCACCAGCTCGAGCCCCAGTCGCCGGCCTACAACCTGCCCTTCGCGCTGCGGCTCACCGGCGGGCTCGACACCGAGGCGCTCCAGCGCAGCCTGGACGAGCTGCTCCGCCGCCACGAGTCGCTGCGCACCACCTTCGCCTCCCACGAGGGCCGGCCCGTCCAGGTCATCGCGCCCTCGCTGCGGCTGCCACTGTCCCTCTCGGATCTCTCCTCGCTGCCCGCCTCCGAGCGGGAACAGGCCATCTCCCAACGCCTCTCCGAGGAGGCCCGCAAGCCCTTCGACGTCGCCCGAGGCCCCCTGCTGCGCGCCGCGCTGCTGAAGCTCGGCCCCGAGGAGCACATCGGCCTCTTCACCCTGCACCACCTCGTCTCCGACGGCTGGTCCATCGGCGTCCTCGTGCGCGAGCTGGCGGCGCTCTACGGGGCCTTCCACACCGGCCGCGCCTCGCCGCTGCCCGAGCCCGCCATCCAGTACGCCGACTTCGCCTCCTGGCAGCGCGAGCACCTCGCGGGCCCCGTCCTCACGGCGCAGCTCGACTGGTGGAAGCAGCAGCTCACGCCCCTGCCCGAGCCGCTGCGGCTGCCCACCGACCGGCAGCGTCCGCCCGTGCAGACGTCCCGAGGCCGGCGCGTGCCCTTCCTGCTCGCCCCGGAGCTGGCCACGCGGCTGGAGGCCCTGGCCCAGCGCGAGGGGGCCACCCTCTTCATGGTGTTGCAGGCGGCGCTCGACGTCCTGCTCTACCGCCATGGCGCGGGCACGGACATCACGGTGGGCACGCCCATCGCCAACCGCACACGTGCCGAAGTCGAGCCGCTCATCGGCCTGTTCATCAACACGCTCGTCATGCGGGTGGACGTGTCCGGCCAGCCCACCTTTCGCGAGCTGCTCGGCCGCGTGCGCGAGGTGGCGCTCGGCGCCTATGCCCACCAGGACGTGCCCTTCGACAAGCTGGTGGAGGAGCTCACGCCCACGAGGGATCCGAGCCGCACGCCGCTCTTCCAGGTAATGCTGGTGCTGCAGAATGCCCCGCTGCGTCCGTTGGAGCTGCCCGGGCTGCGCCTGCAGCCGCTGGAGATGGAGACCGGCGCGGCGAGCTTCGAGCTGACCTTCACCTTCACCCCGACGGAGAGCGGGCTCGGGGGCTCGCTCGAGTACAACAGCGATCTCTTCCACCCCGGCACCGCGGCCAGCCTCGTGGAGCCCCTGCGCACGCTGCTCGAGGGAATCACCGCGCAACCCGAAACGCCCATCTCCCGTCTGCCGCTGATGACGGCCGGGGAGCGGTCGCGGCTGCTGCGCGAGTGGAGCCACGGCGCGCCCCTGCCGGCGCACCTGCCGCTGGCCCACGAGCGCATCGAGGCGCATGCGGCCCGCACACCCTCGGCACTGGCCGTCGTGTCCGATCAGGGCACGCTCACCTACGGAGAGCTGGACGCACGGGCGCAGCGGCTCGCCGCGCGGCTCCGGGCGCTGGGCGTGGGGCCTGACACCTTCGTGGGTCTGGCCGCGGAGCGCTCGCTGGAGATGGTGGTGGGCGTGCTCGGCGTGCACAAGGCCGGTGGCGCCTACGTGCCGTTGGATCCACGCCTGCCGCGCGAGCGCCTCGCCCTCATCGTCGAGGATGCACGGCCCCGGGTCGTGCTCGCCACGCGGCAGCAGGCGGACCTGTTCGGGAGCGGGATCACGCTCGTGTACCTGGACGATCCCGAGCTGCTCACCGGGCCCGTGCCCACGCGCGCGCCGTCCCCGCCTCCCGAGAGCACCGCCTACGTCATCTACACCTCGGGCTCCACGGGCCGTCCCAAGGGCACGCTGATTCCCCACGGCTCGCTGGCGGCCTACGTCGAGGCGATGTGCACCACCTACGGCTTCACTTCGGAGGAGCGGGTTCTGCAGACCGCCTCGCTCGGCTTCGACACCAGCGTGGAGGAGATCTTCTGCACGCTGGGCATTGGCGCGAGGCTCTACCTGCGCACCGAGGAGATGACGGGCTCGGTGGCCGAGCTCTTCCGGCGCACGGAGGAGTGGGGGCTGACGGTGCTGGACCTACCCACCTCGCTCTGGCACGAGGTCGTGCTGGCGCTCGACGTGACGGGGGCGCGGCTGCCCGCCTCGGTGCGTCAGGTGATCATCGGCGGAGAGCGCGCGGCTCCCGAGCGCGTGGCGAAGTGGCTGGCGCGGGTGGACCCCGAGGTGCAGCTCATCAACGCCTACGGCCCCACCGAGGCCACGGTGTCGGCCACCCTGAGAGATCTCACGCGCCAGCCTCCGGAGGAAGGCGTGACGGAGGTGCCCATCGGCCAGCCCATCCCGGGAGCCGAGGCGTACGTGCTGGACGAGCACCTGGAGCCCGTGCCGCCGCGCGTCCCAGGCGAGCTGTACCTGGGAGGGGCGCTGGCAAGAGGCTACCTATCGCAGCCCGCGCTCACCGCCGAGCGCTTCATCCCCCACCCCTTCGCCACCACGCCGGGCGCGCGGCTGTACCGCACGGGAGACCTGGTGCGGCTGCTGCCGGACGGGCACCTGGAGTACCTCGGCCGGGTGGACCGGCAGCTCAAGGTGCAGGGCTACCGGGTGGAGCCCGAGGAGGTGGAGGCGACGCTCCAGCGGCACCCGGCCGTGCGCGCCTGCGCGGTGGTGGTGCGCGAGGACGCGGCGGGGACGCGGCGGCTGGTGGGCTACTGGTCTCCCGTGGAGACGCTGGAGACGGAGCCGGACCTCAAGGCCGTCCTCGCCGGGCAACTGCCGGCGTACATGGTGCCCTCGGCGCTGGTGCGGCTCGAGCGGATGCCGCTCAACGCGAGCGGGAAGGTGGACCGGAGCGCGCTGCCCCGCGTGGAGCTCCAGCCCACCGGGGCCAAGGAGCACACGCACGTGCCGCCGCGTGACGCGGTGGAGCTGCGGCTCGCACGGCTGTGGGAGGAGGTGCTGGGCCGTCCGGTGGGCGCCACGGACGACTTCTTCGCCCTGGGCGGACACTCGCTGCTGCTGCTGCGGCTGAGCGCCCGGGTGCAGGCCGTCTTCGGCCGCGAGCTGCCCCTGGCCAGCTTCTTCCGCCACCCCACGCTGGAGCAGCTGGCCGCGGTGTTGCGCCAGGACGGCACCGAGCACGCCTCGCCGTTGGTGCCCCTGCGCGCGCGGGGCCGCCGCCGTCCGCTCTTCTGCGTGCACCCGGTGGGCGGCACCGTGGCCTGCTACGCGGAGCTCGCGCGGCGGCTGGAGGATCGGCCGCTCTACGCGCTGCAAGCCATTGGCCTGGAGGGCGAGCACGCACCGCTCACCCGGGTGGAGGACATGGCGCGCGCCTACGTGGTGGCGATGCGCGAGGTGCAGCCGTCGGGGCCGTACCTGCTGGCGGGCTGGTCCGTCGGAGGCGTGCTCGCCTTCGAGATGGCGCGGCAGCTCACCGAGGCGGGCGAGACGGTGGCCCGGGTGCTGCTGCTGGACGCGCGCGCGCCGGCCTGGGAGGACCCGGGAGGCGGGGAGGATCCGCTGGCGCGGGCCCGTGCCCAGGCGGGCGAGACGGGAGACGACTCGGCGCTGCTGGCCGCCTTCCTGCGCGAGGCGGTGGGCCCGTTGCCCGAGGAGGCGGACGCGCTGTTGCGCTCGCTCGAGCCCGCCGCGCGGCTGACGCACCTGTTGGAGCAGGCCCGGTCCCGGCACCTGTTGCCCCCGGACGTGGGAGTGCCGCAGTTGCGGCGCGTCTTCCACGTCTTCCAGGCCACCAGTGACGCGGTGGGGGCCTACCGGCCCGGGCCCTGGTCCGGGGAGCTGACGCTGCTGCGGGCCACCGGCTCGCGGCCCGCGGGCGGAGGGGACACCACCTATGGCTGGGGGGCGCTCTCCACCCACCCCGTGGCGGTGCACGACGTCGCCGGGCACCACCGCACGTTCATGGAATCACCCGAGGTGGAAGGTGTCGCCCGGGCGCTGGAAACACTTCTCGAGGAGAAAGGCCGCAACACATGAAGATGGTCCTCAACACCCCCCAGGTCATCGTCTACGACGACGTCCTGAAACCGGAGCAGTTCCAGCTGATGTGGCGCTACATGCAGAGCGTCCCCTACAAGCACGTGCACGCCGAGGGAGTGCGCGGCGTGTGGCGCCCCGAGGACGGCAACCCGATGGAGGGCCCGCGCACGGTGACCCTGGGCCTCACGCCGCCCGAGGAGATGCTGGAGGGGATGATGGCGGCCTACCCGGGCACGTCGCTCTACCCCACGCGCCAGCCCATCGACGCGCTCCTCGAGGTCATCCAGGCCCGGGCCACCGAGCACAAGGACATGCTGGGCGCGGGCGGTGAGGACTGGCTGCTCTTCTCGGCCGCGCCGTGGATCTACCCGGTGGGCTCGGGGCTCTCCTGGCACTGCGACGACGGGAAGCTCTACACGGGCGCCTTCATCTACTACGCGCACCCCGAGTGGAACGTGCAGTGGGGCGGTGAGCTGCTCATCGCGGACGAGTCCTCCAAGGGCGCGGGCAAGCTGGGCGACGAGGGCGGCGACGGGCCGCGGCGCCAGCACGTCTTCGACAACGCGCGGGAGAACGAGGAGCTGATGCGCAGCGGCCTGGGCAGCTTCATCATGCCCAAGCCCAACCGGCTCGTCTTCCTCGCGCGCGACTACCCGCACATGGTGGCCAAGGTGAGCCCGGCGGCGGGCAACCGGGTGCGCGCCTCGGTCGCGGGCTTCTTCATCCGTCCGGAGTTCCTCTTTGGAGGGGGTCAGTAGCCATGAGCAATGACATCAAGGCCATTCAGATCGAGCGCCGTCCAGCACCCACCTCGCGCGAGCAGTTCAAGCGGGAGGTGGAGGAGCCCAGCCGTCCGGTGGTGCTCACCGGAGGCATGCAGAACTGGCCCGCGCTGAGCCGGTGGAACGCCGAGTACCTGCGGGAGAAGATTGGCCACCGGAACATCACGGTGGACATCTGCCCTCCCACGGGCGACGCCACGCACACGCGTGCGCAGGAGATGACGCTGGCGCAGTACATCCAGCAGGGCGTGCCCGAGCTGGAGGCGCGCGACCGCATGTCCAACACGGAGCTGTCGCTCCACGACTTCCCCGAGGTGAAGGACGACGCGCGCGAGCCGGACTGGTACGAGCCGGAGCGCTTCAAGACGGCGAGCCTCTTCCTGGGGCAGGCCACCATGTCGGCGCTGCACTACCACCCGGACGCCGAGGCCCTGCTGTGCATGGTGCACGGGCAGAACCGCGTGGTGCTCTTCGAGCCGGGGCAGACGGACCGCATGTACCCGACGCCCTGGCACCGCTCGCGCTTCCACTGGAGCCAGGTGAACACGGCGAAGCCGGACCTGGCGCGCCACCCGCGCTTCGCCGAGGCCCAGCCGTGGGAGACGCTGCTGTCTCCCGGGGAGATGGTCTTCATCCCCATCCACTGGTGGCACGCCATCTACCGCACGGCCTTCACGGCGGCGGTGACGTGGTTCTGGCAGGCGGAGCTGCGCAAGTGGCACTTCCCCTCACCGACAGTGCGGACGGTGGCGGCCTTCGTGCCCGCCATCGTGCGCGGCATGACGCGGCGGAGGGCCTGAGGCCGCTCCCGCGGGTGCCGGGCGGGCTCGGGGCCGGCCCCCGCACTCGGCGCTACCCATGCGCACCGTTTCTCGCGTAGAGGAGGCGCCCCCATGGCCGCCTGCGGACTCGACTTCGGAACCAGCAACACCGCCCTCGCCCTGCCGGATGGGACGGTCCTCCCCGTCTCGCCCGGCTACAGCGACCCGCGCCTCTACCGCTCCGTCATCTTCTTCCCCGAGGACGAGCGCGAGGTGTACACGGGCGCCCCGGCCATCGCCCGCTACCTCGAAGACCACACGGGCCGCTTCATCCAGTCGGTGAAGTCCTTCCTGCACAGCGCCTCCTTCCGCGCCACGCAGATCCGCGGCCGCACCTGGCTCATCGAGGATCTCGTCGCGCTGCTGCTGCGCCGCGTGCGCGAGGCCGCCGCCCCCCACACCGGCGGCACCGCCCCCGAGTCCGTGGTGCTCGGCCGCCCCGCCATCTTCTCCCCGGACCCCGAGGCGGATGTGCTC
The DNA here is from genome assembly GCF_042230915.1 of Archangium gephyra. Taxonomy (GTDB): domain Bacteria; phylum Myxococcota; class Myxococcia; order Myxococcales; family Myxococcaceae; genus Archangium; species Archangium gephyra_B. The sequence continues at coordinate 1,557,940 of NZ_CP102578.1, read as the reverse complement.
GCCGAGCAGCGCCTGCGCAAGGCAGCGGAGATCGCCGGCTTCACGCACATCCAGTTCCTCATCGAGCCCATCGCCGCCGCGCTCTCGTACGAGGCGCAGCTCACCCGCGACGAGCTGGTGCTGGTGGCGGACTTCGGCGCCGGTACCACGGACCTCACGCTGATGCGGCTGGGGCCCTCGCGCCGCGGCAACCCGGACCGGCGCGCGGACGTGGTGGGCTCCACCGGCGTGCGCATCGGTGGTGACCGCTTCGACGCCGAAATCATGCGCTACAAGCTGCTGCCCCGCTTCGGCGCGGGCTCCACGTACCGGGTGCGAGGCTTCAGCGACAAGCGGCTGGCGGTGCCCCAGCACGTCATGTCCAAGCTGCTCTCCTGGCACGAGATGTCCTTCATCCGCGAGAAGTCCACCCAGGAGCTGCTGGAGCTGATGCTGGAGTCCAGCGACAAGCCCGCCGAGGCCGAGGCTCTGTACGACCTCGTCATGGACAACCTCGGCTACCGGCTGTTCCGCGCCATCGAGGCCGTGAAGGTGGAGCTGTCCTCGAAGGAGGAGACGACGCTCGACTTCGAGGAAGCCCGCATCCACCTGCACGAGCCCATCACGCGCGCCGAGTTCGAGGAGGCCTCCGCGCCGCTGCTCGCCGAGCTGCGCGAGGTGACCGAGGGGCTGCTGGCGCGCTGCACGGGCGCCGGTGAGGTGGACGCGGTGTTCCTCACCGGAGGCTCCTCGCAGATTCCCGCCGTGCGCCGGCTCTACACGGAGCGCTTCGGCGAGGAGCGGGTGAAGACGAAGGACGCCTTCACCTCGGTGGCCGAGGGCCTGGGGCGCGCCGCGGCGGCCCTCTGAGCCCGCCGCGCCCCTCCGAGCCCGCCGCGCCTCAGTGGCGCTGCACCCAGTCGAGGATGGGCGCCCACACCGCCGTGGGCGCATCGGCCGCCAGGAACAGGTCCGCGTGGCCGTAGTCCACCACGCGGTACACGTCCGGGTAGCGCTGCACCACGACGGAGGAGACGTCCGGGCTGCCCAGCAGGGAGAGGCTGTGCAGGCCGTAGCTGCCCGTGCCGCCCGCGGCCCCCACGTACAGCACCGGCACCTTCACCTGCGCCAGGTAGTCGTCATATGGGACGTCCGGCGCCCCGCACCACATGGCCAGCGTGTCCACCTGCTCGCCGATGCTCTGGTAGGGCGAGGCCTGCGTCAGCGTGTCGAAGAAGAAGCGCTCGGGAGTCCACGAGAGCGCCGTGGGAAGGCCCAGCTCGCTGAACTGGGCTCCGGTCCAGTGGTAGGCCGGGATGATGGCCGGATTCTGGAACACGTGGGTCGCCGCGCCGAAGGCGAGCGCCGCCTCCCGGTTCGTCCCCCCCGGAAGGAGGGCCGAGGGCGCCGCCGGCTGGACGATGGCGAGCGTCGCGAGGCCTTGCAGCGTCAGCCCGAGCTGCCCACCCTCGTACTGCCCCGAGGCCTGGGCCTGGGCGAGCGCCGCATGCGTCTGGCACGCCGCCGCGCGCTCCTGCGTGGCGATGGGGGCGAACTGATAGGCCATGTCCACGGGGATGAAGCCGCTCACGTGGCGCTTGTCCGGCGGCTGCTGCGTCTCCGCGTTCAGGTAGGCGTAGGAGACGGCGGCCCCGCGGCTCCAGCCCAGCAGCACCATGCGCCCGCTGCCGTTGCCGGTGTACGCACGCCACCCGCGCGCCAGGGACAGGCCGATGCCCACGTCCCGGGCGTGCAGGCCCAGGTTCCAGTCCTTCATGAAGGAGAAGTCCGTCGTCCCGGCCGGCACGTGCACCCAGCGCTGGTCGATACCCCACACATCCACCCCTCGCTTGGCGAGGAAGACGGCGATGGAGTGGCCCGGCGCCACCGCCGCGCTCCCGGCGCTGGACAGGAAGGCACCTCGGAAGCCCAGCGCATCGCCATGCACCAGGAACACCGACTTCACCGTGCGCACCGGCGACCACTGGCCCACCTCGCGCACCACCCGGTGCAGGGTGATGACGTCCTGGGCGCCGGACCCCACCCGCACGCGGTAGCTGTACTCGAAGATGTCGTCGACCAGATGCCGGCGCTCGGCGTTGCCCAGCGTGCAGGGCTCGTCGGCCTCACCGTCCCCACACGACTCGTCGAGGCGCTCCGCGTCCCGGTGCGTCCACCTCGCCTCGTCGGCTCGGGCCTGCTGTGCGAACCCCAGGGCACCGATGCACAACCACGCGGCCATCCTGCCTGCCATGCTCATACGTCTGTCCTTCCTCATGAATATCCCCCCTATACAGGAAAACTGGTCATCCCAGCCATCCCTGACAACCCCAATCCAGGACTTATTCAGCCGGGGATGAGGTTTTTTGGAGGGGTCCCAAGGAAAGACAACTCAACGCGTGCCGGAGAGCGCCGCGGCCTCAACAACGAGGTCCGCGTACCGGTTGCGGGGATCCGCCGGCACGGTGCCATCGCGGTAGTAGAAGGTGAACTCGTCCCACTCGTCCGGCCGCGCATCGTTGGCGAACATCCACGGGCCGCTGGCGCCCGCGCCGGTTCGCCACGCACAGCGGAACCAGCCGCGGTACATGGCCCGGCGCTCGTCGAGGGAATACCCCTCCTGGTTGCGCAGGGCGAACTCGCCGATGAACAGGGATTTGCCCACGTCCCGGGCGAGCGCGGCGTGCTCGAAGAACCAGTGCGCCCCGGCGCGCGCCGTCTCGTCCTGCTTCACCCCGTAGAGCTCCGGGTAGAAGTGCACACTGCCGAAGTCGATGAAGGGCGAGGCCGTGTTGCGGCGGAAGCTGCTGCCTCCCTCGAAGAGGGGCGAGGGGGCCGCGCCGCGCCAGAAGAGCTCGTCATAGCCCGCCAGCGAGGTGTCGAAGCCCTCCTCGCCGGTGCCCACCAGGTGCCCGGGCGCGTACTGCTTCACCACCGCGGCCACCTCGTCCACCCAGGCGCGCATGGCCACGCCGTCCGAGTCCAACCCCTTGCCACGCGGCTCGTTGAGCAACTCCCAGGCCAGCACGGCCGGGTGCTCGCCATAGCGCAGCCCGTCGAAGGTATTCTGGCGCGAGAGCAGGTGGGCCACGTGCGCCTTGTAGTGGTCGATGACGGCGCGCTCGGTGAAGAAGCGCGGGTCTCCCTCCACGGGCGAGGGCAGCCCCGCCCACTCCACGTAGCGCCGGGTGCCCCCGTAGGCATCCCAGTAGTTGCCCAGCGGCAGGACGAGCTTCACGCCATACGCGGCGGCGCGGGTGAGCACCAGGTCCAGCCCGCGCAGGGCCACCTCGTCGTACTGCAAGGGCGCCACCTGCATGGCGGAGTCGCCGCGCTTGTCGGCCGCGTCGTTGTAGCCGGTGGTGCGCACGGCATGGGCCCCGAGCGCCGAGGCCTTCGCGAGGGTCTCCTCCACGGCGGGAGACTCGGTGCGGCCGCGGCGCAGGTCCCTCGTGGCCTCCTCCTGGAGGTAGTAGGCGTTGAGCACCACGGCCGCGGAGGGCAGCGTGCCGAGCCGCATCGCGGGCGCCTCGGGGCAGTCCGAGGCCTCCTCCTCGAGCAACTCGAGGGAGTCCTCGCCACAGGCCACCGCCGTGAGCACCACGAGCAACAGGACAGGAGCACGCATGTGCGACTCGCGGGGGGAAGGCACCATGCCCGCCCCACCGGAGCATCACCTCCAGGCTACCCGGTACTCTGACACGGCGCTGCCCCCGGCGGCCTGTCCTGTTGGCCCGTGCACGCCTTCATCGCCCCACAGAAGGCAACCCGAGCGCCTGGCGCACCTCGGCCAGCGGGCGCGAGGCCCAATGGCGGCGGTGGTTGTCCAGGGTGGAGAAGCTGCGCGGCTCCATCCGGTCGATGTAGAGCATGCCGTCCAGGTGGTCGATTTCATGCTGGAGGATGCGGGCGTACCAGCCGCGCGCCTGGAGGGTGACAGCCTGGCCGTTCTCGTCGAAGGCCTCCACGCGCACGGCGCGCGGGCGCCGCACCAGCGCGGAGAAGCCACTGACGCTCAGGCAGCCCTCGTAGAACTCCACCGGCTCCGGGTCCTCCACCACGAGGCGCGGGTTGATGATGACGTGGAAGTCCACCGGCTTGCGCTCACGCGCGGCGAGCTCCTCGGGGGAGAGGGCCGCCTGGTATTCGGCCCGGTCCTCGATGACCGCGAGCCGCACGTCCACGCCCACCTGCGGCGCGGCCAGCCCCACTCCCGGCGCGTCCCGCATGGTCTCGCGCATGAGGGAGATGAGCTGGCGCACCGCGGGGCTCGTCATCTCCTCGGGGGTGAGGTCTCTCGCGCGCCGGCGCAACACCGGCTCTCCGGCCTGGACGATCTTCAGCATCATGGCGGGTGAGGATACGCGGAGTGCAAGCGCGCGGGCACCCCCGGCGTACCGGCGTGCCCGCTCGTGGACGGAGGCCCTTCCGCGGCATGGACACGCCCCGCCCGGCATGGCTTCGTCCCGCCTCGTGAACTCTTCGTGGATGTCCAGGAGGCGCCCCCTCGTGCTCGGCGCGGTGGTGGGGCTCGGTGTGCTCGGCGCGGTGGCGGCCCTGCGGGGGCGCTCGTCGCCGGAGCCGGTGGCCAGGGTCTGTACCACCGGACAGGTGGACCCCGAGCGGCTGAAGACGCACGTGCGCACCCTGAGTGAGACCTTCCAGCCGAGGGACCATCAGCACCCGGACAACCTCGAGCGCACCGCGGGCTACGTCGCCGACGCGCTGACGCGGGCGGGCGGGCGCGTGAGCTCGGAGCCGTACTCGACGGGGGGCGCGAGCTACCGCAACGTCATCGCCACCTTCGGCCCGGACAGCCAGGAGCGGCTCGTCATCGGCGCGCACTACGACGCGGCCCAGGGGGCGCCCGGCGCGGACGACAACGCCAGCGGGGTGGCCGGCCTGCTGGAGCTCGCGGCGTGGCTGGGCGAGCACCCTCCGCCGATGCGGGTGGACCTCGTGGGTTACACGCTGGAGGAGCCGCCGCACTTCCGCCGGAGCACCATGGGCAGCAAGGTGCACGCCAAGGGGCTGCGCGAGCGGGGCGTGAAGGTGCGCGCGATGCTCTCCATCGAGAGCATCGGCTACTTCACCGATGCCCCCGACAGCCAGCGCTACCCGGTGGCGGCGCTGCGGCTGCGCTACCCCTCCGAGGGCCACTTCATCGCCGTGGTGGGCCGCACCGACCAGGGCGAGCTGGTGGAGCGCGTGCACCAGGCCCTGGGCGTGAGCGGCCTGAGCGCCGAATCGCTCGCCGCGCCCCGGAACCTCCAGGGCGTGGACTTCTCGGACCACGCGAGCTACTGGGACGAGGGCTACCCGGCGGTGATGGTCACCGACACCGCGCTCTTCCGCAATCCGCACTACCACACGCCCCAGGACACCTGGGACACGCTCGACTACGAGCGCATGGCCAGGGTGGTGCAGGGAGTCCAGTGCGCCATCCAGGCCCTCGCCGCGCCCCCGGCGGCACGCTGAGCGGACCGGGCGGGGGGACTTGGCAAGCGCCCTGAAACAGCGGCTACACGCTGGTGCTCGTCCCGGGGCGCCGCATCGTGCAGGCGTGGAGACACCGGGACTGGCCGGAGCACCACTACTCCATCGCGACGTTCGACCTGACGCCCATGGGGCGGGGCACGCGCCTGAGCTTCACGCAGATGGGGGTACCGGCGGACACCTACGACTGGCTCGACGAGGGCTGGCGCACCACGTATTGGAGTCCCCTGGCGCGCTACCTCGCAATGCGGCGCCGGGGCTGAGCACCGGGGCGCGCGAGCCTATCTGCCCACGGCGGCGGCCACGGCCATCAGCGTCCGGAGGGCGGCGGGAGAGAGCGTGCGCACGAGGGAGGCGAGGCGGCGCAGCTCGGGAGGCGCTTCCGGCAGGGGCGAGCCCGCGAGGGCTTCCCGCTCGGCGGCATCGAGCCCCAGGAGCACATCCGAGGAGACCTTGAGGGTCATGCACAGCCTATACAGCGTGGGGACGCTGGGGAGCATCTGGCCGCGCTCGAGGCGGCCATAGACGGCCGAGGCAATGCCCACGCGAGAGGCGACCTCGACCTGCGTGAGGCCCGAGTTCTCCCGGGCGAGCAGGAGCGCACCACCCAGCAGGCGCTTCAATCTGCCGATGTCATCCTCGTCCATGCGGGGGATACTACCTCAAGAAGCGGCTCGCGGGGAGTAACTTCCGAGGTCGATTCACCCCTTGAAGGGGGTTTACCCCTCGGCGAGTCTCACTCGAGAGATGCCTTGCAGATCCAGAGGCGGTCGGCCGGAAATTGAGCGCAGCGCTGATGCGGGCCGCAGACCTCTCGTTCATCAGGCCCACACTTCTGCCGGCATCCCCCCAGGAAACACACCGATCCCTCGGGGCAGGATTGCCTGGCGTCACAGGGCTTCAAGCATTCCATGGTGGCGCGCCATGCCTCTGTTCCAGGCGTGTAGTTCACGACGCATCGCAACCCCTCCGCACAAGGGTGATGCTGGCAGTTCTCGCCACGAACGATCATGCACCTGGCTTCGCGAGTTCCCGCCCCGACGCACGCCTGGCCCTCGGGACAATCCCCGCCCTGACAGAACGGCTGGCAGGAGGGAGCATCCAGTCCAGCCCGGCAGACGAAGCCAGCAGGACAGCTCGAGGGCACATCCAGCTGGCAGGGTCTGCCACAATAATCACCGCCGCAAAGCAGTCCTTGCCCACAGGCATCCTCCGGCTCGGCCGCGCTGTCGACGCAGGGCTGCCCCTCTTGCTGAGAACCGATGAGGACACACTGACGTATCAGCGCGTCAACTCCTGGCACCCGCCGGGTCCGGCAGGTGAAGCCCTGCTTGCATTGCCTGTCCGTTCTACAATCGCTGCCGATACAAATCCGGTCTTCTCCGGAGAAGAAATCCACGCATGCCAATGGCGGATCGCAGTCCTTCGGATCCTGGCAGGAACGTCCATGGGTCAGGAGCACGCGCTTTTCGTCTAGCGCGAGGATGGGGACGATCTTCGTGCCCGGTGGAGTGACAGCCTGTAGCGGGTGCTCCGGAAGCCTGGCTGCGCAGTGGTCGAGCATGAACGGCAGCGGCAGGAGCAGACCCACCGTCACGCCGAGAATCGTGCGCCACTTCATCGGCACTCCCAGTGACACTCCATCGGTGATGAGACGGCACCCGGAAACGGACTCCGAGCCCGCAGCATAACCCATCAGGTCACTCGTACGGCACCACGCGGTGTGCCTTTACCCCGCCCTCCATCTGGCCGATCATGCGGCTCGCCGTACCCGCAGCATCCGTCTGGAGGTTCCCGTGGCCATCTCCCCCGCTGAGGCGCAGCAGCTGAGCCGGCAATACAAGGACAGCGCCGCCGTCAACATCCTCCAGGGCAGGCCCGAGGAAGCTCTCGCCGACTACCGCAAGGTGCTGGAGCTCACGCCCCACGACACCTCCGCCCGCCTCAAGGTCGCCGAGCTCCTCGCCCAGCTCGGACACCGGCAGGAGGCCGTGCGCGAGTTCCACTATCTCGCCATCCGCTACGCCGCCGAGGGCAACAGCATCCACGCCATCGCCGCCTGCAAGCTCATCCTCGCCATCGATCCGCAGCACGCGGAGACGCAGGAGAACCTGGCCAGTCTCATCGCCATGCAGAGCGCAGAGGAGCGCCCCCAGTCCGAAGTGCCCGAGCCCAGCACGCCCCTGTTCTCCAAGCTCCCCCGGGACGTCTTCCTGGCGCTCATCGATCTGCTGGAGATGCGCCGCATCAACGGTGGCGAGCACATCATCACCGAGGGGGAGCGGGGCCACTCCATGTTCATCCTCGTGCAGGGCACGGTGCGCGTGGTGCACACGCCCGAGAACGCTCCGCCCCGCACGCTGGCCGAGCTGGGCGAGGGCTCCTTCTTCGGCGAGATGGGGCTCATCTCGGACGCCCCGCGCATGGCCAGCGTCATCGCCACCCGGGACTGCACCCTGCTGGAGGTGACGCGCGAGATGCTCGCGCAGCTCGGCGCCCGCTTCCCCGCCTTCGAGCTGGTGGTGCAGCAGTTCTACAAGGACCGGCTGCTGGACAACCTGCTCGAGTCCAACCCCGTCTTCAAGCCGCTCTCCGACGAGCAGAAGCGGGCCATCGCCCAGCGCTTCCAGACGCGTACCGTGGAGCCGGGCACCGTGCTGCTCCAGCAGGGCCAGCGCAGCCACGCGCTCCACCTGCTGCTGCGCGGACGCTGCTCGGTGGTGCACCAGGATCCCGAGGGCGGCGAGCGCCCCTACCCCGACATGACCGAGGGCGCGCTCTTCGGGGAGATCTCCCTGCTGCTGGACTTGCGCGTCACCGCCACCGTGCGCGCCGCCACCTCGTGCCTGCTGCTGGTGCTCGACCAGGAGACGGTGAAGGAGCGGGTGCTCCCCCACCCCGAGGTGCGCCGCGCGCTCACCCACCTCAGCCGCGAGCGTCTGGACCGGACGGCCGCCCTGCTCGCCGAGGGAGCCGAGGTCCGCGGCTCCTTCCTCATCTGAGCGCGGCTAGCGCTCGTAGATGGGGTTCTCCGACAGCCACGCGTCGAAGAGCGCGTCCGCGAAGGCCTTGCCGGGAATCATCGCGCCCCGGCTGCCCTCTCCGGACACATGGAGGCCCTGGTCCGGCAGATAGGTGATGAGCAGGGTGTCACCCTTGCGCACGCCCTTGAGGGACTGCACGAGCAGCTCCGACTGGCGCTTCATCTCCGGCGAGCGCAGCGCCCGGCTGTTGGAGAGGAAGGCGCGGAAGGCATCCGCCAACTGCTCGCGCTTGATGCTGCGCCGGAAGTGGAGCTGCAGCTGCTTGGGTCCCTGGAAGGCGATGGCCTGCTGGGTGGAGTCCGGCTTCTGCTCCAGGTAGAGGCCCCAGACGTAGATCTCGAAGAAGAGCTTCTTCTTGAGCTCCATGTGTTCCAGCAGGAGCTCCTTGCCCTGCAGCGAGATGGCGTCCGGCATGCGGACTCCCGCGATCACCTTGGCCTGAGCCGTCCCCGCCATGAGGGTCATCGCCAGCACCAGCCAGCGCATGCCCCGCCAACCCCTCCCCGCCGCCACCTTCATGTTGTCTCGCTTGGGCTCCATGTCGTCGAAGGTGTTCATGCCCTGCGGGGTCGGCCACTCCGCTTATTCCTGGATTGAAAGCGAGCGCCTGCCTGCCCGCCAGGAGAGGGCCAGTCAAGGAGCGGGCGCGCCCTCCCGTCTGTCAACCCTCCGGCTTGTCGGGGCCGCATGGGCAGGTGGGGGCCGCCTGCCCACCTTCAATGCATGAATCCGTTCGATGAAGACAGACATGGCGTGCAGGAATTCCGTCCAGAGCTCATCGAAGGCGTGCGCACCGCGGCCATTGCCCTGAAGGACGACGACTCGGACTTCGACGCGCTGCTGGAAGGCATCGGAGACGCGCGCTTCGTCCTGCTGGGCGAGGCCACGCATGGCACCCACGAGTTCTACCGGGCCCGCGCCGCGCTCACCCGCCGGCTCATCGTCGAGCGGGGCTTCAGCGCGGTGGCGGTGGAGGCGGACTGGCCGGATGCGCTGCGGCTCAACCAGTACGTGCACGGCCAGGGCACGGACACGGATGCTCCGCAGGCGCTCGGCGACTTCCAGCGCTTCCCCCGGTGGATGTGGCGCAACCAGGAAGTGCTGGAACTGGTGGAGTGGTTGCGCGCGCACAACGCCGTGCGGGGCAAGGACTCGCCCCAGGTGGGCTTCTACGGGTTGGACCTCTACAGCCTGCACTCCTCCATGCGCGAGGTGATTCGCTACCTGGAGACGAGAGACCCCGCGGCGGCCGAGCGGGCCCGGCACCGCTACGCGTGCTTCGACCGCTACGGCACGGATCCGCAGGCCTACGGCCACGCCACGGCGTATGGCTACGCGGACACCTGCTCGCAGGAGGTCCTCGAGCAACTGCTGGACCTGCGCCGCCGCGAGGTGGAGGGAGCGCTCGAGCAGGACGCGCTCTTCTATGCCGAGCAGAACGCGCGGCTGGCGCAAGACGCGGAGGCCTATTACCGCACCATGTTCGCGGGGCGCGACGAGTCGTGGAACCTGCGTGACACCCACATGGCGGATACCGCGGACGCCCTGTCCGAGTACCTCGGCCGCCGCTACGGCAACCCGGCGCGCCTGGTCATCTGGGCGCACAACTCGCACCTGGGCGACGCGCGCGCCACGCAGATGGGGGACCAGGGCGAGCTGAACCTGGGCCAGCTGCTGCGCGAGCGCCATGGCAAGGGGACGTACAACGTGGGCTTCACCACGTACTCGGGCACCGTCATCGCCGCGCGCGAGTGGGACATGCCGGGACTGAGGCGGCGGGTGCGGCCGGCGCTGGGGGGCAGCTACGAGGCGCTCTTCCACGAGGTGGGCCTGCCCGGTTTCCTCTTGAGGATGGAGGACCTGGGCGAGGCGGGCTCGGGCCTGCGCGAGCGGCGGCTGGAGCGTGCCATCGGCGTCATCTACGCGCCTCACAGCGAGCGCCACAGCCACTACTTCCACGCGGACCTGCCCGCGCAGTTCGACGCGGTGCTGCACTTCGACCTCACCAGCGCCCTGCACCCCCTGGAGCGGGATGCCGGCCACGAGGAGGAGGATGCCGCGGACACCTGGCCTTTCGGCATGTGAGCGAAGGCGCTGCGGTGCGGAGGCTCCCGGGCTATAGGAGGCAACCGTGATTCTCGAGAGCTTCCAGGTGGGTGAGGGGCAGCGGCCAACGGTGCTGCTGCATGGTTTCCTCGGCACGGGGCGCAACCTGCGCTCGCTGGCCACGGCATGGAGCGAGGTGGACAAGAGCCGCCGCTTCCTCCTGCTGGACATGACGGGCCACGGCGCCTCGCCACGGCTGCCGCCCGGGGCCACCCTGGCCACTGTGGCCGGGGACGTGCTGGAGACGGCGCACGCGGCGGGGCTGCACGGGCCGTTGGAGCTGGTGGGGCACTCGCTGGGCGGGCGCGTGTCGCTCGCCGCGAGTCTGCGCTCCCCCGCCGACGTGGCCAGCGTGACGCTGCTGGACATCACCCCCAGCCCCATCCCCACCCAGCTGTCGGAGAGCGGCAAGGTGTTGGAGATCCTCCGGGCCGCGCCACCTGGCGCGCCGGACCGCCGGACGATGCGCACGGAGCTGACGGGGCGCGGGCTGTCCGGGCCGCTCTCGGACTGGCTCCTCATGAACCTGGAGCCGGCACCGGACGGCACGGTGCGCTGGCGCTTCGACCGCGAGTCGCTCGCCGAGTTCCACGCGCGGGTGAACGGAGAGGACCTCTGGGACGCGCTGGCGCTCCCGGGCGCGAAGGTGCGCTGCATCCGCGGCGGCCGGGCCCACTACGTCTCCGACGCGGATGTGGCGCGGATGGAGGCCCTGGGCTGCCCGGTGGCTACGCTCGCTGAAGCGGGCCACTTCGTCCACGTGGATGCCCCGGACGCGCTGCTGCGCTGGCTCACCTCGGACACCTGACCTGGGACACCTGAATGGAGCGCACCACCCTCTTCATCTGGTTGGCGGTCCTGGCGGACGGCCTCGCGGGGTTGACGGGTGGGCTCCTCTCCGAGCGCTGGCTCAAGCGTCACCTGGCGGCGCTGGTGGCCTTCGCGGCCGGGGCACTCCTGGGCGCGGTGTTCCTGGAGATCCTCCCCGAGGCCGTCGAGGCCGCGGGCATGGGTGCCTTCCGGTGGGCCCTGGCCAGCTTCCTCGCCCTCACCTTCGTCGAGTGGTTCCTCGGACCCCATCACCATGACCACTCGACCCATGCCCCGGGCCATCCCCACCACCACGCCGAGGCCATGAACGCCCCCACCACCGTGGTGCCGTCGCTGCTGGCGGCGGACGCGCTGCACAACATCGGAGACGGCGCGGCGGTGGCGGCGGCCTTCCTCGTCTCGCCCCAGGCCGGGGTGGCCACCGCGCTGGCGGTGATCGCCCACGAGCTTCCGCAGGAGGTGGGGGACTACGCGCTGCTGCGCGCCGCGGGACTGTCACGCGCCCGAGCGCTGCTGGCCCTCGGGGCCGTGCAGCTCACCGCGGTGGCCGGGGCCGGAGCGGTGCTGCTGGGCTCGCGGTGGGTGGCGGGCCTGGAGGGCATCATCCTCGCGCTCGCCAGCGGCACCTTCCTCTACATCGGCGCCACGGACCTGCTGCCGGAGCTGCGCCACACCCCGGACCAGCGCACCGCTCGCGGCCGCCTGCTCGGCTTCCTCCTGGGACTGGCGCTCGTGGCCACCGCGGGTGTGCTCGAGCGGCACGTGCTCGGCGCGCACGGCTGACGCGTCACGTCCGGAACTCAACGCCTCCATCCTGCGAGGCAGCCCTCTCCGGCTGCACTGCGAACGACAGGAGGAGCACATGGAAGCCGAACCCGTAAACCCCATCCCGGAGAACCTTCCCGAGCCGGCCATGCCCAACATGTTCGAGCTATCGGGCCGGGGAGTCTCCATCCACTTCTCGACCACCAGCTTCACCGGGGATGCCCGGTTCCACTACCAGGACTCCTGCCGCGAGGTGAACGCGAGCGGAGAGGAGATCCGCCAGGTAGAGACGGAGATGGGAACGCTGGTGACCCTCACGCTCGAGCCGGATGCGGACGCGGGCTCGCTCCTCTTCACCGTGTTGATTCCGAGGGCCCGCGTCGATGGCCCCGAGCGCGAGGTACGCATCGAGACGCAGGGCATTCTCACGCGCAGCCGGTTCGCCCGGATTCCCACCGACGCCCAGTTGCAGACGTACGTCGTCGTGCCGCTCCGGGGCCGGGCCGCGCTCGTCGACTTCTGACCGGAGAGCAGCCGGCGAGACAGGGGCTCGCCCGGGTGCCCATCGCCGGGCAGGGGCCGCATGGCAACGGTTACAGCCATGCAGCTCGGGTCCAAGCGCATGCTCGGTGAAATCCTGATGGAGCTGGGGCTCATCGACCGGGCCCAGCTCCGGCTCGGCCTGGTGCACCACCACGAGACCCGGGTACCGCTCGGCCGGGCGCTGGTGCGCGAGGGGCTGTGCACCGAGGCCGACATCCTGCGCGCGCTCTCGATGCAGCTCGGCCTGCCCGCCATCGACCTGGATCGCGAGCGCCTGGACCCCAAGCTCACCCGGCTGGTGCCCAAGCGCATCGCCCAGAAGTACCGGGTGGTGCCGCTGCGGCTGGAGAAGGGCGAGCGCGTGGTGCTGCACATCGCCATACCCGCCCCGGCTTCGCTCGAGGCGCTGGACGCGGTGCGCGCGGTCTCCGGCAAGCCCCGCGTCGAGCCGCACCTCGCGTCGGACACGGCGCTGGGCCATGCGCTCGCCGCGCTCTACGGCCTCCAGGATGACGTCACCGAGCCGGCCACCGGTTCCACCAGCGCCCCGGCTCCGGATGCGCCCCTGCTGCTCTACGCGTGGCCTCCCGTCACCGCCACCCTCATCTCGCGAGCACTCGCGAGGCATGGGCTGCGGACCAAGGTCGCCACTCCGCTGGAGGTCATGCACTCGTCCGCCTCGGACATCGTGATTGCCCCGGTGCAGGCCATGGAGGGGCTGCTGGCGGGCGAGGCGCGCATCTCCGGCGCGCTCATCCTCTCCGGGACCTCCACGGACGAGGACCTCGAGCGGGCCCACCAGATTGGAGCGAAGGGCTACGTCTCCAATCCGCTCGACGGCGAGCTGCTGCTGCGTGCCGTCCGCCGGCTGCGCTCCATGCCCGGCGACACGTCGCAGCCCCACTCGGGCCCGAACGGCTGAGCCGGGCTTCACTCCGAGCGGCTATCGAGTCCACGCCGCCATCCGGTAGAGTCCTCGCACCTGATGATTCCGTTCCGTGCGAGGGGGAAGATGAGTCCGAAGTCGGCTGTCGCCAGTGGAATGCTCACGATGGTGTTGCTCGGTGGTTGCCCGAATCCGGGGCGCTCGCAGCTCCGTGAGCAGCCCGCGCCTCCTCCCGCTCCGGCGCTGAAGTCCGCCTCGGCACCGTTGTCGGCTCCTGCCGCGGCCAGAAGACAGCCCGTGACCGAGGGCCGCTTGATCGACTCCGGGCTCATCATCGAGACCTTCGCGACGAAGTTCGGGGCGAAGGATCTCAAGCAGGTTCCGTCGGAAGTCATCGACACCGGCGTCTTCCGCTACGTGCCCTACCTCACGTACGAGACGGCCCGGGGCGAGCTCAACATCTACGGAGACCCCCAGCACCCCGCGGGCGTGGAGATCGGCATCTACGCGGGCAAGACCCGCACCAAGGAGGAGCTGCGCAGCCTGATGGCCGGGCTCCTCCAGCAGGCGGGCGACCGGGAGCTGCTCCACGGCCTGTCGCTCGAGGAAGACAAGCTGGAGCGCGCGGGCCTCACGTTCGAGGTCACGCCCCCCACGGCGGAGGGGAGCTACGGAGGCTGGTGGATCTCCATCTACGACGCGGCCGCCATCGACAGGGCGCGAGCCTCGGATGCGGAGCTGAAGACGATCGCCGTGGAAGCCCCCGAGCGGAAGAACGAGCCCCCGGCGGAGACGAAGAAGCCAGCGCGCAAGGGCAAGGAGACGGGCACGTCCGATCGCGTCTACATCCAGGACTACAGCCGGGAAGACGGCGCCTACGTCCGCCCCCCGCTGTAACACGGCTTCCCAAGCGAACCCGATTTCCCCTCGCCCTCCGGGAGAGGGTCGGGGTGAGGGTATCGAGGCTCCCGGGTTCCCACCGCTCGCCCGAGTGCACTGGGGCCGTGCCTTGTCCAGGTCTCCGAAGGTGAAGACCGTTCAAGGAGCGGCCCGGTGCATCCAGGCCGCGGGAGGCCCCCCATGCTCCATCTCCGCGCCCTGCAGGCATTCCTGTGGTCGCTCTTCCTCACCCCGGCGCTGGCGCTCGCCCAGCCGCCGGCCGAGCCCATCGAGCCCTATGAAGTCTACGACTCCACCCGGTGGGGCATGGGCTGGCTCTGGCTCGCGGTGCTCGCTGTCATCGTCGTTGCGCTGGTGGCGTGGGGTCTGTCTCGGGACAGGACCCATCGGGGTCCGCCGCTGACGCACTGAGCGCCCGCCCCGGCAAGGCGTGCCCCACCAGGACCTGGGCCCCGCGCGCGGCCTCCCACGTGGGACGGAGCGCCGTGGCGACCGCGGCCACCACCTCGGCCAGGGCCTCCGGACGGCCCTTGGGCTGGCTGTGTCGATAGCGCGCCCACTTCTCGTTGCTCCACGGGCTCCGGCCGAACTCGCCCGCCATCAGCCGCTCCATCAACTCCAG
This sequence comes from Archangium gephyra, assembly GCF_042230915.1. Taxonomy (GTDB): domain Bacteria; phylum Myxococcota; class Myxococcia; order Myxococcales; family Myxococcaceae; genus Archangium; species Archangium gephyra_B. The sequence continues at coordinate 1,542,768 of NZ_CP102578.1, read as the reverse complement.
CGAATCCCCGCGCGATTCGAACGCCAGCCGCAGCGCCCGGGGCAGCAGCGCGGCCTCCAGCGGCGCGTACCGGGTGAGCAGGTACACGTCGAAGAGATCCTTGGGACGGAAGCGGCCCTTTCCCCGCTCGAAGAGGCCGTGCACCTTCCACCCGAGCAGCGTCTCAGGCCGGCACGCGAGCACCCGCGCCGCCTGGGCTTCCCCCACCTCGTACTCCGTCCACGCGGGGCCCGGGTCCATGGGGTCGCCGAAGCCCGTGTCGATGCGCAGCTCGAAGCTCCCGTCCACGCCGGGCAGCCGCGTCTCCACGAAGACCCGCACGCCCGGAAACGCCGTCTCCGCCCAGATGACCTCGGACCGCGGTGCGCCAAAGGAGAAGCCATCCTCCACTCCGGCCCGGAGGACGGACTCCAACCGCTTCACGGTGTCCGCCGCGTCGAAGGAGAACCGGGCGAGGAAGTCCAGATCCTCCACCGGCCGAGGCACCGGACCGCTCCACAGCCGCATCATCAGCCCGCCGCGCAGGACGAACGACTCCCGCTCCGGAGAGCACGCGAGGCGGCGCAGCACGGCCGCCCCGGCGCGCAACGGCAACTCATGGGCATTCACGTCGCGTCTCCCAACCAACCCCGGTCCAGCCCGTGATTGGAGTCGTACACCGTCCACTCCCGCATCCACTGCGTCAGCTTCAGCCCCGTGGCCGCCAGGTCCTCCAACAGCGCCGAGAAGCGCGCATCCGCGTTGGCCCGGCCCAGGCCGTACACCCGGAGCGTGACGAAGCGCTCGGACGCACCGTCCTCCCGCACCTTGCGCGCGTTGCGAGACAGGTGCGCGCCATGTTTCTCACAGCGGGCCCGCAGCGCTTCGACGTCCGAGTCCCCGGAAGGCAGCAGCACCTTCACGTGGAACTCGAAGTAGTTCGCGGGCTGGGCGCGTGCCGTCGCGTCGTCCTCGGGAATGTCCCGGTTCTTGCCCAGGGCCTCCAGCTTCAGGCGCTTCACGTCGAAGCCCTCGGACGCCAGGTCGCGCGCCATGGCCCGCGCCTCCTCGAGCGCATGACGGAGCGTGCCGTGGTGGTACGAGGCCGTCATGGGCTGGAAGGGCTCGGCGCCACGGCCCAGCTCGATGAAGATGCACTTCACCGAGGCCGCGTCGCAGAACGCGCGGAAGCGCCGCAGCTCCTCCTCGGAGCGCGCGGAGACGGTGATGTGCGCCTCGAAAGCGCCCCCCCGGCTCTCGGGCTTGGACGGGTTCCCGGTGACGATCGAGCCATACACGACGGCGCCTCCCTACGGCTGCGGCGCCTCGGGGCGCCAGTTCCAGACGGCGGCGCGCCCCGTGTTCTCCGGCAGGAGGCTGCCATCCACCTTCTCCGGCCGTACATACTTGGCGAGGAACTCCACCCTGACAGCGGCGCCCTCTCGCCGCTCCGCCCTCCAGACGGCCCCCTCCACCGGGTCCACGGCGCCATGGAAGCCGCCCGCCTGGAGCCGCTCCATCACCGCCTGGATTCCCAGCGGCCCGCCCTCGTGGATCAGCCCCGGCGTCACGAAGCCGCCCGTCCGGACGCGCTCGGTGACGGCATGCCACGGCAGCCGCTCGCCGTCCCGCATCAGGTCGAAGGCGACGAAGGGCTCATGCGGCAGCACGTAGCGGGTGCCATGCGCGAGGGCCAGCCACTCGCCCACGAGCCGCTCTCCGGGTTGGAGCACGGCCAGGAAGCGCTCCGTGTGCGCGGCGACCCAGGCCGCCCAGAGCCGGCGGGACTCATTGGGAGACCGGGCCGCCAGACGTCCCTCGCGGCCCAGGGCGAGCACGGAGTCCCCCACGCGCGCCGCGGCCACGCACGAGCCGTCGAGCTTCTCCAGCACCACGATGTGATCGTGGGCATCGCGGGCCCGCTCGGTGCAGATGCGCGCCAGCGCGAGGGACAGGTGGCGATCCGCCGGCCCGGTGCGAGAGCCCGGGAGGTGGGGAATCGAGCCATAGGCCTTGCGGCCGAGCGGGCGGAAATCCGGGTCGGGAGGGGGCGGCACCGGTGCGAGGGTAGCACCGGTGCCGGGCCGCCCCGGTCAATTCCGGGTCAGGCTGAAGTCGTCCACCTGCATCCAGGTGTCGCTGGTGGCCCAGAGTCCCGCGAACAGCTCGACGCTGTGGTTCGCACCGGAATTGAACTGCACCGTCACCTGGGTATAGCCAGCCAGGGGCTGGATCAGGTGGGTCTCGCTCAGGATGGGCCCGCCGTTCAGCATCCGCGCGCCGAAGTAGCCATCGTTGAAGTTCCCCGACGTCTTGAGCCACGCCCTCAGGGTGTAGAGCGTGTTCGGGACCACCGAGACCTCCTGCTTGATGGCATTCCAGCCGGTGCTGTTCCTCACCCAGGCGTTGTTGGCCCCGGTCCTGGCGAACCCGAGGTTGCGATCGATTCCCGCGTTGCCCTCGGCGTACCAGGGTGAAGACGCGGTCGAGGAAGACTGCTGCTCGAAGCCGGGATGGCCCACGAGGTTGGCGCCACGGGTGAGACTGACGTCATCGAGTTGCACCCAGGTGTCACCGTTGTTCGCCCACATGCCGCCGTAGACCTCGAGCATGGAGTTGGGACCGGAGTTGAAGGACACGGTGAGCTGCGTGTAGCCCGTCAAGGCGCCGAACGGCGTCTCCCCCACGATGGGGCCGGTGTTCACGCCCCTGACTCCGAAATAGCCCGCCGTGTTGTTGGCGGAGGTGCGCACCCAGCCCCTCAGCGTGTAGTCGGTATAAGGCTGGACGGCCACGCTCTGCTTGAGGGCATTCCAGCCGCTGCTGGCGCGCACGTAGCCCGCGTCCTGGCCCGTCCGCGCGGTGCCCAGGTTGCGGTCGATTCCTCCACTGCCCTGCACGTACCAGGGCGTCATCACGGCCGTGGCCGCCTGGGTCTCGAAGCCGGGCTCGGAGATCAGGTTGTCGCCAAACGTGTCGCTCGTCAGCGAGGCCCTCAGCAGGAACGTGTTGTAGGGCGTCCACTGGGACATGACGAAGTACAGGTCGGTCCCGCTGGTGGCCCAGGGATGGATGAACGCGTTGTAGAGGCCGGGGTACTCCGTCGCGCTCGCGAGCACCTTCTCGCCGCTCCACGGCCCCGTCGGCGTCGGGGCGTCCCGCATCACCACCGCCTGACGGTTCTCGTTCAGGTAGGTCATGAGGAACCGACCGAAATAGGAGTTGTAGGCGACGGAGAGCTCGCCCGCGCCACCCATCGCCACGGGCACGGCCGCGGCCTGGGAGGACGACCAGCCATTGCCATCCCAGTACCGGTAGTCATTGATGTTCAGCAGCGCGGTCTCGGGCACCCGGGCCAGGTACACGTTGCCGAAGCGGCCATTCGGCGTCGCGTACATGTAGACGAAGCCCCCGTTCTTGACGAAGGCCGCCATCTGGAAGTTGTTCGTCCAGGTGCTGGTGTTCGGCCACCTCGCGCTCGGGTGTTTGATCCAGTTCTGCCCGTTGTCGTCCGAGTACGCGATTCCGGAGTAGTTGGTGGACCACCTGCCCGCCTCGCCCCAGTTGTTGACGGACATGTAGTGGATGTAATGCCGCGCGCCCACGGTGACGCCCGCCGTCGGGATGACGGTGATCTCATCGAAGTTGAGCTTCTTCGAGTACAGGAGTTCCTTCGCGTGCCCCGCGTAGTCCTGGATCATCGTGGAGAAGGACAGGCCGTCCGCCAGCGTCTTGTCGGAAGACCTCGCGAGCACGTTGCTGCGCCAGCCCCCTCCGCACCCACCGTTGCCACACCAGCCATGGCCGAAGGTGTCGCCGAACAGGACGAAGATCTCCCCGCCCCCCTTGTCCCACATGATGCCGAGGTCCGTGCCCATCACCTCGTAATTCGTATGCGTTTGATTGGGATTGGGGAGGAACTCCCCTGCGGGAGTGGCTCCCGTCACACGTGAGACCCTGGTCACATTCGTCGGCGTGACCGCTCCGGCCGGACTCGCGTGAACGGCGACGCCCAGCGCCAGCGCCAAGACGCACGACTTCCTCATCCACCCGTGATTCATGTTCCGCAACCTCCGTGCTCGATGACCCAGACTCAAACGAGGAAAACTCGTAGCACGTTATTTTCCGTTAAAACGTGCTTTTCATTATCTGGGGAACACGGTCCGGGTTGTCTCCGCCCTCGTGAAATCGGAGGCGCGGACACGGTGGCAACCCGGGAGCTTCGATACCCTCACCCCGTCCCTCTCCCAAAGGGAGAGGGGATGTGGGGGAGATGGAGAGCAGATGGGCTCAGCGCACCGCCCAGCGGGCTCAGCGCACCGCCCAGGTGGCCGGGGGCACGTGGAAGACCTGCTCCGGCACGTTCACCGGCGTCAGGCTCGAGGCCCCCGCCTGCAGTGAGCCCGCCAGCGTCGGCACCACCCGGAACCGGGCACTGAAGGGCTCGGCCACGCCTCGGGGCGGCAGCTCGAGGCTCACCGCCCCATCCTCCACCTCGTAGGACGTCACCTTCCCCTGGCTCACCAGCGCATCCAGGCTCGCGCGGTCCACCTGCACCCCCGCGGGCAGTCCCTGGCGCAGCGTGAGCGCCATCCCCGCGGGCGAGGCCGCCTGCACCGTCACCTCGGCCGGCATTCCCACCTTCACCTCCGCCGGGCCCTTCACCGACAGTTCCAGCCCACGGCCCGTCTCGCTCGCGCGCCACGGCACGTAGGCCCCCAGCGTCAGCGAGAAGCCCAGTCCCGGCACCGCCGGCTCCGCGCGCACCGTCCACGAGTGCTTGCCCGCCGAGCCCGCCGCCGCTCCCTCCAACGCGAGCACCTCCCGCAGCGCCTTCGCGTCGAACGTGCCCTCCGTCACCACCTTGCCGTCCCGCTCCAGCACCACCCTCACCTGCGACGGCAGTGGCTCCTTGAAGAGCGCCAGTGCCGCCTGAAGGCCCACGAGGTTGGCGCGCCCATCCCCCCATCCGCGCTCGGGCCGGTAGTCCGCGAGCAGCGAGGTGCCCAGGTCCGCCAGCGGCGCCTCCTTGTCGTCCACGAGCGCCAGCACCGCGAGCGCGGTGGCCTCGGCCTCCGAGGGCACGCGCCCATCCGCGCGCACCACGCCCGCTCCCACCGGCAGGTAGACGGAGCCGTCCTGCCGGCTCCGGATGGCCTCTCGCACCTGCTTGCGCAGCGCATCCCGCACCGTGCCGGACACGCCCCCGCTGGCCAGGATCGCCGCCGCCGTGTAGCCGTCCTGCACCCGCGCCACGTAGCGCTCGAAGGCGCCCGCCACACGCGCGCCGAAGCCCGAGGCCCTGCGGCGCCCCGCCTCCGAGCCCGCCCCGGCACGCACCGCCCGGGTGCACTCCGCGGTGGCCACCAGCAGCCGCTGCAACGTCCACCCGTCCGCGCCCTGGCACGTCCCATCCGGCCGCTGCGCCGAGGCCACCTGTCCCGACAGGCGCTCGCCCAGACGCGCCAGCACCGGGTTGTCCGGGTGCGCCAGCGCCGCCTCCGCCAGCAGTGCCGCCGTGGCCACGTCCGGTGCACGGCCCGCCCGCAGCACCCGCTGCCCGGCGAGCGCCGACATGTGCTTCAACGACTCCGCGTCCGCCGTCGCGCCCAACGACTTCAGCAGCTCCGGCGCGCGGCCGGCGAGCAGCAGCGCATAGCCATCCTCGGCCACGCCTCCGCGCCCGGACGCCGCGGACAGCTCCGCGCGCAGCACGCCCAGCGCGCCCGGGAAGACGAGCAGCCGCACCCGCTCGCTGCCCGCCACCGCGTCCTCCGCGCCCGCCAGCTCCAGGGTGCGCGGTGCGGCCAGGGTGCCACCGTGCGTCTCCGCCACCGGCCGTCCCGTGGGCCACACGTCGAAGGTGCGCACCACCGAGTCCGTGCCCCCCAGCGAGGCCCGCAGCGTCACCGGCCCGGGCTGCGCCGCCCGCACCGTCACGTACTCCACCACGCTGCCCGCCGCCGGCACCGTCACCGTGCGCGAGCCTCCCTCCACCGCCGCGCCCTGCGCCTCCACCTTCAGCGGGCGCGTCACCGGCGTGCCCGTGGTGTTCACCACCTGCACCGGCACGCGCACCACATCACCCGCGCGCAGGAAGGGCGGCAGCACCGGGTCCACGTAGGTGGGCAGCGTGCCCGCGAAGCCGCTCACCGCCCCGGCCTGCGCTCCCGAGCGCGAGTGCGCCAGCGCCAGCACCCGCCAGTTCGTCAGCCGGTCCGGCACCTTCACCGGCACCGAGGCCGAGCCGGACGCATCCGTCACCACCAGCGGCTCGAAGAGGAACGTCTCGGGGAACCAGGCCCGTCCCGGCGTGGCCGGCGCCTCGGCCGGGGGCGCGGGCGGTGGCGGCGGTGGCGGCGCTCCCGGGGCCTCGGCCTTCATCGCGAAGCCCTCCCCTCCTCCTCCCCTGCCCCCCAACACGCCTCCCACGACGGCCTGGGCCGGTGGCGCCATGGCCTCCTCGGCCGCCATGTCCGCGTCCGCTTCGCCGAAGGCCTCGAGGCTCTTCTTCCCCGCCGAGCGGTCGTAGCCCGCCAGCGCGGACGCGGAAGGAGCCTCGTAGCGCGCCAGACTCCGCACGCACGTGTTCAGCGCGAAGCCCGCGACGAGGCATACCCCACCCACAACGACGTAGCGCTTCATGGCGCCTCCCGGGCGACCCACGCGCCCCAGTTCTCGACGTCCTCGGGCAGCCGCGTGCCGTTCACCACCACCGCCCGCGGGTCGGTGAGGGCCAGCATCTCCGGCGGCAGCCTCGACAGCTTCAACCGGCGGCCGAAGGCGTCCGTCACCGCCTCGCCGCGCTTCTCACAGGCCTCGAGCGCCTTCTCCCACAGCTTCGTCATCCCCGCGGGCGAGAGCGTCTCGCCCTGGGGCGCCGACTCCTCCCACGCACGCGCCTGCACCGACAGCTCCGCGAGCACCCGGTAGAAGGGCTCGGTCAGCTCCACCTCCGGCTCGAAGGGCTTCGCCACGGAGAGCGACAGCCGCCGCTCCCCGCCATCCCGCTGCGGCACGCCCGACACCCGCAGCAGCGTGGCGGCGGCCGCGTTGGCCCCCCGGATGCGGCCCATGGCGAGCGCCGTCCCATCCAGCACGTCGAAGGCCGGCGACGCCACCGTGGGCGCCGGACGCATGCCGTCGAGCGCCCCCGCCCCCGGCAGCGGCACGAGCTGCGACAGGCTGTCGTCCACGCCGAAGAGGCCCACCGCCGCCGGGCCGTCCTTGCCATCCACCCGCGTGTGCACCTGGAGGTGCGCCAGCTCGCCGGGCGCGTAGGCCGTCTTGTCCGGCGTCACCTCCAGCGCGAGCTGTGCGCGCGGCGCCACGTACACCCGGGCCACCGCTCCCGCCCAGCTCGCCTCGGCCCAGCCCTCGAAGTCCCCGGGCAGGAGGAAGCGCGCCGCCTTGTTCTCCACCTTCGCCTTCAGCTCCTTCTCCCCGGCCATGAGGATGAGCTCCTCGGGCAGCTCCCCGCTGAAGTCCGGGCCGCGCATCAGCTCGAGGCGTACCTCCTCCCCCGCGCGCGCCAGCACCGGCGTGGCCCTCAGGCGCGCGGGCGGCAACCGGGCCGGCGACAGCACCAGCTTCGTCGAGCCCACGTCCTCCTTGCCCACCTTCGCGCTTACCCCCAGCTCGTAGCCGAGCAGCGTCGTCTCCTGGGCCACGTCGCCCTCGGAGCCGTCGCTCGCGGGCTCGGCGGTAAAGCGCACCACGCCCATGGCACTTCCCGGCTCGGCGTTCAGCACCAGCCGCGCGAGGCGGGACTGGATGCAGGACAGGGGGGCCGCGGAGAGCATGCCCTCCTCGCGGGGCAGGGACGCCCAGCCCACCTCCACCTCGCGCTGCTTCGGGCGCGTGCGCCAGGTGAGCGCGGCCGGCAGTGGCGCGGACAGCGAGAGATTCCCGGGCAGGCACTCGCGCGCATCGAGCGCCGCGAGCCGCAGCGCCTCCACCAACCCCTCGCTGACGCCGGAGACGTCGAGCACCTGGAATTCGAGCGTGGGCAGCTCCGGGTCGCTCACCTCCAGGGTGAGTCCCAGCACCCGCTCGCGGCCGGGCGGCAGCGAGCGCCCCCGCACCACCGAGGCGAGGCAGGTGCCCAGCGGCAAGCCATCCGACGTCACGTCCACCACCGAGCCCCCGGCGGCCACGCGCACGCCCAGTGTCACCTGGGCGGAGCCCTCCTCGGGCGACACGAAGCGCGCACAGGGGTGCAGGGACTCCAGCCACCGCTCCAGGGCGAGCTGGTCCTCCAGGGCGGGCGAGCCGCTGTCCGAGAAGAGGTCCCTCACCGAGCTCAACGCCACCGGAGGAGGCGGAGGCACGCGGCGCACCGGCATGGCGGGAAGGACGACGTTGACGGGCGGGCCCGGGTCCAGCTGGAAGGAGGCCACGCCGTCCTCGTCCGTCACCGCGCGCACGCCCTCGTCATGCGGGTCCCACGCGCGCTTCACGGTGAGCTCCGCGCCGGGCAGCAGCTGGCCATCGGCAGTGGTGGCGCGCAGGTAGACGCGGTTGCTGTAGCCCTCCGCCAGGCCGTCGGACAGCTCCGTCACCGCCGACACGGAGAGCGCATCCTCGGCGAGCAGCACCGAGGCGCCGCCCTGCACCTGGTCTCCCGCGGGGTCCGTGGCGGACAGCCACGCGGAGAGGGTGGCCTGGCCGCGCAGGTCATAGGGCACGCGCGGCAGGGTGAGCCGGAAGCGTCCCGCGGCATCCGTGCGCGCCTTGCGGGGCAACCCGTCCTTCGCCTTCCCGTCGAGCCACTCGATGGGAGCCGGCCACCGGCCCGAGGCATTCCAGGTGACGTCCACCGCCGCCTCCGCCACCGGCGCGCCCGAGCTGTAGACGACCCGGCCCTCGACGACGGGCGACTCGCCCACGCGCCAGAAGGGCTTCGTGCTGACGGCCTCCACCCGGAAGCGCGGCAGGGTGAAGGGCTTCACCTGGAAGGAGGCCTCGCCGGAGGCATCCCCGCTCGTCCAGCGCGCCGTCCATCTGCCGGTGGGTGCGCCGCGGTCCAGCGGGAAGTCCCCGGCCACCACGCCCCAGGGGCCCGCGGGCATGCGCTGCTCCAGCACCACCTCGCCGGAGGGGTCGGTGACGAACCACGTGCCGGGGCGCCCGTCGATGGGCGAGAGATCCTTCGCGCGCAGCACCACGGCGCGGAAGCGCACCTGGTGGCCGGGCTCGTAGAGAGGCCGGTCGGTGAGCACGTGGACGCGGGCGGGAGCGTAGAGCGCCAGCGGGGCATCCACCGTCTCGGTGCCGACCGGCGTGGTGACGCGGGCGCGCAGCGTGTAGTCCCCATCCGGCAGCGCGGGCAGCTTCACCGGGGCGCGCAGGGAGAAGTCGGAATCATCCTGCTCCCAGCGCCCCTCGGACGAGAGGGGGGACTCCTTTCCCCCGGCGTCCACGAGGAAGAGCGAGGCCTCCAGACGCCGCACCGGGGCGCTCAGCCGCTCCCAGGCATTCTCGGTGGCCCCATGGGCCTCGGCCGACACATGGAGGGTGCCAATGGCCTCCCGGGCCAGCCCATCGGCCCGCAGGCCCACGGTCTGCCGGAAATTGCCATCCGGGCAGCGATGCACCTTCACCCCCTGGAAGACCCAGGCGGACACGCACACGTCCGAGGTGGCCCACCTCACCAGCCCCACGGCGAGCACCGCGGCGATGCCGAGCGCGACCCGGCGATTGAAACGGATGTTCATCTGCTCTCCCCAGCCGGCATCCTACGCCAGGAGCAGGGTCGGGTGCCGTTTCCTCCCGGGCAGGTTCCAGGGCCGGGGGATTGATTCAGAGCGAGGTGCTGGTCTACAGCTTCCGCTACCTGGACCCCCACAGCGGGGGGCGGGGGGCACTGGCGCGTCGCGCCGGCGAAGGAGAGCACATGTCGGTAATGGATAAGGTGAAGGCCGCGATCTTCGTTTTCGTCGCCGGTGGCATGGGTGTCGGCGCGGCGTGGAATCACATGATGGGCTCCGGCAAGGTGCACATCATCGTGAACGAGGGGCAGCAGGTGCGGCTGCTCATCGATGGCCAGAGCCTCTCGCCCGCGAGCGGCAGTGGCGAGCACCTGCGCTTCGACGTGAAGCAGGGCAACCACGAGGTGAAGATCGAGGACGTGGAGTCCGGCAAGTCCCGGACGATGGCCCTCGAGGTGGACTCGGGCTTCGACGACTACGTGCTGCCCGTCAACGAGGAGCAGTGCTTCACCCGCTTCGACGTGAGCAAGACGATGTACGAGGGCAGGGGTGGCGGTCTGCCCACCATCTCCGGCAAGTACCAGGCGGCCGGGCCCTTCGAGATGCCCAGCTCCTCCTACTTCTCGGTGGAGGAGCTGCCGCAGAAGCTCAAGAAGAACTCCTCGGCGTACCTGCTGCTCGCCACGCCCTGTCCGCTGCACCAGCTGGAGGACAGGCAGCTCCTCCAGCTCGCCGGTTTCGGCTCGCCCTGAGACGTCTCACGGGCTGCTGGGCTCGGGCAGGCGGCACGTCACCTGCTCGAGCTCACCCCACACCTGGAAGCCCGCGCGCGCGTAGATGCGCTCCGCCTCGGGGTTGCCCACCTGGAGGAAGAGCGGCACCGTGGCCCGGCGCTGCAGCCAGGTGATCAACGCCGTCGCCAGGCCGCGCCGGCGGTACGCGGGGTGCGTGGCCACCTCCTGCACCAGCCCAGCGCCCTCGCCCTCGTGGAGCGCCGCCATCGCGGCGGGCACGCCGTCCACACGGGCGAGGTAGTAGTGCGACGTGGGGCTGGGCACCAGCCGCTCCAGGTAGCGCACCAGCCACGCGCGGCCCTCCCACACATTGGCGCCCCCGAGGATCTCCGCCAGCGAGCCGAGGAGCTCCGGGCCCGCCACCTCCAGCGTGACGCCCGAGAACAACACCGGCAGCGGGCGTGAGGGCCCTGGCACCCAGTGCATGAGGCGCAGCTGCTGGGAGTCCTGCTGGAAGCCTCGCGCCACCAGCCGCGCCCCCATGTCTCCGGGTGCACTCAGGTCATCCAACCGCACACGCGGCACCAGCCCCCGGGCCCGGTAGAGCGCCACCACCTCCTCGAGGGCGGCCTCCGGCTGCTCCGCTCGCAGCCAGCGCGCGGTGTTCGCATCCCAGTGGTCCGGATTTCCCACCTCGTGGACGAAATATCCCCAGGGCCGTGCCTCGACCGTGGCGAAGCGCCGGGCCAGCGTCAGATCAAGGCCGAGGAACTGCTGACGGAGGGAGGAATCCATGGCTGCACTCCTCAGTAGCCCGCGGGCGCGAGACATGCACTGCCGACAGACGGGGCTCCCCACGTTCGTGACGCCACGGACACTCGGGAGCGGGAAGGGCTCGCCCGCCCGCCTGCCCTCCCTCTTGCGCGGTCCGTGAGAGGCATATAGGTTATAGGCAACGAAGCGCCGGGACTTATAAAAATAAGGCCGCTGGATTCCATGGACGAACTGGACCACCGCATCGTCGATCTGCTGCAGCGCGAGGGCCGGGCCACGCAGCTGGAGCTCTCCCGCTCGGTGGGCCTGTCCCAGCCGGCGGTGGCCGAGCGCATCCGCAAGCTCGAGGAGCGGGGCGTCATCACCGGCTACACGGCGCGCGTGGACGCCTCGAAGCTGGGCAAGGACATCACCGCCTTCATCGGCGTGAGCATCGAGCACCCGAAGTACTTCGACGGGTTCGCCCGCAAGGTGCTGGCGATGCCCGAGGTGCTCGAGGCGCACCGGGTGGCCGGCCAGGACTCGTACATCCTCAAGGTGCGCACCCGGAATACGAAGACGCTCGACACCCTGCTCGTGGAGACGCTGCGGACCATCTCCGGCGTCACCCGCACTCACACCACCATCGTTCTGACCTCCATCAAGGAAGAGACGTATGTGCACGTCTCTCCCGAAGAGCTGAAAGGAGCCTGACATGACCGCGGCCATCCCCATTCCCGCCCCTCCGCCGTTCCCGCTGGCCCAGCGCATGTCGCGGATGAAGGCCTCCGCCGTGCGGGAGATCCTCAAGGTGGCCGAGCGGCCCGACGTGCTCTCCTTCGCCGGCGGACTGCCCGCTCCCGAGCTCTTCCCCGTGGAGGCCATCGCCCAGGCTCACGCCGAGGTGTTCGCCGAGGAGGGCCGCGCCGCGCTGCAGTACAGCACCACCGAGGGCTACGGGCCGCTGCGCGAGTGGATCTGCTCGCACCTGGGGGGACAGGGCCTGCACGCGGCGACGGAGCAGGTGCTCATCACCAACGGCTCGCAGCAGGGCATCGACCTGGTGGCCAAGGTGATGCTGGACCCGGGCGACGTGGTGGTGGTGGAGAACCCCAGCTACCTCGCCGCGCTGCAGGTCTTCAGCGGGTACGAGGCCTCCTACGCCGTCGTGGGCAGCGATGACCAGGGCATGCGCGTGGACGAACTGGAGGGGCTGCTGCAGGGCGGCCGCAAGCCCAAGCTCATCTACCTGGTCCCCAACTTCCAGAACCCCAAGGGCACCACGCTGTCGCTGGAGCGCCGGCACGCGCTGGTGCGCTTCGCCCAGCGCCACCGCATCCTCATCCTCGAGGACAACCCGTACGGGGAGCTGCGCTTCCGGGGCTCGCACCTGCCGTCGCTGGCCTCGCTCGACACCGAGGGCGTGGTCATCACCCTGGGGACGTTCTCCAAGACGCTGGCCCCCGGGCTGCGCATCGGCTGGGCCGTGGGGCCGCGCGAGCTCATCCGCACCCTCACCGTCGTCAAGCAGTCGGCGGACCTGCACACCGCCACCGTCGCGCAGCGCGCCACGGCGCGGCTGCTGTCGCGCTTCGACTACAACGCCAACCTGGACAAGCTGCGCGCCGTCTACGGCGAGCGCTGCCAGACGATGCTCGCCTCGCTGGAGAAGCACATGCCCCCGGGCACCCGGTGGACGGAGCCGGATGGCGGCATGTTCCTCTGGGTGGAGCTACCGCGGGGCATGAGCGCGGACACCCTCTTCCCGCAGGCGCTCGAGAAGCGCGTCGCCTTCGTGCCCGGCTCCCCCTTCTTCGCCGCCGAGCCGCGCTCGGAGTTCATGCGTCTGAACTTTTCCAACCGCCCGCCGGAGCTCATCGAGGAGGGCATGCGCCGGCTCGGCGCGGTCATCGCCGCCGCCCAGGGTTGAGCTCCACCGGCCCCCCCAGCCTTGGGCTGGAGGCACTCCTTCGGCCAAAGTCAACTGCCTGCTCTTCACGCTCCCCCCCGCTTGGGATAGCGTATTCAGCAGTGAACTCTTCCAGCATGGCCCCCCGAGGGAAGCCGGCTGCTCCTGAAGGTGAAGGGGAGCGGCCGTCGGGCGCGGCACGGGACGAAGCGGCGTTCGGACGACATGGTTTGCACGAGCTGTTCGAGGCCCACGCGGCGCAAGCGCCCGGTGCCCTCGCACTCCTCACGCCCACGCAAGAGCTGAGCTACGGCGAGCTGAATGCGCGCGCCAACCGCCTCGCCCACTACCTCCGGGAGCTCGGCGTGCGCCCCGAGACCCGCGTGGGCGTTGCCCTGGAGCGCTCCGCGTCGATGGTGCTGGCCCTGCTCGCCACGCTCAAGGCGGGCGGTGTCTATGTTCCGCTGGACCCGGCCTACCCACTCGAGCGGTTGAGCTTCCTCCTGGAGGATGCGGCGCCCCCGGTGCTGCTCACCTCCGAGCGGTGGATGGACAGGATTCCCGCCACCACCGCGCGGGTGCTCTGCCTCGAGGAGCTGGCGGAGCAGCTGGCCGCACGGCCCGGCACCAACCCGGAGCCCACGGTCCATCCCGGGAACGCGGCATACGTCATCTACACCTCGGGCTCCCTGGGGCGGCCCAAGGGCGTCGAGGTGGAGCACCAGAGCCTCCTGCTGTTCGCCGAGGCGCAGAAGCAGCTGCTCGAGCCGGGAGAGGGCATGCGTGTCCTGCACGCCTACTCGCCCAGCTTCGACGCGGCGTTCTCGGAGCTTCTCCAGGCCTGGAGCCTGGGTGCGGCGCTCTGCGTGTTGCCACCGGAGGAGATGCTGCCCGGGCCCGCGCTCGTCCGGCGCTTGGAGGAGTGGAGGATCAACGTCGCCTCCTTCATCCCCTCCGTGCTGTCCCTCATGCCAGAGGCGGCACTCCCCCACCTGCGGACGATCTTCGTGGGGGGAGAGGTCTGTCCGGCCTCGCTGGTGACGCGCTGGGGCGCCGGACGGCGCTTCTTCAATGTCTATGGCCCCACCGAGGCAACCGTCATCGCCACCGCCTTCCGGTGCGCTCCGGAGGGAACGCCGCCGCTCATCGGCCAGCCGCTCCCGCACGTGCCAGCGTACCTGCTCGACGAGGCGCTGCGCCCCGTACCGGACGGGACGCCGGGGGAGCTGTACCTCGGAGGTGGAGCCATCGCCCGGGGGTACCTGCGGCGGCCGGAGCTGACCGCCGAGCGCTTCGTGCCGGATCCCTTCTCCTCCCAGGCTGGCGCGCGGATGTACCGCACCGGCGACCTTGGGCGCCGTCTGCCAGGCGGAGAGCTCGACTTCCTGGGGCGTGTGGATGAGCAGGTGAAGGTGCGCGGCTTCCGGGTGGAGCCCGGAGAGGTGGAGGCCGTGCTGGCCATGCACCCCGGCGTGCGGCAGGCGGTGGTGGCCGCGTGCGCGGACGAGACCGGGCTGGCCCGGCTGGTCGCCTACGTGGTGCCCCAGGAAGACGCCACGGCGGCGCCCACGGACTGGCGGAGCTTCCTTGAGGCGCGCCTTCCCGCCCACTTCGTTCCCTCGGCCTTCGTGGTCCTGAGCTCGCTGCCACGCACGGCCAACGGCAAGGTGGACCGCAAGGCGCTCCCCGCCCCTGACAAGGGCCGGCAGGAGTCCGCGACGCCGGTCCGCGCGCCCTCCACGCCCCTGGAGCGGGAGCTGGTGCGCCTGTTCGAGCAGGTGCTCGGAGTCTCCCCCGTGGGAATGGAGGACGAGTTCTTCGCGCTGGGCGGCCACTCGCTCGGCCTCGTCGCCCTGGTGAATGGCGTCCGCGCCTCCTTCGGCGTGGAGCTGCCCCTCGGGCCAATGTTCGACTCCTGCACCGTGGCCACGTTGGCCGGGCGCGTGGAAGCGGCGCTCGGCCAGGCCGCAACCGAGCCCGAGCCGCCACTCGTCCCCCGCCCCCACCTGGAGGGCGCGCCGCTCTCCTTCGCTCAACAGCGGTTCTGGTTCCTCCAGCAGCTCGACGCGGGAGGAGCGGCCGGGGTGTTGCCGGTGGTCGTGCGACTGCTGGGAGCGCTCCAGCCCGGGCTCCTGGCCCGGTGCCTGGAGGAGCTCGTCCGGCGGCATCACATCCTCCGCACCACCTATACGCTGACGCCGCTCGGCCCGCGCCAGCACGTGGGTCCGCCCCGTTCCGTTCCGCTGCCGCTCACCGTGCTCGAGGAGGGGCGAGAGCCGGAGCGCCACGGGCGGCTGGAGGCACTCGCCCGCGAGGAGCTGGCACGTCCGTTCGACCTGGCGCGAGACTCCATGCTCCGGGCGCAGCTCGTCCGGCTGGCTCCAGCCGAGCACGTGCTGCTGCTGGCGAGCCACCACATCGCCCTCGACGGCTGGTCCGTGGACGTGTTGGTGCGCGAGCTGGTGATGCTCTACGACCACCTCGGGCAGGGCGGTTCCGAGCCGCTCCCCGAGCCGCCAGTGCAATACGCGGACTATGCGCTCTGGCAGCGCGAGTGGCTGTCCGGAGACCGGCTGCGGCGGCAGCTCGCGTTCTGGACGCACGCGCTCGCCGGGGCACCTCCCGTGCTGCACCTGCCGGCGGATCGCCCACGTCCGCCGGTGCAGTCCTTCCGGGGCGGACAGGTCGAGCTGCGGCTCGCGCCCGAGACGGTCCGTCGGATGGACGCGCTGGCGGGCCAGGAGGGCGCCACCCGCTTCATGGTGCTGCTCGCGGGCTTCGCGGCCTGGCTGCACCGGGTGACGGGCGAGGAGGACCTGGTGGTGGGAACACCGGTGGCCAACC
The DNA here is from genome assembly GCF_042230915.1 of Archangium gephyra. Lineage (GTDB taxonomy): Bacteria > Myxococcota > Myxococcia > Myxococcales > Myxococcaceae > Archangium > Archangium gephyra_B. The sequence continues at coordinate 1,526,839 of NZ_CP102578.1, read as the reverse complement.
GCTCCCGGGGTGAGATCAGCCAGGTCCTCGGTTCGTTCGCCAACACCCTGGCGCTCCGCATCCGCGCCCGGGGCGAGCCAACCTTCCGCGAGCTGCTGGCCCGGGTGCGCGAGTGCGCGGTGGCCGGGTACGAGCACCAGGAGCTCCCGTTCGAGCGGCTGGTGGAAGAGCTTCGCCCGGAGCGAAGTGCCAACCATCTACCGCTGGTGCAGGTGATGCTCGCGCTGGAGACGCTCCCGCCAGAGCTCACCACCCGGGACGGGCTGCGGGTGCTGCCCTCGGACTGGGACACCGGCGCCGCGTCGCTCGATCTGATCTGGAAGGTCTGGCCCGAGGGCGAGGGACTCCGGGGCACCCTCACGTACAACGCGGACCTGTTCGAGCCACGCACGGTGCGGCGCATGGCCGAGGGGTTGGTCGCGGTGCTGGAAGCCGTGGCCACCTCGCCACAGCGGCACCTGGGCGAACTGCCCGTCCAGCCCGCCGGGAGCGAGGCCACATCCCGGCTGGAAGAGCTGGAGACGGCACTGCTCTCGGAGCCGGGCGTGGAGGACGGCGCCGTCCGCCTGCGCGAGGTGGAAGGCCGTCTGGAACCCATCGCCTACGTGGTGGCACCGACGGCGCCCGCGCGTCCGCTGAGCCCCGCGACTTCCGGGCCGCTGGCGGGCGTGCGGAGGCTCGCCGTCCGTGCCATCCCCCTCGCACCGGACGGGCGGGTGGACGAGGACGCGCTGCGCGCGGTCCCTCTCATCGATGCCGAGCGGGTGGCGCGGTGGGAGGAGTTGCTTCGCGAGCAGCCGGCGGTCGCCGAGGCGGCGGTGGTCTGGCACGAGCCCGATGGCCGCACGCCCCTGCTGCACCTCGGGGAACTGCTGCCGGACTGGGGCGCGGAGCCCCGGCGTGAAGGGCCCGAGGTGGCGTGCGAAGTGCCCGCCAACTCCCGCCCCGAGCGCCCGCCTGCCTTCTCCGATGGTGGGCCCGCGGAGCTTCCCTCTGGCGTTCCCCACACGCTGACCGATGCCCTCCTGCGCGCGGCGAAGGGGGAGCACGGAATCGTCCACGTCCGGGCCCCCGGCAGCAGCGTCCGCCAGAGCTATGCCGCGCTCCTGGAGGAGGCCCGCCGGCTGCTCACCGGACTCCGGGCCCACGGCCTCGGCTCCGGGGCCCGCGTCATCCTCCAGCTCGAGGACTCACGCGACTACCTTGGCGCGTTCTGGGCCTGCGTGCTCGGAGGAATCACCCCGGTGACGGTGGCGGTGCCACCGGCGTACACGCCCGAGCAGGCGTTGGTGAAGAAGCTGCACGGGGTCTGGGCGCTGCTCGGCCGCCCGCCCATCCTCACCACCGCCGCGCTGGCCGGGACGTTGCGTCAGCGCCAGGAGACGCTGGAGTTGGACGGGCTCCTCGCCCTTCCGGTGGAGGAGCTAAGCGGCCATCCTCCCGCCGAGTCGATCCACCCCGCGCGCCCGGAGGATGTGGCCTTCCTGCAGCTCTCCTCGGGCAGCACCGGCGTGCCCAAGTGCATCCAGATCCGCCACGTGGGCGTGGCGCTGCACTCGTGGACCTCGGCGCTGCGCAATGGCTACTCCACCCGGGATGTCACCCTCAACTGGCTCCCGTTTGACCATGTGGTCCCGCTGCTCATGTATCACCTGCGCAGCGTGTGGCTCGGGTGCGAGCAGTTCCACGTCCGCACCGATTCGGTGCTCACCGAGCCACTGCTGTGGCTGGAGCTGATGGAGGCGCACCGGGTCACCGAGAGCTGGTCGCCGAACTTCGGCTTCAAGCAGTTGGCCGACGCCGTGGCCCGAAGCCCCGAGCGGACGTGGGACCTTTCCGCGCTGCGGCACCTGCTGAACGCGGGTGAGCAGGTCACCTGGCCGGTGGTGCGCGAGCTGAGTGAGCGGCTGGCTCCCTCGGGCGTGGATACGCGCGTGATGCAGCCCGCCTTCGGGATGGCGGAGCTGTGCACCGTGATGACGTACGTGGAGGGCTTCGACCCGGCGCGCGAGGTGCTGCACGTCCGCAAGAGCTCGCTCGGCGGCGCGTTGGAGCTCGCCAGCGGGCCCGGGCCAGACACCCTCTCCCTGGTGGCCCTGGGACGTCCCAGCCGCGGCGTGCAACTGCGCGTGGTGGACGCCAACAGCCAGCTCCTGCCGGAGGGAACCATCGGGCGCCTGCAGGTGCGCGGCGAGGTGGTGACGCCGGGCTACCTCCACAACGACGCCGCCAACCGCGAGGCCTTCGTGGGGGACGGCTGGTTCAATACGGGGGATCTCGGCTTCCTGCTCGATGGCGCCCTCACCATTACCGGCCGCGAGAAGGAGCTGATCATCATCCGCGGCGTCCACCACTACTGCTACGAGATCGAAGGGCTCGTGGAGTCGGTGGAGGGCGTCCTGCCCACGTTCACCGCGGCGTGCTCGGTGGAGGAACCTGAGCAGGGAACCGAGGGGCTCGCCCTCTTCTTCGTCCCCGCGCGGCCCGGACTGGAAACGGAAGCGCGGTTGAGTGCCGCCATCCGTACCCGGGTCACCGCGACACTCGGCATCTCGCCCGCCCGGGTGGTGCCGGTGTCCAGACAGGACTTTCCCAAGACCACGAGCGGGAAGATCCAACGGGGCGCGCTCAAGCGTGCGTTGGCTGAGGGCCGCTTCGATCGGCGCCTGCGCGAGCTGGACCTCCAGCTCGGCAACGCGAACACCGTGCCCTCCTGGTTCCACCGGTGGACCTGGCAGCGCCGCGAGGCGGAGGGCTCCCTCCCGTCTGCTGGAGGCCGCTGCCTGCTCTTCGTGGACACGCAGGGGCTGGGCACCCGGGTGCGGGCAGCGCTCGAACGGTCCGGCCGCAGGTGCCACACCGTGGAGCCGGGAGAGCGCTTCGAACGGGTGGCGCCTGGCCTGTACCGGCTTGATCCGCGCGATCCCTCCCACTACGAGCGGCTCCTGAGCGAGCTCGACGCCGAGGGGATGCCGCTCGAGGACGTGCTCCACCTGTGGGGATATGGGCCGCTCGCGGACGCGCCCTCCACGGGGGACGCGCTGATACGGGCCCAGGAGCGCGGAGCCGGGGGGCTGCTCCTGCTCGGACAAGCATTGGCGCGGAGGAAGGGCCCGCTTCCCCGGCTCTTCATCGCCTCGGCCCACGCACAGCCCACCTCGGACGTCGAGCCCATCGACCCGGGCCGGGCGCCTCTGGCGGTGCTCGCGCAGCTGCTGCCCCGCGAGCTTCCGGGGCTCGCCTGCCGTCACATCGACTTCGCGCCGCTCGCGCCGGAGGAGGACGCCACGCGGTTGCTGCGGGAGCTGCGGACGGCGCCACAAGAGCGGGAGGTGGCCTACCGGAGCGCGGGACGGCTCGTGCCCCGGCTGGAGCCCGTCATCCCGTCCGCGTCTCCCCAGGAGACACCAACCCTGATGGAGCGAGGGCTGTACCTGCTCGCTGGCGGCCTGGGCGGGCTCGGTACGGTGCTGGCCCGGCACCTGCTCACCCGCCACCGGGCCAGGGTGCTGCTGCTGGGACGGACACCGCTCGCCGCGAAGCCCTCACACGCCGAGGCCCATGCGCAGCTGCTGGCCACCGCCGCCTCCTCCGGTGGCGCGGTGATGTACGAGGAGGGAGACGTCCGTGACGTGGCCTCACTCCGGGCGGCGGTGGGCCGCGCGGAGGCGCGTGCCGGCCGTGCGCTCGACGGGGCCTTCCACCTCGCGGGCACCTTCGTGGCACGTCCCCTCGCCGAGGAGACGGTGGAGGGACTGGCGGAGGTACTGGGCCCCAAGGTGCTGGGGGCCTGGGCACTGGGCCAGCTCGTGGCGGAGCACCCGGGCGCGTTCCTCGTGCACTTCACCTCGGTGAACGGCTTCCTCGGCGGCTTCTCCGTGGCGGCCTATTCGGCGGCGAACCGCCTCCAGGAGCACCTGGCGCACGAGCAGCGGCGGGCGGGGCTGCGCGTATCCGCGCTGGCCTGGAGTGGCTGGGACGGGCTCGGCATGAGCCAGGACAACCCGATGCGCGAAGGAGCGAAGTCGCGCGGGTTCGAGCCGATCTCCGCGGACCAGGGGCTGCGCTCGCTCGAGCTCGTGCTGCGCGCGGGCGAGGCCCGGCTGCTCATCGGCCTGAATGGCCGCAACCGCCACCTGGCCCGGCACGTGCGCGGCTCGCCCCCGCACGCGCTGGAGCTATCGGCCTTCTGGGTCGCCCGGCCCGGCGCGGGGCCGGAGCTGGGGCCCCTGCCCGAGGTGCGTGATGCGCTCGGAACGGCGCTCCCCTGCCGCCCGCAGCAGGTGGAGCGGCTGCCTCGCACCGCCGGCGGCTCGGTCGCGCGGGACGCGCTCGCTACACCCGGAGAGCCCTCCGCCCAACGCGCCTGGGTCCCTCCTCGCGACGAGGTGGAGAGCCGGATCGCCGAGCTCTGGCGGGAGCTGCTCGGCGTGAGCAGCGTGAGCGTCACCGACAACTTCTTCGAGCTGGGCGGCCACTCCATGCTGGTGGCACAGCTCCGGGCGGGGCTCGAGGCGCGATTCGGATGGAACGTTCCCACCCTCGCGCTCTTCCGCTACCCCACCATCCGCGCGCTGGCCGCCGCACTGGCACAGGACACGCGCGCCAGCCGCAACGAGCGGTCCGGCACGCCGGCACCCACCAGGGCTGACGCGCCCTCCCGTCCGTCCAACGCCGTGGCCCTCGTCGGAATGGCCGGACGTTTTCCCGGTGCCCCGGACGTCGAGACGCTCTGGCACAACGTGCGCGCCGGACTCGAGTCCATCACCGTCCTCACCGACGCCCAGTTGGAAGCGGCCGGAGTGCCGCCCGCGCTGCGCGCCGATCCGAAGTACGTCCGTGCCCGGGGCCGGATGGAAGGGGTGGAGCTGTTCGATGCCGCCTTCTTCGGCTACGGCCCGCGCGAGGCGGAGTTGATGGATCCGCAGCACCGCCTGTTCCTCGAGTGTGCCTGGGAGGCCTTCGAGCGGGCGGGGTACGAGCCCAGCCGGGTCCCTGGTGCCATCGGCGTCTTCGCGGGCGCGGGCGCTCCGGACTACCTCGTGCACCACGTGACGGCGCACCTGGACCTCGAGGACGTGCTCGGCTCGCTGGCCGCGCACCTCGGGAATGACAAGGACCACCTCACCACCCGCCTGGCCTACAAGCTGAACCTGCGTGGCCCCTCCATCACGGTACAGACGGCCTGCTCCACGTCTCTCGTCGCGGTGCAGCTCGCCTGTCAGTCCCTCCTGGGCTTCCAGTGCGATCTGGCGCTGGCCGGCGGTGTCTCGGTGCGCCTCCCGCTCGACCTGGGCCACCTGCACACCGAGGGACACATCTTCTCCCCGGATGGACACTGCCGTCCCTTCGATGCGCGCGCGCAGGGCACCGTGCCCGGAGATGGCGTGGCGGCGGTCGTGCTCAAGCGCCTGGAGGACGCGCTCCGCGATGGCGATCACATCCACGCCGTCCTCCTCGGCGCGGCGGTGAACAACGATGGCTCGGCCAAGGTGGGCTACACCGCCCCGGGCGTGGAGGGGCAGGCCGAGGTCGTCGCCAAGGCGCACGCGCACGCCGGCATCGACCCTTCCACCATCGGCTACCTGGAGGCGCACGGCACCGGGACGGCGTTGGGCGATCCCATCGAGCTCACGGCGCTCACCGAGGCATTCCAGCGAGGAACGGACCGCCGCGGCTTCTGCGCCATCGGCTCCATCAAGGCGAACGTGGGGCACCTCAACACCGCGGCCGGAGTGACGGGGTTGATCAAGGCGGCGCTCGCGCTCGAGCACCAGGAACTGCCGCCGAGCGCGAACTTCACCGAGCCCAACCCGCGGCTCGACCTCGCGGCCAGCCCCTTCTACGTGCCCACCACCGCGCGGCCCTGGCCCCGGGGGGAGACGCCCAGACGCGCGGGGGTCAGCGCGTTCGCCATGGGTGGAACCAACGCGCACGTGGTGCTCGAGGAGGCACCGGCGCGCACGAGCACGCCCTCGGCACGCGGCCGGCAGTTGCTGGTGCTCTCCGCCCGGACGGAGAGCGCACTCGCTCACGCTTCCTCGCGGCTGGCGGAGCACCTGGAGCGGCACCCGGAGCAGGCGCTGGAGGACGTGGCCTACACGCTCGCGGTGGGCCGGCGTGCCTTCGGCATGCGGCGGGCGGTGGTCTGCGGCACGCACGGCGAGGCGATCCAGCGGCTGCGCGAGCCGGCGCTCCCTCGTGGCCCGGCACGCGACGTCCCGGTGGTCTTCCTCTTCCCGGGCCAGGGCGTCCAGCGCGCGGGGATGGGCGAGGAGCTGTACCGCGCCGAGCCGGTGTTCCGGAAGGAGCTGGACCACTGCGCGAGCCTGCTCCAGCCCGTGCTGGGCCGGGACTTGCGCGAGGTGCTCTTCCGCGCGGGCAACCCCGAGGCCGAGGCGGAGCTGGAGCGGACCGGACTCGCCCAGCCGGCGGTCTTCGCGTTCGAGTACGCACTCGCCCGGCTGTGGATGTCCTGGGGCATCCAGCCGGCGGCGATGATCGGCCATAGCCTCGGCGAGTACGTGGCGGCGTGTCTCGCGGGGGTCTTCACGCTGGAGCACGCGCTGAGTCTGGTGTGCGCGCGTGGGAAGCTGATGCAGTCGCTGCCACCGGGAGCGATGACGGCGGTGCCGCTGGCCGAGCGGGAGCTTCAGCCCTGGCTCGGGCCGGAGCTGGCGCTGGCCGCGGTGAACGGACCGGCCTCCTGTGTGGTCTCGGGACCGGTCTCCGAAGTGGAGGCGCTGGAGCGGCGGCTGGAGAAGGCGGGCCTGGGCTTCCGCCGCCTGCGGACGTCGCACGCCTTCCACTCCGCGATGATGGAGCCCATCCTGGCCGCCTACACCGAGGAGGTGCGCCGCTGGCCCCGCTCGGCTCCGCGCATCCGGTTGGCGTCCAACCTGACCGGTACCTGGCTCACCGCGGAGGAGGCGGCCGACCCGGCCTACTGGGCGCGTCACCTGCGGCAGACGGTCCGCTTCGGAGCGGGCCTGGACACGCTGAGCTCGGTGCCAGGCGCGGTGCTGCTGGAAGTGGGACCGGACCGGACGCTGAGCGCGCTGGCGCAGGCGCGGAGCGGTGACGCGAGGGTGGTGACGAGCCTTGGGGCGCCTGGCGCTGGCCGGAGTGAGCAGGAGCGGCTGCTGGAAGCACTGGGCGCCTTGTGGTGCGAGGGCGTGGAGGTGGATTGGAGCGCCTACCACGCCGGGGAGGCGCGGCTGCGTGTCCCCCTGCCCACCTATCCCTTCGAGCGGCACCGCTTCTGGCTCGAGCGCCGGCCCCGCGTCCCGGCCAGCGCGAGCCCCGCGGCGGAGGAGCCACTGGAGAAGGTGGAAGTGGCGCTCTGGGAGCGCTCGGGGATCCGCCCCCTGGAGAGCTACCCGGGCCTGGAAGAGGGACTGCACGCGCTCTGCACGAGCCACCTGGTCCACTACCTCCAGATGAGCGGCCTGGAGCTCCGTCCCGGGGCCCGCCACTCGCGGGAGTCCCTGCTCTCACGCCTGCGCATCCGCCCCGCCTTCTCGCGGCTGTTCGACGCGATGGCGGCGAGCCTCGTGGAGGACGGAGTCCTGAAGCTGGAGGGGAACGAGGTGGTGGTGCTCCGCGACGTGGCGGCACTGCCCACCCCGTCCAGCGCGCGCCAGGCCCTGGAGCCGCGCTTCCCCCAGTTCACCGGGATGTTCGACTTCGTCGAGCACTGCCTGCGCAGCTACCCCAGGTCCCTCACCGGCGAGCTGGAGGCCATCGGCGTGCTCTACCCGGGCGGCAGCCCGGCCTTCATGCAGGACTGCGAGGCACGCACGGCCGAGTACCGCAGCGAGCGCGTCTACAACCTGCTGCTCACCGAGGCGGTACGGCGGCTCGCCAGCGCGGCCCGGGGCCGCCGGATCCGGCTCCTGGAGATCGGCGGCGGACAGGGCAAGCTCACCTGGCCTCTGGCCGAGGCGCTCGCGGCCTTCGACGTGGAGTACCACTTCACCGACCTCGGCAAGGTCTTCGTGGAGGATGCTCGCGCCGAGGCCGCGCGCCGCGGGCTCCAGCACATGACCTTCGGGGTGTTGGACATCGGGCGAGAGCCGCGCGAGCAGGGCTATGCGGACGGCGGTTTCGACATCATCGCCGGGTTCAACGTGGTGCACGCGGTCCGGGACGTGCGGGTGGCGCTGCGCCACCTGGAGCGGCTGCTCGCGCCCGGCGGCACCCTCGCGATGGTGGAGGTGGGCCGCACGCGGCGCTGGGACACCCTTACCTGGGGGCTCGCCGAGGGCTGGTGGTACTTCGATGACGGCATCCGCGAGGGGGCGCCGACACTCCCCGCGGGCCGTTGGGCGCGGCTGCTGGAGTCGCTCGGATTCACCCACGTGGAGCGCTACCCGGCCGGGGACGCCGCGGCAGCGGACCATGCGCTCGTGCTCGGCCGCCGCCCCGGCTCCGCCGTCCGGGTCGCGCCGGAGCCAGGACGCACCGTGCCCCTGCGCCTCGTGTCCGCGCGCCATCCCCGGCCGGAGCTGGGGACACCCTACGTGGCCCCGCGCACCGCGCTGGAGCGGCGCATCGCCACCTTGTGCGAGGAGCTGCTCGGGGTGGAGCGCATCGGGCTGCACGACAACTTCTTCGAGCTCGGCGCCGACTCGCTCATCACCCTGCGGCTGAGTGAGCGCCTCCGGCGCGAGCTGGGCCAGGAGGTGCCAGCGGGTGTGGCCTTCCAGGGCTCCACCGTGGAGAAGATGGCGCGGGCGCTGGAGCGGCCCCGTGAGCTGGAACCGGGCTCCCCGTTGGTGCCCCTCCAGACGTCCGGCTCACGGCCTCCGCTCTACTTCGTCCACCCCGCAAGCGGCGTGGTGTTCCCGTACGTGGAGCTCGCGCGCGCGCTCGGCCGGGAACAGCCGTTCTACGGCCTTCAGGCCCGCGGGCTCGACGGGCTGGAGCCGCCGGACGAGCGCGTGGAGGACATGGCGCGCACATACCTGAAGGCCCTCCGGGCCGTGCAGCCACGGGGCCCCTACCACCTGGGCGGCTTCTCCTTCGGTTGCCTGGTGGCGTACGAAATGGCGGTGCAGCTCGCCGAGGCGAACGAGGAGGTGGGACTGGTGGCGCTGGTGGACGAGCCAGCGCCGCTGCCCGGCCACCGGCCCTCACTGCTGGAGTTCACCCGGACGCTGACCGCGAGCATGCGCCGCACGTTCTGGCCCCACCTGCACGACTACCTCTACCTGGTGGATGCGTCGCTGCGGAAGCAGGGCCAGGCCAACCCCGGGCTGCTCCCGCGCCTGCGGGCGGGCCTCCAGCGCAAGCACCTGGGCGGATGGCTGCACGAGTTCCTCGCCAAATCCACCATGGCCGAGTTCGTTCCCGAGCAGGAGCAGCTCCTGGCCCTGGGGCAGCCGGCCATGCTGCCCATGTTCCAGCTCTTCACGCTGCACGCGCGGCGGACGTACGACTACCAGCCCCGGGCCTACCCGCACCGGGTGGTGCTCTTCTCCACGGAGGAGGTGCGCAGAGCCCGCGGCGGGCGCGAGCCCACCATGGGCTGGCGCCAGCTCGCGGCGGGTGGGGTCGACATCCAACCGGTTCCGGGCGAGCACCTGTCGGTGCTGCGGCGGCCCCACGTCGAGGTGCTCGCCCAAGCCCTGTCGGCGCGGCTGGAGCAGGCCGCCCGGGAGCGCGAAGCACTCCGGGCAATGGGCCGCACCGGAAGCCGGGGCTAGGACTTGCGTATCCCCACAGCCGCCAACTGCGGTCCGGCGTCCTCTCCCGGCTGCACATGGCAGCCGGGAAACGCACTGCCCCAGCACTGGTGGTCCTCCTCGAACCAGTGGTTCTTCGCCCACTGCACCAGCGAGGAGAACTTCTCGTTCTCGTTCTTGTCGTTGATGTAGTCGTCAGCGCACTTCTTCGAGATATCGATCAGCTGCTTCGTGTCGAGTCCGAAGACCGCCTGCTGGAACATTGCCTCCATGGGCGCCAGGGGCGAGCACCGGCGGAACGTGCCCTCGCTCATCAGGAACTCGACGTTGCTGGTCGTCTGCTGCGAGGGACCGGAGATCATCAGGAACGGCAGCAGGAAGGGGCGGAGCAGCTCCCACTGAACGACTCCCCACTGGGGGAAATGCGGAAAGTCGATGTTGTGCTTCTCCATCCAATCGACGAGCGGCTCGATCAGCTTGGCGAACGGCGCGAGCAGACCCCACTTCACATTGAAGGCGTCCGGTGACGACTCGGTGATGCCGAACGAGAGCATCCGGAAGGTCGGCATGAACCGGGAGCCATGTCCGGCATGAGGATTCTCCGGGGTCTTCTGCTCGGCCGCCATCCGCAGGGACCAGCTCGCGCAGCCCAGGGCGGTGATGGAGGGGTTGCTGGCGGCGAGGAAGCCATCCAGGTACTGCGCGTCCTTCATCCCGAACAAGGGCATGTCCATGGGAAACGCGGACGTTGCCCGCATGATGTCGCTGAGCCGCGTGTCCTGATCACTGCCATTCAGATGGGGCAGGTTGGTGAAGAGCTTGGGCTTGCTCTTCACCATGTCGAACGATGTCACCAGCACACGCCGCTCGAGCTGCCCAAGTCGTTTTGAGCCAAAATTGGATTCCAACGACTGGCGCAAACCGTGGCCCGACTTGATGGAGAGGATCCCCGTCAGGAACCGGGCCCAGCCCACCAGGCCCGCCTGGTAGTTCGCCACGGATGCATCCACGAACTCGATGCACTTATCCAGGAGCTCTTCCATGGCGAACGCGGAGGGAGGAGGCTCCGATGGAGAGGGCAACCTGGCGGCCAACCAGGTGTTCAGCAGGGCGCCCGCCGAGGTGCCAGCGAAGAGATCCACCTTGTGCAGGAAGCCGGGTACTTCTTTCTCAAGCGCCTTGAGCACCCGGACAGCGATCAGAGCAGGCGGGCCTGCATCACACGACAACATCCTCATCGAGATCTGCTGCTCGTCCATCACACCTCCACTGCGACTTCACGTATCATCGCATCTGTCACCGGAGCAGTGAATCCGGTCACAGCTTCCCGCCGGGCACCTGTGTGCATCCTTGCTTCACCACGCGCCGCACTTCGCCGGCGCGTATCAGGTTCACGCGGCGTCTTGTTTCTCCGGAGCAGGTAGAGACCTCACTCCGGACTCCTCCAACCCAGGCGGTGCAGCATGAAAACCCTTCCGGGCTACACGACCTCCGAAGTCCTTCTCGACGGCAGTGATGGAGTCCTCCTCCGGGGCCGCCAGGGAGAAACTCCCGTCCTGCTGCGCACCCCGCAGGGCGAGTACCCCAAGGCAGACGCACTGGCCCGGCTGCGCTACGGCTATGAGATCGCCGCCGCGGCGGACATCCCGGGCGTGGCCAGGGTGCTCGGCCTGGAGACGCACGGCAACAGCCTGGTGTTGGTGATGGAGGACTTCGGCGCGGTGCCCCTGAGCAGCCTGCTGCGCGAGGGAATCCCGCCGGTGGAGCAGGCCCTGCGGCTCGCCTGCGCACTGGCCCGGGCGATCGGCGAGCTGCACCGCCGCGATATCATCCACGAGGGCATCGAGCCGGCCAACATCCTGGTCAACCCGCATGATGGGCAGGTCAAGCTGACCAACCTGGACCGGGCCTCGCGGCTCGAACTCAACAGCTCGCCAGCGGTGGCGCTGGACCGGCCGGGACGCGCCCTGGCGTACCTATCACCGGAGCAGACCGGGCGCATGAACCGGGGCGTGGACTACCGCACCGACCTGTATTCCTTTGGCATCATCCTCTACGAGCTGCTCACCGGAAAGGTGCCCTTCGACGGCCCGGATGCCATGTCCATCATCTATGGCCATCTGGCGGGCACCCCGCTGCCGCCCCACCAGCTCCAGCCGGCCGTGCCGGAGGCCCTCAGCGGCGTGGTGCTGAAGCTGATGGCGAAGAACGCGGAGGACCGCTACCAGAGTGCCTACGGGGTGCTGGTGGATCTGCAAACGTGCCTCCAGGAGCTGGAGTCCTCGGGCAGCGTGATGGCCTTCACCCCGGGGCGCCGGGACGTCTCCTCACGCTTCCAGCTCCCGCAGAAGCTGTACGGACGCGAGGCGGAGCGGGCGCGGCTGCTCGCCGCCTACGAGCGCGTGAGCCAGGGCACCACCTCGCTCCTGCTCGTCTCCGGCTACGCGGGCGTGGGCAAGTCCTCGCTGGTGAACGAGGTGCAGAAGCCGCTGGCCCGTCAGCACGGCTACTTCGCGGTCGGAAAGTTCGAGCAGCTGGGGAACACCCCGTACCTAGCGCTTCTGCAGAGCCTCCAGGCCGTCATCCGGCAGATGCTCGCGGAGCGTGAGGAGCAGATCGAAGCGTGGCGAGGCGCGCTGTCGACGGCGCTGGGCGTCAACGCCCAGCTGATGGTGGAGGTGCTCCCCGAGCTGGAGCTGATCCTCGGGCCACAGCCCGCCGTGCCCCCGCTCGGGCCCACCGAGTCGCAGAACCGCTTCCACCTGGTCTTCCAGCGCTTCGTCGCGGCCCTGGCCAGCGGGGAGCACAGGCTGGTGCTCTTCCTGGATGACCTGCAGTGGGCGGACCCCGCCTCGCTGAAGCTCATCCAGGAGCTGATGCGGAGCCCCTGGGGCGGGCACCTGCTGCTCATTGGCGCATACCGGGACAACGAGGTCGCGGCCGCGCACCCGCTGCGGCTGGCGTTGGAGGAGGTGCGCAAGGGACCGGCCGTGGTGGAGGAGGTCTCCCTCGCGCCGCTCGGGCTGGCGGACGTGCGGGCGCTCCTCTCAGACACCCTGCACGTGCAGGACGGAGAAGAACTGGGCGCGCTGGCCGCGCTGGCCTACGAGAAGACGCAGGGCAACCCCTTCTTCCTCAACCAGTTCCTCACCTCGCTGTATTCGCGCAAGCTGCTCAACTTCGACGCGGACCGCGGACGGTGGACGTGGGAGCTGGAGCAGATCCGCCAGCTGCGCATCTCCGATGACGTGGCCCTGCTGATGGCGGAGCGCGTCCGGGAGCTGCCGCCGGAGGCACAGCGGACGCTGCAGCTCGCCGCATCGGTGGGCAGCACGTTCCAGCTCGACCGCCTCGTCATGGTAGACGACTGCCCGGCGGAGCAGAGCACCCACCGGCTGTGGCAGGCAATGCAGGCGGGCCTGGTAGTGCCGGTGGACGACGCCTACAAGTACGTGCGGGCGGAACAGGCCACCCCCGAGGAGCTCTCCCGGGTGCGCTACCGCTTCCTGCACGACCGCGTCCAACAAGCGGCGTACGAGCTGCTCCCGCCGGACGAGCGCAAGACGGTCCACCTGCGGATCGGCCGGCTGCTGCTGGAGCGCATTCCAGAGGCCGAGCGCGAGGCGCGCATCTTCGAGCTGGTGGACCAGCTGGACCGCTGCGTGGAGCTGTTGACGGACCGTGAGCAGCGGCTGCAGCTGGCGCGGCTCAACCTGCTGGCCGACACGCGGGCCCGGAGTGCTTCCGCCTTCGCCGCGGCGCTCCACTACCTGCAGGTGGGCATCAGCCTGCTGCCCGAGAATGCCTGGGAGACCGAGTACGCGCTGACGTACGACCTGCACCAGTGCCGGGCGGAGTGCCTGCTCGTGGTGGGCCAGCACGACGAGGCTGAGGCGGAGCTGGAGCGGCTCGTGACCCGCGCCCGCACCAACGAGCAGCGCCGGGACCTCTACATCCTGTTGATCGATGTCTATGTCATCCGCGGCCGCTACAAGGAGTCGATGAAGCCGGCGCGGGCGGGTCTGCGGCACTTCGGGCTCGAGCTGCCGGACGGCGAGGCGATGGGGCCAGCGGCCGCCGCCGAGGTGGCGAAGCTGAAGGAGCGGATGGCCACCCGGGAGATCGCCAGCCTCGCGCAGCTGCCGGCCTGCACGGATGCGGAGGAGCTGTGCCGCGTCGCCCTGCTCTCGCGCGTGGCGCTCATCGGCGGCTATCTGTTCCCGGAGCTGTACGCGCTGACGGCCGCCCTGCTGGTGAACCGGGCCATCGACCACGGCCTGGCGCCCGGCAGCAGCGCCGGCTTCACCGCGTACGGCATCAGCCTGTGCGGCAAGGACGAGTTCGCCGCCGGCTATGAGTTCGGCCGGGTGGCCATGGAGTTCAGCGACCGCTTCGACGCCCCCGGCACCCGGGTGTCGGTGCGCTACATGTTCGCCGCCTTCATCCATCCCTGGCGGCGGCCGCTCAAGGAGACGCTGGCCTTGGTGGAGGAGGCCTACACCCAGGCCATCCAGGTGGGGGCCGTCAACATCACCAGCCTGGCCGCGCAGCGCCTGGCCATGCTGGCGGCGATCAACGGCGACGAGTTGCGCTCCCAGCAGGCCCGCGCGCAGATGCACATGGAGTTCCAGGAGCGGATGAGGAACCACACCATGCGCAGCTCGCTGCTGGCACTCCAGCAGTTCCCCATCTGGCTGCGCCAGGGGACCTCTCCGGCCCAGCTGGAGGAGGTGCGCAAGACGCCCTCGCTCATGCAGCTCATCCTCCCCGTCTTCGAGATCCTGCCCATCTACCTGTACGGAGAGCGCGAGCGGGGCATCAAGACGGCCGTGGAGGTGGACCGGCTCGTGAAGACGTCCCTCTCCGGGCACGTGGCGCAGATCGAGGGCATCCTCTTCCAGACGCTGGTGACCGCGGATGCGTACCCGGACGCCAGCGCGGAAGAGCAGGAGAAGCACGCCGCGACGATGGAGGCCAACCTGCGGCGGCTGCGGCTGTGGGCGGACAGCAACCCGGACACGTTCCAGGCACGCTACCTGGTGGCGAGCGCGGAATGGGCCCGCGCGCGCGGCCAGCACGGTGAGGCCATGGAGCTGTTCAACCAGGCCATCGAGGCCGCGGTCTCCCAGGGGTCCGTGATGCTCCAGGCCATCGCCAGCGAGCTGGCCGGGCGCTATCACCTGTCCCGCGGCCGTCGGCGGCTGGCCGCCATGTACCTGCACGACGCCCGGTACGCCTACCGGCGGTGGGGCGCCGAGGGAAAGGTGGCCCAGCTCGAACAAAAGTACCGGGAGCTGCTCAAGAAGGACCCCACCTTCGACGCCACGCCGGCCAGCGGGAGCTCGGCGCTGGACATCACCACGGTGCTCAAGGCCTCCCAGGTCATCTCCGGGGAGATCGTGCTGGACGAGTTGCTGCGCAAGCTCATGAGCACCATCCTGGAGAACGCCGGCGCGCAGCGCGGCCTGCTGCTGCTCAAGGGGGACAGCCCCCTGGTGGTCGAGGCGTGGGCGCCCGGCAATGAGGGCGAGGACCTGCGGCTGAAGATGGCGCAGGACGAGGGCGGCGTGGAGATGTCCACCGCCGTCGTGCGGTACGTGGAGCGGACGCATCAGCGGGTAGTGCTGGGCGACGAGACCGGCGACGGCCCCTTCCAGTCCGGACCGCTACGGCCACGCGCCAAATCCGTGCTCTGCATGCCCGTCATCAAGCAGCAGAAGCTGGTGGGCGTGCTCTACCTGGAGAATGACCTGGTGGCTGGAGCCTTCACCCCGGACCGGTGCCAGGTGTTGGATTTGCTGGCGGCCCAGGCGGCGATCTCGCTGGAGAACGCGCGGCTCTACGACACGCTGGACCAGCGCGTGAAGGAGAAGACCCGCGAGCTGGTCCGGAGCAACGCGGAGCTGTCCGAGACACTCCAGCGGCTCAAGGACACCCAGCGGCAGCTGATCGTGCAGGAGAAGCTCGCCTCCCTGGGCACACTCACCTCCGGCATCGCGCACGAGATCAAGAACCCGCTCAATTTCATCAACAACTTCGCGCAGCTGTCGCTGGAGCTCGTCTCGGAGGCGGGGGACGCACTGGCACAGCCCCAGATGGACGCGGCGTCCCTCCGGGACATCCTGGGCGAGGTGCGGCAGGGCCTGGAGAAGATCCATGGGCATGGCATCCGGGCGGACAACATCGTGCGCGCGATGCTGGAGCACTCGCGCACCGGCACCGGAGACCGGCGCGAGGTGGAGCTGAACCAGGTGGTCAAGGAGTACGTCAACCTGGCGTACCAGGGGATGCTGGCGCAGAACGCCGCGCTCAGCGTGGAGGTGGAGACCCTCTATGATTCAGGCATCCAGCCCGTCACCGTGGTGCCGCAGGAGATCGGCCGCGTGGTCGTGAACCTGGTGAACAACGCCTGCTACGCGGTGGACCAGAAGCAGCGCACCCTCCACGAGGAGGGCTTCGTGCCGAAGGTGAAGGTCACCACGCGCGAGCTAGGGGACCGGGTGGAGATCCGGGTCTGGGACAATGGCGTCGGCATCCTGGCGGCCCACCGGGACAAGATCTTCAACCCGTTCTTCACCACCAAGCCCGCGGGCCAGGGCACCGGGTTGGGCCTGTCCATCAGCCATGAGATCGTGGTGCAGGGCAATGGCGGCACCCTGACCCTGGAGACCGAGGAGGGGAAGTTCTCCGAGTTCGTGGTGACGCTGCCCAGGCGCACCCAGCAGGCCACGGGCACCTAGCGAGCCGGGCCGGGCCCCCTGCGCGCCACGAGCGCTCAGGAGGGCCCGGCCCACTCGAACACCTGCGGGACCGTGCGGCGCAGCGCCCTCAGCTCCCGCGGGAGGGGGGGCGCCACGCCGGTGCGAAGCAGCATGACGGGCAGCTCGGGCCCGGCCAGACCGAAGGCCCGGGAGAGCACGCCATGCCCTTCACGGAAGAGCGCCTCGAACTCCGGCCGCGTGCCGTCCGGGAGCCCTCCGGCGCGCACCATGTAGACCGGAAGGGCGGGAAGGGCGAACGGCTGGACGGCGTAGCCGGCCTGGTTCAAGCGAAGCCAGCTGCGCAGCATCCGCCGCCCCGCCGACACGAGCGCTGACCGCTCGAGGGAGTGCACCGTCAAGCAGAGCAGCGCGGCCGCGGACTCCAACTGCGCACGGGCCCAGAGGGAAGACACGGTGTACAGGCGGAGCCGCTCCACCAGCTCCCGTGCGGCGGGGGACCTGGCGAGCCGCAGGCCCGGCACCGTGGGCACCCATGGCCCCAGCGCGCGCCAGGCGATGCCGTCACGCGTGCGCTCCACCTCCTCCGGGGAGAAACGGATCCATCGCATGACATCACGGTAGGCGGTGGCCTCACGCCAGACGAAGGAGTCCGCCTTCGCGCAGTACGCGAGCAGCTCGCCGGGAAGCCGCTCCAGCACGTGCAAGCTGGAGTCCTGGACGCCGCCCGCCTCTTCACGCAGGGCCTGAAGCGTGGCCGGGGAGATCGAGCCACGGCGGTAGAGCCGGCGGTCCGTGCACCGCTGGGCCAGCGTCCCTGCGAGGGCATCGGGCACCGCACCGGCACGGAAACGCACCGTCGCCCAGGTGCCAGCCCCGGGGTCCTCCAGGTGGAGCGTCTCCTCGCTCCGGAGCTCCTCCGCACTCGCCGCCAGGGAGAGCGCCTCCAGCACACAGCCCAGGGAGAGGTACGCCGCATGACGGCCGTGGTTGACGCGGTGCTGGCCGCGCTCCTGGTCATAGCGGATGGCCAGTTCCTGCCCTGTCCAGCGGAACGTCCAGGGCTGGCAGTTGTCCCCACTGGGCGCGGTCATTGCGCCTGCAATGAGCCGCTCCAACCGCGCTCGCCCCAGCCCGCCCGTTCTGTCGTTCATGCGCTCAGCATATCCTCAAGCCCCGGCAACCCTGGAGCGCCCTCCGCCGCTCCAGCTGCCTGACGGCCCCGTGGGAAGGCCTGTGGAGTGGATCACAGCGCCGGAGGCCTCCTCGGCTCTATCGTCTCACCACGTCCCGCGCCTCGCGCGGGACACCAAGCCGCCCCATTGAAAGCAAACAGCCCGGAGCCAGACCATGAGCAGTGAATACGTGTTGAGAGCAGTGATGAAGCTCAAGCCCAACCGGTTGCTCGAGTTTCAGCAATACTCCCAGAAGCTGATGCCCGCCTATGTCGAGCAGCTCCAGTGGAAGCTGCTCACCGCCTGCCACACCGAGGACGGCGCCGCGGGATGCGAGGTCATGAATGTGTGGTTGTTGCCGACACAGCCCGAGGTCGCGATGAACGAGTGGAAGGTCTTCTTCGAGAAGCACCCCGACTACGCGGCCATCAGCGCGCTCTTGAAGGACTGCTGTGAAACGCAGACGCCGACGACGATGAAGCTGGCGCCCTACCAGCCCCGGGTGGACTGAGCAGCGCTCCAGGGAGCTACACTCCCGGCGGTATCCCATGAAAGAGCAGGCCAACATGGTTCCAATGCAGCGGAAGATCCTCGCATTCGATGGTGGCCCGAGTCCGGTGATCTCCATCCGCATTCTCAAGAAGATCGAAGCGCAGTTCCCCGGCTTCCTGGATCGGGTCGACCTGTTCGCGGGCACCTCCCATGGCGGAATCATCAGCCTCAAGCTGGCCACTCTGCTGTCCGACGGGGTCCCCGCCGACCGGGCCATCGACGAGTGCATCGAGTTCGACAACGAATTCCTGCAGTTGCTCAAGCTGACCCCGACGAGCGTGCTCAGGATGCTCTCCGGGGTCGTGCCCATGGTCAGCACCAGGGGCATGCTGGGCTTCCTGGAGAAACATTTCACGGGCCGGGATGGAAAGCCGCTGAGGCTGTGTGACCTGAGGAAACCGGTCACCATCAGCGCCTTCGATCTGAACACCGGGCAGTTGAGGACCGCGCACTCCTACGCACCCGACGCGGCCCACTACACCCTGCTCTCGGCCGCGCTCGCGTGCTCCTCGTTTCCCGTCGTCATGCCCCTCTTCAAGCCAGCCTTCGACGAGCTTCCCATCGTCGATGGCGGGTTTGGCGCCAACAGCGGAGCCATGCCCGCCCTCTCGGACTCGCTCAAGAACATGGGCACCCTCCATCCGGGTGCACAAGCGGGCGACTTCCTGCCCTACATCACCCTGCTCTCCATGGGGTGCATCTCGAAGGATCGCGCGCTGAAGGTTCCGCTGTTCGAGCCCATCGCCCAGCTCGCCGAGAAGCTCGGCCTGTTCGGGCGGGAGCAGAAGGTCCAGGGCGGGGGCGTCCTTCGCAACGTCGGTTGGTGGTTTCTGCTCCGCAGCAACATCAAGGCGGCGCTCACGCTCCTTGAGAACACCCAGGCGCTCGACAGGCGTTATGCCGACAACCTGCTCGACGACGAGCGCTATTGCCGCATGGCGCCCGAGCTGGAGGTGCTGGAGTTCTTCCGGCGCCTGGTGTCCGACCCGGAGGCCACGCTCCGCGAGACCGATGCGTTGGCCGCTGAGTACTGGTCCGCGCAGATGAAGCAGTACAAGACCTGGAAGGAGGCGCCCCGGCCGCAATCCAACCCGAAGCTCCGGAAATCCAATGACTTCGCCTGCTGGCTCGACTGGTATTGGATGCAGGAGCTCAGCCCGCGCCCGGACCAGCATGAGGTGAAGCTCCGCTCGATGGCCCTGGACCCGCGGATGCGGCTGGACACGTTCGACGCCAGCGCGCAGCCCGGACTCCCGCAGAAGGAGCTCGCACAGCTGGGGACGTGTCATTTCGTCGAGGAGGCGCGGAACGTCCTCCTCGTGGGGCCGAGCGGCGCGGGCAAGTCGCACCTGGCGCAGGCGCTGGGCAACGAGGCGGTGAGCCGGGGACACAAGGTCCTGTACATGCCGGCCGCGCGGATGCTCGAGCAGCTCGCGGCGGCACGCGCCGCCGGCGCCTACGACCAGAAGCTGGCCGAGCTCGCCGGAGTGGACCTCCTCATCCTGGAGGATCTCGGGCTCAAGCCCATGAAGGCGGACGGTGAGGGAGACTTCTACGACGTGGTCTCCGAGCGCGCGGGCAAGAAGGCCCTCCTCGTCACCTCGAGCCTCCCTCCAGCCGAGTGGGCCGGGCGCTTCGGAGACCCGGTGCTCGCCGATGCGATCCTCACCCGGCTCCGTACGGGATGCCGGGAGATCGCCCTCACTGGCGAGAACCCCTCGGCGGAGGGCAAGCCGCGGCAAGCCGCCTCCCGGGCGTGAACTTTCGGTGTCCGGGCCGCGCGTGAACCGCTATCTACACACCCGCCATGCCCGCGAATTGGAACGCCTTCGACATCGCCCTCGTCACCGCGTCCACCTTCCCCGAGTGCCTGCCCGACGAGCAGCTCCTCGCCGACGCGCTCGCCGCCCGGGGCCTGAAGGCCGGGCCCGTCATCTGGGACGACCCCTCGGTGGACTGGAGCCGCTTCCGGCTCGCGCTCATCCGCACGGCCTGGGACTCGGATGCGCGCCGCGATGAGTTCGTCGCCTGGGCCGAACGCGCCGGGGCCCGCTGCCCGCTGTGGAATCCACCCGAGGTGCTCCGCTGGAACACGCACAAGGGGTACCTGCGCGAGCTCGAGGCGCGCGGCGTGGCCATCGTCCCCACCGCCTGGATGGAGCGCGGCTCGCGGGTGGACGTGAAGGCGCTGCTCGCCGGGCGAGGCTGGAGCGATGCGGTGGTGAAGCCGGCGGTGTCCGCGGGCGCGCGTGACACACTGCGCGTCCGCAAGCCCGAGGACCTCCCCGCCGCCCAGGCGCTGGTGGAGCGGGTCCTCCCGCACAAGGACATGATGGTGCAGCCCTATCTGGCCTCGGTGGAGAGCCATGGCGAGCGCTCCATCCTCTTCCTGGGTGGCGAGCACACCCACGCCATCAAGCGGCCCCCCGCGCTCTCGGGCAACCCGGGCTACGACGCCACCGCCGCCGAGTCGGCCCCCTCCTCCGAGGACGAGCGCGCCTTCGCCCGCCAGGTGCTCGCCGCCACGGGCTTCGAGCTGCTCTACGCCCGGGTGGACGTGGCGCGGGACGAGCAGGGCGCGCTGCGGCTGATGGAGCTGGAGATCACCGAGCCCAACCTCTTCCTGCGCCAGGGCGGGCCACGGGCAGTGGACTGTCTGGCGGATGCCCTCGTCCACAAGGCCCGTGGGATGGCTTAGCCTGGGGGCATGCCCTCCCCGGAGAAGAAGCCCCGAGCCCCGCAGGACACGCTGTCTCCGCGGCTGAAGGTGCTGCTCGAGGAGCTCACCTACCGGGAGCTGGCCTCGCGGCTGGAGCGCGTGTACCGGGCCGCCGCGGTGGCCATCGACCGGCTGGGGCACCTCAACATCGTCAAGTACGAGCCCACCACGCTGGAGGAGACGGCGGGGGCGGACCTGTCGCTGTGGGAGACGATGGCCCCGGCCATCCGGGACACGGTGGTGGACGTGAACGCCCTCGTGTCGGCCATCCACGAGGCCTTCCCGCCGCCCGCGGAGGCGGCTCGCGAGGGCGCGTGGGAGCCCCCACCGGCGGGCGTCGACGAGCGGCTGGAGCGGGAGGTGGAGGTGGTGCTGGGCGCGTGCGCGGGGCGGCTGTCGCGGCGCGTGGCGGACCTGGGCCAGCGGGTGCGGCGGCCCGAGGTGGTGAGCGATCGCTGGGCACTCATGGCGGAGCTGCAGTCGTTCCGCGCCGACTTCCGCGCGCAGATAGGGGACCTCGTGTACCTCACGGCGGCGGCGTTCGCGGACGTGCGGCGCGAGGACGTGGTGCCGGGCTACCAGGGACAGGTGACGGCGGCGGCCGTGCTGCGCGGCGCGGTGGCGGAGCTGCGGCGCTCGCTGCAGTCGAGGCTGGAGAAGGCGGCGGCCTCCACGCCCCGGGAGGTGCCGGGGATGGCGCGGCGGCTAGAGGAGATGCTGGCGGCCTTCGCCGGGATGAACGCCTCGCTGACGATGAAGACGCGGGACAAGCGCCTGCTGGTGGAGCAGCGCGAGCGCCTGCGCGCGCTGGCCTCACTGCCGGAGCTGCCCGCAGGGGAGTTCCAGTCGCTGATGGAGCCCTTCCTCGGGGAGCTGGGGCGGGTGGGCGCGGAGCTGACGCAGCGCACGCTGGCGGCGCACGACCGGGCGGTATGGGCGGCGTGCGGGGCGCGGCTGGAGCAGGCGGCGATGCACCTGTTCCTGGGCTCGCCGGGCGCCGAGCGGGTGCTGCGGGAGGCGGTGGCCGTGGCGGAGGCGCTCTACGGCCGGGCGCCGGTGTTCGACGCCTTCCTGCGCAAGGTGCGCGCGAACCTCGAGCAGTCCTTCAACGACACGGAGCTGCGCGAGACGCTGGAGATCTTCCGGGAGCGTCTCGCGGCCCTGCCCTTCACCTGAGCTACTTGGACTCCGTCTTCGCGCCCTCGGGCAGCGCGGCGGGAGCCGGCACGGCGAGACGCGGAATCACCAGGTTGCGGTACTCGGTGGCGAGGGACTCGGGCGTCATCTCCTCCTGCCACTGCTTGGGATTGGTGTTCCAGCCGTAGTCCGCGGGCACCTTGCCGCCGCCCTGGTTCTTGTAGCCAATCATGTCCGGGAACTTCGCGGACCAGCGGCCAGCAGGGTCCGTCTCACGGGTGATGGGCTCGCGGTTCGGGCGGGGGGTGTAGTTGCTCTTGCTCATGAGGCGTGACTCCTAGCAGGTGCGCGGCCTCTCCGGAACCCCCACGGGGGCCCGGGGGATGCCCGGACCCCCTGGGCCTACCCGGGGCCGCTCGCTGCCCTCCCGGCGGAGGGTGCCCCGGCCCTCGAGCGCCTGCCCCGCGACGGCACCGGCGGCAGCCAGCGCGGCCCCAGCTCGAACACGGCGGCGAAGTAGCGCGCCTGCGCCTCGCTGCCGTAGCGATAGCGCCGCACCCCACCCTCCTTGAGGGTCACCTCCACACCCCAGTTCTTCCCACGCCGGCGAAGCGCGACTCGCGCAATCTCCATGCCCACCCTCCCCCCTCTGGAACGCCTTTCTCTTGAAAGCGGCGTGCCAAGACGAGTCCCTGCCTTCGCCGGGTTGCGGTGTGCGGCCGTGAACAGCAGGCGATGGGACGGTAGGCGCTACAGGCCCGCCTGCCTGCCCTCCAAGGGTGCCCGGAAATCGCGGCCCGGCGACTTGTGGCCGCCGATTGCTGCGTTACGTGAAAGGGCATGACCGGATCAACTGACAAGAACACGGGCGAGGCCATCTCGGAGTTCACCCTGCCCGAGGGCTGCATGCTGTGCGGCGGTGCGGTGACCATCCGCAGCACACCGGGCAACGGCGCCCACAGCTACTGCCCGCACTGCCACTGGCTGTCGCGCACGCGGCTGCGCATGCGCAAGGAGGGGCTGGAGATCGCCTACGCCACGCAGGCCTTCGCGTAGGCGCTCAGCGCAGCAACCACAGCACGCAGGGCACCGTGGCGAACGAGAGCGGGATGCCCAGCCCCACCATGAGGGCGGAGAGCTCCGGGTCCAACCCGTTGTCCGTGGCGAGGATGGCGGAAGTGACCATGGGAGCCATGCCGGCCTGGAGAACGGACACCTCGAAGGTGAGCCGGCCCATGCCGGGCACGAGCAGCAACAGGAGCGCGATGGCGAGCGGCGCCAGCGCCAGCTTGTAACCGAGCCCCAGCGCGAGCGCGCGCACCCGGCCCTTCACGCCCGAGGGCCGCAACTGGAAACCCACCGAGAAGAGCGCCATCGGCGTGAGCATGTCTCCCAGCCGGCCGAGGACCACGTCCACCCACTCGGGCCAGTCCCACGGCTGCAGGAGGAACGCGGCCACCAGGGCGAGGAAGGGCGGAAAGCCCACCACCTTGCGCAGCAGCGCCCCGGTACGGGGGTCCTTCGCAGCGGCGCGCGCGGCGAAGAGGGTGGCCACCGTGCCCAGCACCATGAACGAGCCGAGCTGATCCACGACGACGGCCACCTGCTGCGCCTCGTGGCCCATGAGGCCCTCGATCAGGGGCAGGCCCACGAAGGCGGTGTTGCTCAACCCGCCGGTGAGCACGAGCGCCGCCACGGTGCCGGGTGGAAAGCCCAGCCGCGGGCCCAGGGCACGGAAGAAGAGCCACGAGCTCCCGAAGACGAGCCAGGGCGTGGCGGCGGCAACGAGCAACGCGGGGGCGAGCGTCAGGCTGTGCACCGCGCGCAGCACCAGCGCGGGCAGCGCGATGTTGAGCACGAAGGCGTTGAGGACCAGCGCCGTCTGCTCCGGGAAGCGGCCGCTGCGCCGGGCGAAGGCACCGAGCAGGAGACTGACGGCCAGCAGGCCGAGGAACTTGCTCACGAGGACCGCCTCCCGGAGCCACGCGGGGCAGGACGCCCCTCTCCGGACAGGAGCGGGCGCTCGCGTTGGATGAGCTCGGTGAGGAAGTGGAGGGTGGCGCGCACCCGCGCGTTGTGCTGCAAATCCGCGTGGACCACCAGCCAGATGTCACGGCGCAGCGAGGCCACCAGGGGCGCCACCCGCCGCAGGCCCGGCTCGCGGTCTCCACACAGGCACGGCATCACCCCCACGCCCATGCCCGCGACGGCGGCCGTCACCACCGACAGCAACGAGTTGCAGCGCACCGCCACCCGCGCGCCCGGAGCGGCCTCGGCCAGCCAGCGGGCCTCGGGCCACTTCGCCGCGGCGTCCGCGTAGCCGATGACGTCATGGCCGGCGAACCCCCGCGCCGGGTCCGGCGGGCCGCGCCGCTCCAGGTACGCCTCCGAGGCATAGGGCGCGATGGCGATCTCCCCCACCTTGCGCGCCACCAGCGTGCCGTCCTGCGGCCGGGTGAGGCGGATGGCGATGTCCGCCTCGCGCCGGGCCAGGTCCAGCGCGCCGTAGTCGGTGAGGAACTGCACCTCGATGCCGGGGTGGCGCTCGCGGAAGGGCGAGAAGCGCGGCAGCACCACATCCACCGCGAAGGCCTCGGTGAGGGTGATGCGCACCACGCCCTCCAGGCGCGCGTCCTCGCCGCTGGCCCGCCGCTCCACCGCGAGCGCCGCCGCCTCCATCTCCTCCACCGCCGAGTGGATGCCCCGCCCCGCGTCCGTCAGCACCAGCCCCGCGGGCGTCCGGTCGAAGAGCTTCGAGCCCAGCTCCTCCTCCAGCGCCGCGAGCCGCCGTCCCACCGTGGAGGCATCCACCTCCAGGCCCCGCGCCGCCGCGGCGAGCGTCCCCTCCCGCGCGATGGCGAGGAAGTAGCGGAGATCGTTCCAGTCGGGCACGACCTGCAAATTCGCATGCCCCCCCTGCAATCTCCAGCGTTTTCGCAAGGGGTGGTTCCGGGGCATTTCTTGGCTCGCCCGGGCCGCACGGAGCGGCCGGAGCCCATCCTCTGGAGCAGACCATGAAGACGATGAACCGCCTCGCGCTGACCGTTGCCACCCTGGGCCTCGCGGCCGGCTGTGCCACCACGGGGGGAGCCTCGGCCACGCGCGTGAAGACGAATGAGCTGACGGGCGCGTGGACGAGCGCGGTGTGCGAGTCGATGCCCAACCCGGACGGTTCGAAGACGTACTTCAAGCGCAACTTCAACCTGACGGAGAAGGACTGGGCGCTGAAGTTCGAGACGTTCGGCGACGCGGGCTGCACGGCGCGGCTGTTCACCGCGCGCTTCGAGGGCCCGTACACGCTGCTGAAGGACTCGGAGAAGGTGGCGGGGGCGACGGAGGGCAACTTCGGCTTCGCCCGGCACTACATGACGGCGCACGTGCAGCCGGTGGCGGACTGGTTCCAGGGCGCGAAGTGCGGGACGGGCACGTGGAAGGTGGGCGAGGAGCAGGAGACGAGCACGACGGGGTGCGTGTTCCTGCGGCCGGTGACGGCGTGCGGAACGGACCACGACATCGTGAAGGTGGAGGGCAACCAGCTCTTCTTCGGGAAGCGCCCGGCGGACGGGGACATGTGCACGCCGGACAAGCGCCCCATGGCCCTGACGCCGGTGGCCGTGGTGCGCGGCTGAGCGGTTTCCCCGCTCCCGTCAGGCCGGGAACAAGCGCCCGCGGAGCTCCTCGATTCCGCGGGGCGAGCACAGCTCGGGCGAGAAGAGCACGTCGAGCGCACGCTGGGCCAGGGCGGGAGCGGATGCGGCGACGAGCACCCGGCCACACTCCTCGAGCTGCTCGCGGATGAGACCAATCTCGCCGTACATCTCGGCGAGCTTCATGCGGTCCTCGACCGACAGCTCGCGCTTCATCTCCGCGATGACCTGGCGCAGCTCCACCGTCTTCCCATCCGCGCGCTGCACGGTGGGCTCGGGCTCCTCCAGCTCCGCGTCGTCTGCGAGCAGCGGCCAGATGTCCGTCAGCAGCGTGGGCTCCTGCACCAGCAGGTGGCCCACGCGCTGGGCACAGCCCTGACACGAGGCGCCAGCGAAGCGCGGCAGGTTCAGCGCCGGAGAGGCTCCAGCGCCACAGAGCAGACAGGTGGCCAGGTCGGTGGTGGGCTCCATGGGGCTCACCCTTAACGCCCTCGCCCGGCTGACGCCATCGCCACTCGAGCCTCTGTCACCTTTCTACCTGGCTCCCCCCCAGGCGAGCCCGGGAGCCCACCCCATCGGCTACGGCTTGTCCGAGACGACGATCGCGAAGGGGTACCGATCCTCGGTCCTCGTGTCGGGATCGTACGGACCCGTCGGCAGGACGGTCACGATGAGGGTCCGCTTCTGGTCCGCCGCGAACTTCAGCTCCTTCGGGCCCGAGGAGAGGTCCAAGAACTCACCATCCGAGTCCGGCGTCAGCCCGGGCACGGCCTGGACGACGAAGCGGCGCCCCGCATCACCCGGGGCGTTCAGCGACACGTACACCGGCTGGGGCGTGCCCACGCCGGCCGACAGCTCGATGTAGCTCGTGCCGAGCATCATCGGCGCGTTCTCGGTGATGGAGACGGTGCCCGGCACGGCCTCCTGCTGGGCCGCCAGCGCGAGCTTCGCCGCCTTCAGGTTGTCCAGCCCGTCCTTGAAGTGACGGAAGTGGCGGTCGTCCACATGATCGCCGGTGTACCAGCGCCAGCGCGAGAACTCGGGGACGGTCTCCACGTAGCTCGAGCCCTGGTCCTTCAGCATCGTGTCGAGCGCATCGGCGAAGTCCGGCTCGTTGAGCGTCTGGTCATCCTGCGCGCCCGGCGGGTTGCGCGAGTCGAGCCACATGCGCGAGAGGAACCGCGCGTCTCCCCCGAAGAAGCGATCCTTCAAGTAGAGCAGGTACATGGAGGAGCCGTACATGTACCAGGTGTCGTACTTGTCATCGCGGTCGAGCGCCCAGTCCGGGTGCGCCTGGAAGTCGTCGAAGTAGGTCTTGATGTAGCGGTCCGCGTACACCTGGTCCGTGAAGACGGCGGACATCTCGAAGGTGTGCGGGGCCTCGTACCAATCGTCCGCGGCCTGCGAGGCGTGCGCCATCTCATGGACCACGGTCTCCTCGAGCTCGGGTCCGCCATAGGGGCCCCACGCATCCACCACCATGTACCCGCGCCGGTCATCCCACGCGGTGGAGGGCTCCCCCGAGAGCACGTTGACGAGGCAGCTGCGGTGCCCCTTCCAGACGAACACGTCGAAGGCTTCATCGGGTCCGCACTCGCCCTGGTCCGTGAGCGCCGGGCGCATGCCGAGCCGGTTGACATGGTAGTCCCAGCCCTTCTCGACGAACGCGAGCACCTGCTGGGCCGTCTCCCGCTCCGACTCCTTGTAGTAGTGCACTAGCACCGGGAGGGTCCCGGAGCGGATGGAGAAGGGGAACATCTCGTTGAAGTCGGGCCGGCCGCAGATGGGCGTCCCCTCCTCCAACGGGTGCGTGTAGTCGAGCGGGTCTTCCTTGCCGTCGTCGGTCGGCTCGCAACCAGCGGCGGCGAGACCCAGCCCGGCACAGGCCAACCAGGACAGGAGCCTGGACACACCAGGACGCTGGGACGAGGAGCGGAGAAGAGAGGGCATGTCCTTCATTCCTTTGAACACGGCGGCACGCGCTTCGTGCGCGTGCTCCGGTTCCGAAGCAATGCACGTGCCTGAAGCCCTTCAGAGGGAGCGCCTCCGGTCAGGACGTCCTGGCCAGGGCATGTGACACGTCAGCGGAGGCGAGTGACATGTCAGCCCGGCCGGAGGGTGTGTCAGTCAACGTCAACGCTCCACGCCCAGCAACGCCGCGAACAGTTCGCGGGGGTCGATGCTCGCCGGGAGCCCGGAGACCCCTCCATCATTCACCTCGACCACCACCCAGCGGCCGTCCTCGAGCATCGCGACGTCCATGGTGAAGAAGCGCGCGTCGACCTTCCGTGCGAGCCGCTCGAAGGCCGTGAAGTCCGGGACGTCCACATCGAAGTCGTCATAGGACTCCGCCGCCAGCAGCCGCCCGCGCCCGAAGAACAGGCGGAACTCGAGATGCGCCGGCCCGCTCGGCGTCCGCCCCCGCACCTTGAACGGCAGGAAGCGCCTCACCACGAACCCCCGCTCGAAACGGTCTCCGCGCTCCTCGAGCAGCGCGGCGCAGATCCGCTCGAAGTCCTCTCGCGTGGCACCCTCCGGAACGAAGCACGCCTCCGCCCAGCGCTCCTTCGCCGACTTCACGTGGTCCTTCACCAGCCACGGCGGCGAGCCCAGCTCCTGCGCCGCATGCCACGCCTCCAACGCATCCGGGCCCTCGGTCCACACGGAGCGGGCCGTGTACCCCTTCAGCCGCGGGTACCAGTTCGGGAGGTAGTGCGCCGCCGCGTACTCCGCGGGAGTCGTCAGCAGCTCGTGGCCCAGCTCGCCGAGCGCCTCGTCCAGCGCCTCGTACTCCTCCCCCGTGAGCATCCATCCCCGGTAGAGCAGCCGCAGGTGGCCCCGCTCGGGAATGGCGGCGAGCGCCCGGTCCGTGTTGCCCTCCAGCAAGGCATGCAGGTCGAGCTGGAACGTCTCGATGCCCAGGGCTTCGGCCGCCTCCGCCTCCGTGTCGAAGGAATCGGACTGATGCGGATTCCGTCCAAACACGATGGCCTGCTTGATGCGGGAAGTCGTCGCCATTCGCGAACCTCTCGGTCAGGGGGTGGGTCCCCCCAGACGGTGGCTCGGCGCGAGGCCTGACGCGGGCGCGGCGGATGGCCCGCGGCGGCGGCCCGGTGGCTTCTCGCGATGTCTGGCGTTCGAGTCCAACGACGCGCTCCGCTCCGGGAACCTGACGAACTCGATTTTTTCCCGCTGGCTGGCTGCTCCGCCGCCGGGTGTTGCTCCACTTCACCCTCGTGCCGGGGAGGCAGCCCCCCTCCTTGGAGGGCGGACCCGCGCTGCGTTACAACTCGCCGGGCCGCTGCTCCTTCAGCCCTGGAGACTCCCCCGGTGAAAGTCGTTCATTCCCCGCTGCACGCCCGCCATGACGGAGGCAAGGAACTGCATCGCGGCGAGCTGGTGCCGTGCTTCGAGATGCCGGTGCGCGCCGACTACATCCTGAAGGCCGTGGAGCGCGCCGGGTTCGAGGTGCTCGAGCCCCGTACGTTCCCCCAGGAGTCGCTGCTGCGCGTCCATGACGCCGGGTTCGTCGAGTTCCTGCGCACCGCCCATGACGAGTGGCGGGCGCTGGGCAAGCAGGGCTTCATGCTGCCGAGCGGCTTTCCCGCCCGCGGCCTGCGCCGGGACTACATCCCCTCCGGCATCAACGGCCGGATGGGCTACTACGCCTTCGACGCCAGCACGCCCATCGTCGAGGGCACCTGGGAGGCCGCGCTCGCCGCCGCGCACTGCGCGCTGACCGCCGCCGCGCTGGTCGCCGAGGGCGAGAAGAGCGCCTACGCCCTGTGCCGTCCGCCCGGACACCATGCCGGGCACTCGCTCTACGGCGGCTACTGCTTCCTCAACAACGCCGCCCTGGCGGCGCAGCACCTGCGGGATCGAGGCTTCGCCCGGGTGGCGGTGCTCGACGTGGACTACCACCACGGCAACGGCACCCAGGACATCTTCTGGGAGCGCTCCGACGTGCTGTTCGTCTCCATCCACGCGACCCCGGAGACGGAGTACCCCTACTTCCTCGGCTATGCCGATGAGCGCGGCGCGGGCGCGGGAGAGGGCTACACCCTCAACCTCCCCCTGCCGCGCGGCACCGTCTGGAAGGAGTACAGCACCGCCCTGGATGCCGCGATGGACGCCCTCGCCACGTTCTCGCCCGATGCGCTGGTGGTGTCGCTCGGCGTCGATACCTACGAGGGCGACCCCATCAGCGCCTTCAAGCTCGCCCAGGAGCACTACCCGCTCATCGGCCAGCGGCTGGCCGGGCTGAAGCGGCCGACGGTGTTCGTGCAGGAAGGCGGCTACGCGGTGGATGAGATCGGCACCAACGTCGCCGGCGTGCTGGAAGGCTTCCTCCGCCAGCGCTGAGCGCAGAGCCCTCCTCAGCCCCGCAGGCGTTCGCGCAGCACCGCCCCGAGCACCTTCGCCGTGTCCTCGGGCACGCGCGCGAGGTGCGTGTAGAGCGTCTCCTCCAACTGCGCGAGCACCTCTGGCGCCGCCCCGGCCTCCCGCATGCCGGCGAGCACGGTATAGGCCGCCATGCCGAGCGGCTCGACGAAGCCACCCGACTCCTCCCAGAACTCCTCGAAGCAGGGCACGGCCTCCCCGGAGACGACGCGGAGCAGACGCCCCACGTTGACCTCCCAGTACGCCCGGTGCGCTTCCAGGAGTTCGGGGCTCGAGAACGGACCCTGGCGGACCTCGATGCGCGTGCCCTCCCCTGAGGGCTCGAGGCCAAAGGAGAGGCGCGTCGTCTCGCTGCCGAGCTCCCCGCCGTCCCAGGTCACCTCCATCACGAAGCCCCGGCCCGGAAACAACTCGAGGAGGCGGCCCGTCTGCGACCGGGGGACGCCCTTCGCATCCAGCACGTCCACCCGGAACGGCTCGCCTGATTCCGCGTCTCCTTCTTCCCCAATGCGTTGGCCACCCGGAGGCGCCCCGTACCAGCGCCGCATCTGGAAGGGATCCTCGATGGCCTCGAAGACCCGCTCCGGGCGCTGGGCCACCCACCACTCCATCGACAGCTCGCTCATGCCACCGCTCCCTCGCGGGTCCGCAGCTCCATCCGAGGCACCCGCGCGAGCAGCTCCTCCGGCAGGCGGTACTGCTCGACCACCAGGCTGATGCGCGCCGCCGGCAGCTCCGGAGCCCCGGCCTCGACCGCCACCACCTCGTGCGCCATGTCTCCCCGGAACGTCACCAGCGAGTTCGCCCTGGGCGCCAGCGCCGCCACCCGCTCGCCCCGGTGGTACAGCCGCAGCTCGCCTCCCGCGAGCTGCTCGGGCACCTGGATGTAGAGCACGCTCACGGCGACCGGACAGCCCATACGGTCCCCGTAGTACATCATGCTCTTGTCCAGGTGGGTCTCCACCCCGCGCCCGTTCTGGATCAACAGCGGATTGAGCAGGAACGCGTTGCAGACCGGCAGCAGCGCGGCGTCGAGAAACGGAGCGAAGGCCGGAAAGCGGCCCGTCACCTCGGAGAGGGCGTTGCGCCGGAACGTCACCGAGAAGCCATACGTGCCCGAGAACTGAGGCGTCAGGTTGCTCTCCCCGAGCAGGGAGGAGCCCAGGATGGCCGAGCGGATGGCCTCGATATCACCCGCGGGCAGGGCCTCGGGCGTGCGGTGGAAGTAGGTCTGGAGGCGGAAGGCCCCGCCCCAGGGCGGTTGGAAGCGCATGCGGGAAGCTCCGGTCTCACCCCAGCTGGGTGGCAATCCACCAGGTATTCCCGGCGGGATCCTTCACTCCGCCCCGGCGGTCCGGGTCGCCCTTCTGCTGCGGCTCCTGGACGGAGACGCCCCCCGCCTCGAGCGCGCGCCGGTACGTCGCATCCACGTCCGGGACATAGACGTGGAGCCAGACGGGAAACGGCGGATAGCCGGCCTGGCCCTCGGAGAGCATCACCACCGTGTCGTCGATCCGCACCTCGGCGTGCATGATCGTCCCATTCGGATGCTCGTAGCGGCGCAGCTCCGTGGCGTCGAAGGTCTTCTTCAAGAAGTCGATCACCCGCTGGGTACCGTCCGCCACCACGTAGACCGAGACACTCGCATAGCCTTCCGGCTTGTAGGGTCGATTCACTCGTCTGCCTCCGGGTGTGAATCCTACGCGGGCCACGCACTCCCGGAGTAGGGGGAAGCCCACCCCTGGCGCCCCCGGGCCACTTCCCGCAAGCTGCGCCCCGTCATGAAGCACCTGTTGGGGAAGCTGAAGGCGGAGGTCCAGGCGACGGCGGGGGGACTGCCGGGCACGTACTGGTACCTGTGGACGGGAACGCTGGTGAACCGGCTGGGCTCCTTCGTGGTGCCCTTCCTCGCGCTGTACCTCACGCGCGAGCGCGGCTTCCGGGTGGAGGAGGCCGGCATGGTGGTGTCCCTGCACGGCGCGGGCGGCGTGCTGGCGGGGCTCGTCGGCGGGACGCTCGCGGACCGGGTGGGCCGGCGCAAGACGCTGCTCTCGGGGCTGTGGCTGGGCTCGGCGGCGATGCTGTCCATGGGCTTCGCGCAGGAGACGTGGCACATCTGCGTGTCGGCCTTCCTGCTGGGCCTGCTGGGCGAGCTGTACCGGCCCGCGGTGTCGGCGGCCATCGCGGACGTGGTGAAGCCCGAGGACCGCGCGCGCGCCTATGGCCTGCTGTACTGGGTGGTCAACCTGGGCTTCTCCATCGCCCTGCCCCTGGCGGGACTCGCCTCGCGCTTCGGCTTCCTCGTGCTCTTCGTGGCGGATGCCTGCACCACCTTCCTCTACGGGCTCATCGTCTGGTGGAAGGTGCCCGAGACGCGCCCCGCTCATGTGACACGAGAAGCGGAGCCCTCGCACCGGCTGCCCTCGCTGGCTCCCTTCCGGGATGCGGTGTTCCTCTCCTTCGCCCTGCCCATCGTCCTCACGGCGATCATCTTCACCCAGGGCAACGTGACGCTGCCGCTGGACCTGACCTCGAAAGGCATGTCGCCCGCGACCTTCGGGACGGTGCTGGCGGTGAACGGCGTGCTCATCGTGCTGCTGCAGCCCTTCGCCGGCCGGGCGATGGGACAGGTGCGGCGCGCGACGGCGCTGGCCTGGGCCTCGGCCCTGACGGGGCTCGGCTTCGGGCTGCACGCGCTCGGCGCGGACCCGGCCCTCGCGGCGCTCGCGGTGGTGGTGTGGACGCTGGGGGAGATCGCCCAGGCGCCCGTGGGCTCGGCCGTGGTGGCGGACCTGGCCCCCGCCGAGCAGCGCGGCACCTACCAGGGCGCCTATTACATGCTCTGGGCCCTGTCGTCCGGCATCGCGCCCACGGTCGGCTCGTGGGTGATGGGGCGCTACGGTGCCCAGGCCCTGTGGGGTAGCTGCCTCGCGGTGGGTGTGTTCGCGGCGGGCTGGCACCTGGCCATCGCCGATGCCCGCCGCCGCCGCATGGCCACCCTGCGCCTCACCCGCACCGACGTGAGCGCCGCGCTGGACTGAGGCGCCTCAGGCCGAGTGCAGCACCGGGTGGGCCTTCAGCCCGGGCGTCATCAGGTGGGGACGGCTCGTCACGTGCGGGGCTCCGGGGAAGCGGCGGTGCGCCGGAAGCCATAC
The DNA here is from genome assembly GCF_042230915.1 of Archangium gephyra. Lineage (GTDB taxonomy): Bacteria > Myxococcota > Myxococcia > Myxococcales > Myxococcaceae > Archangium > Archangium gephyra_B. The sequence continues at coordinate 1,493,648 of NZ_CP102578.1, read as the reverse complement.
ACCCACGCCACCGCCGCCCCGAGCGCCGGCAACACCACCGAGAGCGTGAGCACGCCGAACACGGCGTCATTCACGGGCTCGCCCGTGGCATCCACGCCGGAGACGCGCAGCCACGCCTTCACACCGGTGACGAACCAGTTGGCGAAGTTGGACACGATGAAGGCCCACGCGAGCCGCTGCTGTCCCGTGGCACCGTAGCGCAGCATCGGCAGCGTCCAGGCCACGCCCAGCAGCAGGAAGGCCCCCATCAGCGCGTTGAGGTGCGAGGCGAGCGCGATGTGAGGATCCACGGGCACCTTGCCCGTCATGGCCGCGGAGACGTAGCCGCCGGTGAGCAGTCCCAGCAGGGTGAGCCATGCGGCGGCGTGCGCCATCAGCCGTGCGGCGGGCAGCGGGGCGGGAGTGGAGAGGGGAGCGGGAGCGGCGGAAGCCTCCTCGCTCGGAGGCACGGGACGGAGGGCGGTCGTCATGAGGTGCCCTCACTCTACCGGCACGGCAGGCGGCCAGACGAGCCACCCCCTCCAACACATCCTTCCCGAGGCGGTTTCGAGCCAGCGGACCACGCGGCGCCTGCCCGGCCGCCTGCTCGCATTCCGGGAATAGATGTGAGAGCAAACATTGCTGCCCCCTTGGACAGGAACCGCCCATGCCGTTCCGGCCGCTCCGCTGGAGCCTTCTGCTAGCCCTCGTGTGCCTGCTCGTCCCCGGTCTCGCGCCTGGCGCGGACGCCAAACGCAAGCGGGTGAAGACGGCCGCGCCCAAGCACCTCGTCGCCCTCCCCGGTGGCAAGTCGCTGCGCCGGGACGCCGCGGCCTCCTTCCAGCGCATGGCCACCTCGGCCCGCGCGGACGGCATCTGGCTCTGGGTGACCAGCGGCTACCGCACCCGCAAGGAGCAGCGCCTCCTCTACGAGCGCTACCGCAAGGGCCTGGGCCCCAAGGCCGCGCGCCCCGGCCAGTCCAACCACCAGCGGGGCCTCGCGGTGGACGTGGTCGTGGGCGACGAGGAGTCCCCCACCTACCAGTGGCTCGAGGCCAACGCGTGCCGCCATGGCTTCCGGCGCACGGTGCCCTCGGAGCCGTGGCACTGGGAGTACCGGCCCCGCACCACCCGCGCCCCCGCCCCGGGCACCGACTGCCTCGGCCAGCCCCGGCCCCCCGAGGAGCCGCCGCGCACGGCCTCGAAGGACCTCAGCTGACGCCGGGCGTCCCGCCCCACTGTCGTCTTCCTGCTCCAGGGTGACGGAAGTGCTCGTTAGCGAGCACCCACAATGTCCGGCTGTGTCATGACTGCCCTCCGGTAGGAGGCGATGCGCGGCGTCAGGCACCAACGTGGGCGGCCTGTCCATGACCGCCCTCCTGCTCACAGCCCTGCTCTGGCACGCCGGCCTCCCCGCCGGAGCCATGTTGGCGCAGACCGGACCGGGGGCTGCTCCCCAGCAGCCCCCCGCCGTGTCCGCGCCCTATCAGCCCCAGGTCTCCGATCCGCTGCTGGAGCCCGTCGCTCCGGCCGCGGTGCAGGTGGGCTCCTGGGACGAAGCGCTCGCGTTGTTGCGCCAGCGCTCCACGAACCTGCGCATCGCCCTGGCCCGGGTGGAGTCCGCCGCGGGACAGCGGCGCGTGGCGCTCGCCGGACTGCTGCCCACCGTCAACGGCTCGGCCAGTGTCCAATACAACGTGCTCGACCCGAGCTCGACGCCCTTCCTCGGGGGCGGCGCGGGCGGGGGCATCGGCGGAGGCGTCGGCACGGGAGGGGGAGACGGCCCCCGGCCCACCTCGCCCCTGGGCACCGCCACGGTGACGGCCTCCGTGCCCCTGCTCGACTGGAGTGCCCTCCAATCGCTGCGCTCGGCGGGTGCGTCACGCCGCGCCGCCGAGCTGTCGCTGGAGGAGGCACGGCGCCAGCTCACCGGAGAGCTCGCCCGGGCGCTGGCACGGGTGGCGTCCTCCGAGCGGCTCGCCGAGGTGAATCGCGTCAACCTGCGCTCGGCCCTGGAGCGGTTGGCGCTCGCCCAGCGGCGGCTGGAGCTGGGCGCGGGCACCCAGCTGGACGTCATCCGCCTGCGGCAGGACGCGGAGTCGGCGCGCTCGTCGGTGGTCTCCGGGGACAACTCGCTGCTGCAGGCGCGGGATGACCTGGCGTTGATTCTGGGGCAGGAGCAGCCGGTGGGCCTGGCGCGGAACGTGTCGCTGGAGGAGCTGCTGAACGGCGGCCAGCGGGAGTGCCGGAGCCTTCCGTCGTTGGAGGAGCGGCCGGACCTGGCGGCGGCGCGCGCGCAGCTGGAGGCGGCCGAGCACGACGTGTCGGCAGCCCAGGCGCGGTACCTGCCCACGCTGGCGGCGCAGAGCACGGTGGTGGGCCTCACGGTGGACCCGGGCTTCGCGCGGGTGCCGGTGTGGAACATCGGCGCGGTGCTCACCGTGCCCTTCTATGAAGGAGGCGCGCGCGGAGGCCGGGTGCGGCAGGCGCGGGCGCAGGAGGAGACGGCGCGCCAGCAAGCGGTGGAGTTGCAGCGCGGGGCCTCGGTCGAGGTGAGGCAGACGCGGCGCGAGGTGGACGTGGCGCGGTCGGGGCTGGAGATCGCCACCCGGGCGCGGGAGCTGGCGGCGGAGAACGACCGGCTCACCCGGCGGGCCTTCGAGGTGGGCGCCGGGACGAGTCAGGACCTGGTGGTGTCCGCGGCGGCGCTGCGGCAGACCGAGCTGAACCTGGTGGTGAGCGAGTTCCAACTGTTCCAGGCGCGAATCGAGGCGTTCCTGGCGGAGGCGGCATGCGACTGGTGAGGCGGGGAGTATGGGGGGCGTGGCTGGCGGCCCTGGCCCTGGCCGGGTGTCAACGCACGGAGGGCAAGGGAGGGCCGGGTGGACCCGGAGGCCCTGGAGGACCGGGCGGCGGACAGCCGCTGCCGGTGGAGGTGCTGGCGCTGCAACCGGGCCCGGTGCGCGACACGGGCGAGTACCTGGGGACGCTCATCTCCCGCCGCAGCATCACCGTCTATCCACAGGTGGCGGGCTACGTGCAGCGCATCGCGGTGAAGCCGGGCCAGCAGGTGAAGCAGGGCCAGCTGCTGCTGGAGGTGGACCCGAGGCGCGAGCGCGCGGGCGTGCGGAGCGCCCAGGCCCAGCGCGCCTCGGCCCTGGCCCAGCAGCAGTACGCGCGCAGCACCCGGCAGCGCGCCGAGCAGCTGCTGCGCGAGGGGCTCATGAGCCGGCAGGACTATGAGCAGGCGGTGGCCGAGGCGGCGGCGGCCGAGGCCAGCGCGCGCACGGCGGAGGCACAGCTCCAGCAGCAGCAGGTGGAGCTCGGCTACTACGGGGTGCAGGCGCCCTTCGCGGGCGTGGTGGGCGACATCCCCGTGAAGGTGGGCGACTACGTCACCTCGCAGACGGCGCTGACGCACGTGGACCAGAGCCGGGCGCTGGAGGTGTCGGTGGCGGTGCCGCCCGAGCGCGCCGCCGAGGTGGAGGTGGGCACCACCCAGGTGGAGGTGCTGGATGACGAGGGCAAACCGGTGGTGAGCGCCCCTGTCTTCTTCGTGGCCCCCACGTCCGACCCGCGCACGCAGCTGGTGGAGCTGAAGGCCGCCTTCGACAACACGCGGGGACTGCGCGCCGGCCAGGTGGTGCACACGCAGGTGGTGTTCGACACGCGCGAGGCGCTGCGGCTGCCCACCTTCGCGGTGACGCAGCAGAGCAGCCAGTACTTCGCCATGGTGGCGGTGCAGGGGGATGGCGGCCCCATGGTGGCGCAGCGCCGGCCGGTGAAGCTGGGCGGGCTCCAGGGCAACTACTACGAGGTGCTGGAGGGCCTGGAGGCGGGGACGCCCGTCATCGTCGGCTCGCTCCAGCAGCTGCGGGATGGGCAGCCCATCCAGCCCAAGCCGGTGAAACAGCTGCCGGGCGAGGGCCCTGGCGTGGGCGGCGCCGCGGACGCGGGCACGGGGGGTGCTGGCGACGCGGGCATGGGGCCGGGCCCGGACGGGGGGGAGTGAGCGCCCATGTTCTCCGACTTCTTCATCCGCCGGCCCATCTTCGCCAGCGTCATCTCCATCCTCATCACGCTGGTGGGGGCCATCGCCATCCCCAGCCTTCCCGTCGAGCAGTACCCCAACCTCGCGGCGCCGCAGGTGACGGTGACGTCCACGTACATCGGCGCCTCCGCCGAGGTGGTGGAGAGCGCGGTGACGACGGTGCTGGAGCGCCAGCTCAACGGCCTGGAGGGCATGCGTTACATCTCCTCCACCAGCAGCAACAACGGCACCAGCCAGATCACCGTCACCTTCGAGCCGGAGCGGGACCTGGACGTCGCCGCGGTGGACGTGCAGAACCGGGTGGCCACCGCCTCGGCGCGGCTGCCCGCCGAGGTGAACGCGCTGGGCATCACCATCAACAAGACGCAGTCGCAGCTGCTCATGTCCTTCGGGCTGTATGACAAGGAAGGGCGCTACGACACGGGCTTCATCAGCAACTACGCGGACGTCTATATCCGCGACGCCCTGCTGCGCGTGAACGGCGTGGGCGACGTGCGCATCTTCGGCGAGCGCCGCTTCGCCATGCGGCTGTGGTTGGACCCCACGAAGCTGGCGAGCCGGGGCCTCACCGCGCAGGACGTGGTGGCGGCGCTGCGCGAGCAGAACGTGCAGGTGGCCGCCGGACAGGTGGGCCAGCCGCCCTCGCCCCAGGGGCAGACGTATCAAATCAACGTGCAGGTGCTCGGCCAGCTCTCCACCCCGGAGCAGTTCGGGGACATCGTCCTGCAGCGCGGCGAGGACGGGACGCTGGTGCAGATGAAGGACGTGGGCCAGGTGGAGCTGGGCGCGGAGAACTACAACCAGCTCCTGCGCTTCAACGGCCGGGACGCGGTGGGCCTGGGCATCTTCCAGCTCCCCGGCTCCAACGCGCTGGCGGTGCGCGAGGGCGTGGTGGCCGAGCTGGAGCGGCTCAAGGGCAACTTCCCGCCGGGCCTCCTCTACCAGAGCGCCTTCGACACCACGCGGGCGGTGGAGGCCTCCATCGACGAGGTGCTGCGCACGCTGCTGGAGGCCATCGCGCTCGTCATCTTCGTCATCTTCATCTTCCTGCACGGCTGGCGCAGCATCCTCGTGGTGGCCACGACGCTGCCGGTGTCGCTGGTGGGCACCTTCGCCTTCGTGAGCGCGTTCGGCTTCTCGCTCAACACGCTGACGCTCTTCGGCCTGACGCTGGCCACGGGCCTGGTGGTGGATGACGCCATCGTGGTCATCGAGAACGTCGAGCGCGTCATGGTGCAGGAGAACGTGGACGCGCGCGAGGCGTCGCACCGGAGCATGAAGCAGGTGGGCGGCGCGGTGGTGGCGACGGCGCTGGTGCTCTCGGCGGTGTTCGTCCCGGTGTCCTTCTTCCCGGGCACCACGGGCACCATCTACCGGCAGTTCGCGCTCACCCTCGCCTTCTCCATCAGCCTGTCGGCCCTGGTGGCCCTCACCCTGTCCCCCGCGCTGTGCGCCCGGCTGCTGCGCGCCCACGAGGGAGAGAAGTGGCGCATCTTCCGCTGGGTGGACCAGAGCATGAACGCCTTCCGGCGCGGCTACGCGCGCTTCCTGGGCCGGCTGCTGGCCCCCACCCTGCGCTGGGTGGTGCTGGGCGCCTTCGTGGTGCTCATGGGCCTCACGGCGCTGCTCTACCGCGTCACGCCCACCGGCTTCATCCCCGAGGAGGATCAGGGCTACCTCATCGTCGCCGTCCAGGGCCCCGAGGGCACGTCGCTGGACTACACGCGGCAGGTGCTCATCCAGGCGGAGGAGGTGCTGCGCCAGCAGAAGGAGGTGGCGGACATCTTCACCGTGGGCGGCTTCTCGCTGCTGGGCACCGGCCCCAACTACGGCGTGCTCTTCATCAACCTCCACCCGTGGGAGGAGCGCGAGGAGAAGGAGCAGAGCGTGGCCGGGCTCCTCAACCGGTTGCGGGGGCCCTTCGCCTCCATCCCCGGAGCGCGGGTGCTGGCCTTCCAGCCCCCCTCCATCCGCGGCGTGGGCAGCGTGGGTGGCTTCGAGTTCGTCCTGGAGGACCAGCAGGGCAACCACACGCTGGACGAGCTGGCGGCGGCCACGCAGCAGCTCTCGGCGCGGGCCAACCAGTCACCGGAGCTGCGCAGCGTCTTCTCCTCCTATACGGCGAGCACCCCGCTGCTCAACGTGTCGGTGGACCGGGAGAAGGCCAAGGCGCTCGGCGTGCAGCTGGACGCGCTCTACTCCACGCTGCAGGTCTACATGGGCAGCCAGTACGTCAATGACTTCACCTTCGCCAACCGCGTCTACCGCGTCTACGTGCAGGCGGCCATGCCCTTCCGCAACGAGCCCAAGGACATCTCCGCCTTCTACGTGCGCTCGGCACAGGGGGAGATGGTGCCCCTGGAGAGCCTGGTGAAGGTGCAGCCCGTCACCACCGCGCAGAACATCACGCACTACAACCTGTTCCGCTCGGCCGCCATCAACGGCCAAGGCGCGCCTGGAGTCAGCACGGGCCAGGCGCTCGAGGCCATGGAGGCCGTGGCCCACCAGGGTCTACCGGCCGGCTTCACCTTCGAGTGGACGGGCCTGTCACTCGAGCAGAAACAGTCCGGGGGCAAGGTGCTGCTCATCTTCGCCCTGGGGGTCGTCTTCGTCTTCCTGGTGCTGTCGGCGCAGTACGAGAGCTTCGCCCTGCCCTTCGTCATCATGCTGGCGGTGCCGGTGGCCATCCTCGGCGCGCTGGGCTTCCAGTTGCTGCGAGGGCTCGCCAACGACGTCTTCTGCCAAGTGGGGCTGCTGATGCTGGTGGGCCTGTCCAGCAAGAACGCGGTGCTCATCGTGGAGTTCGCCGAGCAGCTGCGCCATCAAGGCAGGAGCGTGGTGGAGGCGGCCATCCAGGCGGCGGACACGCGGCTGCGGCCCATCATCATGACGTCCTTCGCCTTCCTGCTGGGCGTGGTGCCGCTGGTGCTGGCCACGGGCGCGGGCGCCGCCTCGCGCAAGTCGCTGGGCACGGCGGTGTTCGGCGGCATGCTGCTGTCCACCTTCGTCAACCTCATCTTCATCCCCGTGCTGTACACGCTGGTGGAGACGGCGCGCACGAAGCTGCTCAAGCGCCATGAGCACGGCACCCCGCCGCCGACGGCCCCGGGCGGTGATGGGCACACGCCGCGTCCGGCCTGAGTGCCGCGCCTGCCTGAGCCGCGAAAAAAAAACAGCGGCGGACAAGCCTTCTGGGGAGGCTCATCCGCCGCGCACCACAGCGGGCCACCAGAGGAGGAGGTTGGCGGCCCGTGTACCGGTGTAGGCCTCCCTAAAGCACTCAGCGTGCCAGCAGCCAAGTCCTCGATATTGCTGGACCCCCAACACTGACCCGGTGCGTCAGGGCTCCACTTTCCGCCGCGCGGATGTAACGCGCTGTGACAAAATCACCGAAATCCCCTGGAATTTCAGGACTTTGCTCAGGCGGAGCACGTCTGTCCCAGAATCGGACAGCCCTGTCCGGAAACAGGACACTCCGCGCCCCTCCTGCCATCCGCCGCACCGGGAGTCGCACGGACAGCAACGCGGGACGGAGTCAGTTGGTAGATAGACAGCGACCCTTCCCAAGGATTCCCGTGATTCGCGCCGCCAGGCACATCGAGAACGTCCGATACGCCATCCGCAACGTCGTGGCCGAGGCGAGCCGCCTGGAGGCTCAGGGCCAGCGCATCCTCTTCCTCAACATCGGGGACCCGCTGAAGTTCGACTTCCAGACGCCGCCGCACCTCATCGAGGCGGTGCACAAGGCGATGCGGGACGGCCACAACGGCTATGCGCCCTCGGCGGGAATCCCGGCCGCGCGCGAGGCCATCGCCCGCGAGTGCACGCGCACCGGCATCCCCGGCATCATGCCCTCGGACGTGGTGGTCACCAACGGGGCCAGCGAGGCGCTGGAGCTGGCTCTCACCGCCCTGCTGGAGCCCGGCGAGCGCGTGCTGCTGCCCTGCCCCGGCTACCCGCTCTACAACGCCCTCATGGCCAAGCTGAACGCCCAGGGCGTGCCCTACACCCTGGACGAGGAGCGCGGCTGGACGTTGGACCTCGAGGAGATCGACGCGCTGTGCACCCCCGGCACCCGCGCGATCCTCCTGTGCAACCCCAACAACCCCACGGGCGCGGTGCTCGGCCGCGAGGTGCTGGAGGGGCTGCTGGAGATCGCCCGGCGGCGCGGGCTGGTCATCCTCTCCGATGAAATCTACGACAAGCTCCTCTACGACAAGGACCACACCCCCACCGCGTCGCTGGCGGCGGACGTGCCCATCATCACCTTCAATGGCCTGTCCAAGGCGTACCTGGCCTGTGGTTGGCGGATGGGGTGGCTCGTCTTCTGCAATTCGCACCTGATGCCGGAGCTGAAGAGCGCGGTGATGAAGCTGGCGGACGCCCGGCTGTGCGCGCCCGCTCCGCAGCAGTACGCCATCCAGCCCGCGCTGGAGGGGCCGCAGGAGCACATCCCGGAGATGATGAAGCGGATGCGCTCGCGAAGGGACCTGATGGTGCGCCGCATGAACGCCATCCCCGGCCTGTCCGTGGTGGAGCCCGCCGCCGCCTTCTACGCGATGGTCCGCCTGCAGTTGCCCGGCGTGACGGACGACGAGCAGTTCGTGCTGTCCCTGCTGCGCGAGACGGGGGTGCTCTTCGTGCACGGCAGCGGCTTCGGGCAGAAGGCGGGCACGCACCATTTCCGGGTGGTGTTCCTCCCCCCGGAGGACATCCTCACCACCGCCTTCGACCGGCTGGACGCCTTCGTCCGCGACCGCTACCGCTGAGCTTTATTCCAAGGGGGGCCGCGCGTGTGCCCCTCACCCGTCCGGGGGAGGACCGGGGGACGGCTCCGGGCGGGCACTGGAACGCGGGCCGCGTGTTATGGAGGCAGCATGCCTTCCCGACGTCCTGAAATCCTCGCACCCGCGGGAGACCTCGATTCACTGCGCGCGGCGCTCGCCGCCGGTGCGGATGCCGTCTATTTCGGGTTGGACGAGGGCTTCAACGCCCGCGCCCGTGCCGACAACTTCTCGCTCGAGCGCCTGCCCGAGACGATGGTGCTCGTGCACCGCGCCGGGGCCCGCGCCTACGTGACGCTCAACACGCTCGTCTTCGAGCCCGAGCTGCCCCTGGTGGAGCGCATCCTGCGCCGCGTGGCCGAGTCGGGCGTGGACGCCCTCATCATCCAGGATCCGGCCATCGCCCTGCTGGCCCGCGCCATCTGCCCCCAGCTGGAGCTGCACGCCTCCACGCAGATGACCGTCTCCAGCGCCGAGGGCATCCGCTTCGCCCGGGGCCTGGGCGTCACCCGCGTCGTCGTCCCGCGCGAGCTCTCCACCGCGGAAATCCGCCGCCTGGCCAGCCAGACGGACATGGAGCTGGAGGTCTTCATCCACGGCGCGCTCTGCATGTCCTGGAGCGGCCAGTGCCTCACCAGCGAGGCCTGGGGCGGGCGCTCGGCCAATCGCGGCCAGTGTGCCCAGTCCTGCCGGCTCCCCTATGACCTGGTGGTGGACCACCAGACGCGCGACCTCGGCGACGTGCGCTACCTGCTCAGCCCCAAGGACCTCGCCGGCGTGCGGGCCGTGCCCGACCTCGTGGACATCGGCGTCCACAGTCTCAAAATCGAGGGCCGCCTCAAGGGCCCGCAGTACGTGACGACCACCGTGCAGGGCTACCGGCGGTGGGTGGACGGCGTCGTGGCGGGCAAGCCGGATGAGCGCCAGCTCGAGAAAGACCTGGCCGACATGTCCCTCACGTACAGCCGGGGCTTCTCCAATGGCTTCCTCGGGGGCTCGGACCACCAGACGCTCGTCGAGGGCCGCTTCCCCAAGCACCGGGGCCTGTACCTCGGCCGCGTGCGCTCCGTGTCCGGCAAGGAGGTGTTCGTCACCCCCGACGAGCGCCCGTGGACCGGTGGCCTCGGCCTGGGCGAGCAGCGCCCCGAGGCGCCCAGTGGCCCCATCGCCTCGCCCCTGCCGGGGGGCGAGCCCACTCCGGCGGCGGTGGATCCGCGCCCGGGCATGGGCGTCGTCTTCGATGCGAACGCCCCCGAGGACAAGCACGAGCCGGGAGGCCCCATCTTCCGCGTGGAGCGCAAGGGCCAGGGTTGGGTGCTGGGCTTCGGCCACCCGGGACCGGACCTCGGGCGGGTGGCGCCGGGGCAGCGCGTGTGGCTCAACAGCGACCCGTCCCTCGCCCGCCGGACCGAGGGCCTGCTCGCCCACGGTGAGCCCGAGGGCCGCATTCCGCTCACGCTGAAGGTCTCGGGCGCCGAGGGCACCCCGCTGCGCCTGCACGCGAGCGCCTGGGGGCACGAGTGCTCGGCCGAGAGCCCGACGCCGCTCACCGCGTCCCGGGGCAAGGGCCTGGACGAGGCGCTGCTGAAGGACAAGCTGGGCGCCTTCGGAGGCACGCCCTTCACGCTGGCGCGGCTGGACTGCGCGGAGCTGGCGCCGGGCCTGCACCTGCCCGTGTCGGAGCTCAAGGCGCTGCGCCGCGACGCCGTGGCGGAGCTGACCGCGGCGGTGGAGCGGGGCCACCAGCGCACGGTGGTGGAGACGCCGGTGCTGGAGCAGGTGCGCGCCTCGCTGCTCGCGCGCGTGCCCGAGGTGGCGGCCGAGGAGACACCGCGCCTGCTGCCGATGTGCCGCAACGACGCGCAGCTGGAGGCGGTGCTTGCCGCCGGCCTGCGTGAGGTGGAGCTGGACTGGATGGAGATGGTGGGCCTGCAGCGCGCGGTGGAGCGGGCGCGGGCCGCCGGGCTGCGCGTGACGATCGCCACGGTGCGCGTGCAGAAGCCGGGCGAGGAGGGCTACGACGCGCGCATCGACAAGCTGCGTCCCGACGCGGTGCTGGTGCGCCACTGGGGCGCGCTGATGCACTTCCTGGAGCGGCCCGCGGGCCAGCCGCGCCCGGTGCTGCACGGGGACTTCTCGCTCAACGTCACCAACTCGCTGACGGCGGCGCACCTGCTGGGCCTGGGGCTGGACACGCTCACCTTCTCGCACGACCTGGACGAGACGCAGCTCTTCTCGCTGCTCGACCACACGCCGGCGCACCGCTTCGCCGTGGCGCTGCACCACCACATCGCCACGTTCCACACGGAGCACTGCGTGTACTCACACACGCTCTCCAACGGGCGCGACTTCAAGAGCTGCGGCCGCCCGTGCGAGAAGCATCAGATTTCGCTGCGGGACCGCATCGGGCTGGAGCACCCGGTCATCGTGGACGTGGGCTGCCGCAACACGGTGTTCAACGCGCAGGCGCAGAGCGCGGCCTCGCTGGTGCCGAAGCTGCTGGAGCGCGGAGTGCGCCGCTTCCGGGTGGAGTTCGTGCGCGAGTCCCAGGAGGAAGCCACGCGGGTGCTGGGTGCCTACCAGGAGTTGCTGGCGGGACGGATCTCCCCGGCGGAGGCGGTGCGGCGCACGGCTGTCCACGAGCAGTTCGGCGTCACGCGGGGCACGATGAAGGTGCTGAGCACCCCCCCAAGTGCCCACTGAGCACCTTCCCCTGAGCAACTTCCCCTCTCCCCCTGGGAGAGGGACGGGGTGAGGGTGCCCGGACCCGTCCTCCCCGCCGTGCCTCAAGTCCCCGAGGCCCGTGAAGCCGCCCGTGCACTCGCGGGCGCGAAGGCCTCGACGACGCCGGACAGGTCCTCGATGACGAGCGCGCGGACGATCTTCCCGGCGCGGAAGTCGAGGACGAAGGCGAACTCGCTGTAGCAGGTGCGTCCGGTCTTCTTCACGACGAAGTGCTCGTCACCGAGGACGATGACCTGGTCGCCATTGCCGACGAAGTCCCAGGTGTTCACCTCCTGGACCTCGAGCACCTGCTCGAGCCGCTCGAAGTACTCGAGGATGGCCTGCCTGCCGCGGAACTCCCCGCTCAGGGGCGTGCCCTTGGGGAGGGACAGCTTGTAGACAGCTTCCTCATCCATCGCCTCGAGGAGAGGCTGGTTGCTGCCGAGCCGGGCCATCTCCTCGAAGATGTGCCGGGTCCGCTCCACGTTCTTCTTCGCTTCGGACACGTCGATTCCCTCTGGGCACTGCGGAGGAGGCAACTCTGCGCCCGAGCGGGAGACACAGCCATGGCCCCCCCTCGTGTAGAGTTGGCGGCATGACGGTCGCCATCATTGGATATGGCCGCTTTGGCCGCGCACTCGGCTCGCTGCTGGACGAGGCGGGCATCGGTTACCGGGCGTGGGATACGGCGGCGGACATCCCCCCGGCCCACCGCGCCGGCTCGCTCCAGGAGCTGGTCACCGGGGCCGAACAGGTGGTGGTGGCCGTGCCGGTGCCGAAGATGAAGGAGGTGCTCCAGGCGCTGAGCCCCTACCTGAAGCCGGAGCAACTGGTGCTCGACGTGGGCAGCGTCAAGGTGAAGCCCGTGCAGGCGATGAACGAGGTGCTCGGCACACGGATACCGTGGGTGGGCACCCATCCGCTCTTCGGTCCGCTCAGCCTCGCCATGGCCGAGCGCCCGCTGCGCGTCGTCATCTCTCCCAACCCGCTCCACCCGGACGCGGCCCCTCGGGCCCGGGCCTTCTTCGAGCGGCTGGGCTGCGAGGTCATCGACCAGACGCCCGAGGGCCATGACCGGGTGATGGCGCACACGCACGCGCTCACCTTCTTCGTGGCGAAGGGGATGGTGGACGCGGGCTCGGGGGTGGACGTGCCCTTCGCGCCCGCGAGCTTCAAGGCGCTGTCGCGCACCATCGAGATCGTCCGTTCGGACGCCGGGCACCTCTTCACCGCCATCCAGCACGAGAACCCCTTCGCGCAGGAGGCGCGCAGGCACCTGCTGCATGCGCTCGAGACCATCCACCAGGAGCTGGAGGCGATTCCGCCCGAAGCGGCCACGCCGGACACGCCCGGCATGGAACTGCCGGCGCTCGAGACGGGCATGCCGGAGCTCAAGGAGACGCGCGAGCACATCGACCAGCTCGACCGCGAGCTGGTGGAGCTGCTGGCACGGCGGGCGGAGCTGGCACGGCGGGCGATTCGCGCCAAGGCCGAGGTGGGCCAGCCGGTGCCGGACCCGGCCCGGGAGGACGAGGTGATCGCCACGCGCCGGGCCTGGGCCACCGAGCTGGGGCTGGACCCGGACGGCGTGGAGTCCATCTTCCGCGCCGTGCTGCGCTTCTCCCGGCGCGCCCAGCAGACGAAGGAGTGACCCCGCTTCTCAGGGCAGCAACGATTGAACGGGCGAGAACCGACTGGCGATTGTCCCATCACCGAGCTGGCCGTAACTATTGTTGCCCCAGCTCCAGATGGTGCCGTTGGAGCCCAGCACCAGCGAGTGAACATAGTCGGACGCCAGGGCGGTGACGCCGGTGAGTTCTGGCACCTGCCCGGGCCAGGGCCGGTCGATCCTTGTCCCATCGCCGAGCTGGCCGGCACTATTGTCGCCCCAGGCCCAGACGGTGCCGTCGGAGCGCAGCGCCAGCGTGTGGTGCTGACCGGCCGCCAGGTCGATGATGCCGGTGAGGCCTGGCACCTGCCCGGCCCAGGACCGGCTGATGAGTGTCCCATCGCCGAGCTGGCCTTCTCTGTTATCACCCCAGGCCCAGACGGTGCCGTCGGAGCGCAGCGCCAGCGAGTGGTACTGACCGGACGCCAGGGCGGTGACGCCGGTAAGGCCTGGCACCTGCCTGGGCGAGGACTGGTTGGTGAGTGTCCCATCGCCAAGCTGGCCGTGTCTGTTATCACCCCAGGCCCAGACGGTGCCGTCGGAGTGCAGTGCCAGCGTGTGGAACTGGCCAGCTGCCAGGGCGGTGACTCCGGTGAGGCCAGGAACCTGCACGGGCGAGGACCGGTCGGTCTTTGTCCCATCGCCGAGCTGGCCGACAGCGTTCCAGCCCCAGGCCCAGACGGTGCCACCGGAGCGCACCGCCAGCGAGTGGGTATCCCCGGCCGCCAGGGCGGTGGTGCCGGTGAGGCCTGGCACCTGCCCTGGTGAGGACCGGCTGGTAAGTGCCCCACCGCCGAGCTGGCCGAAGTAGTTCGAGCCCCAGGCCCAGACGGTGCCATCGGAGCGCAGCGCCAGCGAGTGGTACTGACCGGCCGCCAGGGCGGTGATGTCGGTGAGGCCTCGCACCTGCACGGGGGAGAGCCGGTCGGTGATGGTCCCATCGCCGAGCTGACCGAGGGCATTGTCACCCCAGGCCCAGACAGTGCCGCCAGAGCGCACCGCCAGCGTGTGGAAAGAACCGGCCGCCAGGACCTGCCCGCCAGGGGCCGGGCCATAAATGGTCCCCGGATCGAACAGCTCGGCGGAGGACAGGGGGGAGCCGGCCCAGCCGCCGGTGACGACCACCTTGCCCGAGGACGCCAGCAGCGTGGCGGTGTGGTTGCCTCGCGCCGAGGCCAGGGACGCGGTGGCGCTCCAGGTGCCCGTCCCCGCGTCGAACAGCTCCGCCGAGGAGAGCGCGGTGGAGGCCAGGCCGCCCGCGACGAGCACCTTTCCAGAGGACAGCAACGTGGCCGTGTGGCTCGCGCGGGCCTGGGCCATGGAAGACACGGCGGCCCAGGTGCCCGTCGCCGGGTCATAGAGCTCCGCCCTGGAGAGGGCGCCACCGGCATTCTGGCCACCCGTGACGAGCACCTTTCCGGAGGGCAGCAGCGTGGCGGTGTGCTCGTAGCGCGCGGTGGACAGCGCGCCGGTATAGGACCAGGCACCGGTGGCCGGGTCGTACAGCTCGGCGGTGGGGGTGGCGCCGCCGGCCCAGCCTCCCGTGACGAGCACCTTTCCGGATTGGAGCAGCGTGGCCGTGTGGCTGCGGCGCGGCTCCCTCAGGGGGGCGGCGGAGGACCAGGTGCCCGTCGCCGGGTTATAGACATCCACGTTGTCCCAGGCGCCGCCCACGTTGAGGCCACCGGCGACGAGGACATTGCCGGACTTGAGCACGGTGGCGGTGCTGTAGGCGCGGGCCCGCGAGGTGGCGCCAGCGGAGGCCCAGGTGCCCGTCGCCGGGTTGTACAGCTCGGCCGTGGCGGTGGTGCCGCTGGACGTCTCGCCGCCGACGACGAGGACACTTCCGGACTGGAGCACACTGGCGGTGTGCGCCTCGCGGCCGAGCGCCATCGAGCCTGTGGTGGACCAGGTGCCCGCCGCCGCGTCGTAGAGTGTCGCGGTGGGCAGATAGCTGTCGTAGCTCCAGCCTCCCACGACGAGCACCTTGCCGGACTGAAGCGCGGTGGCCGAGTGGTAGACGCGCTGCTCGGCCAGCGCGTTCACCGGCTGCCAGGTGGCGCTCAGGAACGAGCGCTGGGTGGACAACGTCTCCTCGGGCGGGGGCGAGACCGCGTTACACGCGGTCCCCGCGAGCAGGAACCCCGTGATCAAACACATCATCCGCGTGAACAATGCACGTCTTGATGCCGTCATGAATGCGCTCCTCGAATCGTCATAATCCCTTGTCATGCCGAGCGGGAACACACCGGCGCCAATCCTCACCCAGGTTGTGATTGCCGCGCAGAACCAAAGCAATACAGGTACTCCCGGTTCCACGCCGGGTCTCGTCTGGCTCAGGCGCCCGTGAGCACTCCGGCGAGCCGCGGTGCGAGCGGAACGGCCACCGCGTGGCAGATCGCCAGCAGCCCGTCGCAGGTGCGATCCCAGCTGCGTTGGCGGGCATAGGCGGGCCCCTCCCGGCGCACCCGGGAGGCGAGCGCCTCGTTGCTGACCGCGTGGTTCATCGCGACCGCCATGTCCGCCGGCTCCAGCGGGTCGCAGATGATGCCAAGCTCCCCGACCACCTCGGGGAGCGCGCCGGCCCGCGCCGCTACCACGGGCCGGCCCGCCGCCAGCGCCTCCAGGGCCGGGAGGCCAAAGCCCTCGCACAGCCCGACCGCCATCACCGCGGCCGCCCCCGCGATGAGGCCCGGGAGGAGCTCCTCGGCCACATAGCCGAGCCACCGGACCCGGGTGCCCAGCTCCAACCGTTGAATCTCGGCCTGGATGAGCGCCTCGGCGCCCCAGTCCGATCCGGCGAGGACCAGGAGGTGGCTCCTTCGCGCGGCGGAGGCCGCATAGGCGCGCAGCAGCCGCAGGTGGTTCTTCCCCGGGTGCTCGAGACGCGCCGGGTAGAGCACATAGGGCTCATGCAATCCC
This sequence comes from Archangium gephyra, assembly GCF_042230915.1. Taxonomy (GTDB): domain Bacteria; phylum Myxococcota; class Myxococcia; order Myxococcales; family Myxococcaceae; genus Archangium; species Archangium gephyra_B. Next base: position 1,477,519 of record NZ_CP102578.1, on the reverse strand, counting down.
AACCGGGCGCGCACTTCGGCCACGCGGACGTCCTCCAGGGGCACGAACCGCTCCGTGTCGACACCGTTGGCGACGACGTGGATGTCCTCGGCCGGGCGGCCCAGCACCCGCGCCACGTCCGAGCCGGTCGCATGGCTGACGGCCACCACGGCATCCAGTGAGGCGAAGGCCTTCGGCAGCAGGTACTGAACGTAGCTGGTGCGGAGCCGGTCGTACTTCCCGGGCAGCTTGAATTGGGCGAGATCGTGGATGACCCCCACGGTGGGCAGTCCGGGGCGCAGGGTCGCTCGGCGATTGGCCGCCGGGAGCAGCAACACATCCGCCCCCTCCGCGCGGGCCCGGGCTCCGCTCCGGGTGAGGTACCACGCCGCGCCGAGCGCCGGGCGGTTCGTGAACTCAGGGATGAAGGACCGCCCCGTCTCACCGAGGACATCCTCATAGGCCTCGAAGTCCCTGCGAGTACCGATGGCGACCAGACTGCCCCCCGTCTCCGACAGCCTGCGCTCCAGGCGCGGGAGCAGAGCGCGCGTATACGTGCCGAGACCGGAGCGCCCCCAGTCGGTTCCTCCCAGTGTGATGGCCAGTCTCATGCCGCGGCCTCCCCCGGGCGGGTGGCGCGCACCACGCGAGCGGGCGCGCCCACGGCCACGGAGGCCGGTGGAATCTCCCCGCGCACCACGCTGGCCGCGCCGATGAGGCTCCCCTCTCCTATCCGTGAGCCGGCGAGCACCGTCACCCCATTGGCCAGCACCACCCCCCGGCCGATCCGCGTCCGCTGACTGTTCTGCAGCGTCACTCCATGCAGGAGGGTGCAACCGGGGCCCAGCTCCACGCCCTCGCCGATGATGATGTTGAACGGGTGGGGAAGGCGCAGCCCGGGGCCGATGGCGTCGCTCCACACGTCGATGTGGAATCCCAGACGCAGCAGGGTGGACAGGCCCAGCGAGGTTCCAATTCCTCCTCGCAGCGCGGCCCCCATCCGCAGCAGGCCCATCGCCCAGAGCGATGAATCGAGCCAGGCCGTCACTTCAGGAATCCGCGAGCCGCGGGCCCGGCATGCGTCAACGACGCGGGCATGGTCTGACTTCAGGGCCACGAGGGGGACACGAAAAGCATGACAAGACTTCGAGAGCGAACCCATGGGCCCCTTCTCAGCAAGAGAGTTCTGTTTTCAGCAGTCCCTTGCGAGCGCCGTTCCAACCCGCAAGGCATTGCATCAGCCCTTGCTTCCCTGCTCGCCTGCTCCCCAGCCATGTTTATGGGTTGGAAAAGGAATGAGCCTCATTTTGAGATGCGGTTGTCGTCTCATTCCCGGACGTCTCAGATTGAGACATCCCACGGGTTTTCGACAGACAGGCCCCCGGCGCTCCGCAGTGCCGCGTGGGAGCGCGAGCGGGGGCTCTCCGGCACGGAACGGGATGTGCAGATAGAAAATTACAGGAAGCCGGACGACCGACCGGGCGCATGCTGCGCGTCTTGGGGGGGAAGAAGTCCGGCTCGGACCGGGAGGAAGTGCGGCTGACAGGTCAGGCTGTCCTCTCCGTCACCGCACGCTGCCTCAGGAGATGACCTGCCGTGACCGATGATTTCACTTGTCATACCAAGCATCCCGTAGCGATTGTGAGCAACGATAGCGAGACCCGGCAGCGCTTGCGGACCTGGATTGAGAAGGCTGGCTTCGACGTGGTCGAGCTCGCGCGGGGGCTGGAGGCGCTGGGGGAGGGCAGCGCCGAATGGACGGCCATCTATCTGGATCTCGACCTCGAGGACATGGCGGGGATGGACCTGCTGCGGCACCTCCGGGCGAGGGACGTCCTGCTCCCGGTGCTCGCCGTCGCCGCGGACCAGAACATCGACTCGGCGATCCAGGCCGTTCGTCTCGGGGCGTATGACTACGTGACGAAACCCTTCGATGGACAACGCGTCATCCAGGCGCTCCAGCGGGTAGCGGAGTACCGGCGGCTGCGCTGTCAGTCGCAGCGGCCCGGGCAGCTCCAGGAAGAGGAGCGGCTCATCGGTGGCATCGTGGGCCTGAGCGCCCCGATGCAATCCCTGGCACGGCAGCTCCAGCGGATTTTGCAGGCGGACATCCCCGTGTGCATCTTCGGCGAGACGGGGACCGGCAAGGAGCTCGTGGCGCGCGCCATTCACGAGCAGGGCATCCGGGCCCGGGGGCCCTTCATCGCCGTCAACTGCGCGGCCTTCGCGGAGTCCCTGCTCGAATCGGAGCTCTTCGGGCACGAGCGGGGAGCCTTCACGGGCGCCGTCACCGCCCACCGGGGATTCTTCGAGCAGGCCCAGGGGGGCACCTTGTTCCTCGACGAGGTGGGGGAGATGAGTGCCCCCACCCAGGTCCGGCTGCTGAGGACCTTGCAGGAGCGCATCATCCGGCGGGTCGGGGGGACCGCGGAGATCCGCATCGACGTGCGCATCATCACCGCCACCCACCGCGACCTCCTGGCGGAGGTGAAGGCCGGCCGCTTCCGCGAGGACCTCTATTACCGGCTGGCCGTGTATCCCGTTCATGTGCCTGCGCTCCGGGAGCGGGCTTCCGACATCCCGCTGCTCGCCAGGTACCTCTTGAAGAAGTCGGGTGGAGAGGGCCGGGGCCGTCCGAGTCACCTCAGCCACGAGGCCCTGGACGCGCTCATCCGCTACCGCTGGCCCGGCAACGTGCGCGAGCTGGAGAACATCATCCAGCGGGCCACGCTCTCCTGCGATGGGCCGCAGATAGAGCTCGCCCACCTGCCGGCGGAGCTGCGCGCGCTCGTGCTCCCCGCCATTCCCGAGAGCCTGCCGCGTCCACTCCGGGCCCCGCTCGAGCCGCTCCACGATGCCGGCGGGGTCGTCCCGCTCCGGGAGCTGGAGCGGCGGGAGATCCTCAAGGCGCTGGCCGTGACGAGGGGGAGCGTGACGAAGGCCGCGAAGCTGCTCGGGCTCGGCCGGGCGACGCTCTATCGCCGCCTGGGTGAGCTGCGCATCCCCGCCGTGCCCGAGCGTGAGGCATCCTCTCCGGAGGACTCGTTCCAGCGGACACCGCGAGCGGCGGGTAGTGCGTAGGAGGACTTCATGATCCGCATTCCTTGGAGGGGGGGGTGAGCCAGAAGCCTGGAACGTCGCCGACCTGATCTGGCGAATCAGCAAACTCGGTGCCGAGCCCCAGGACGACGAAGCCGATTCGCGCCTCTCCCCCGAGCACCCGGCGGACCGCCGCGAGCTCGAAGAGGGAGTGGGCTCCCGCCTCGACCAACACCAGGACCCTGGCGCTCTGGCGGACGGTGCGGCGGAGCACCTGGATGGAACCGGGCTTGTCCCAGACCACCAGCGTGGCATCCCGGACCGGGACGCTTTCTCGAAGAGAGACGGCGGCTCCCGGTTCGAGACGCGCGGCGAGTTCCACCGCCCGGCTCGCGCGGGCGGGGTCGAGCGCCAGCAGGAGCGTGGAACCGCTCGCTCCCGAGAGCGGCTCGCCCAGGTCCAGGGCAAGCTCCTCCAGGCCCTCGGCACTCGTGGGCCAGGCCGAGGCGGCGACGGCCGGAGCGCCGCCCCAGAAGGCGAGCTCGGCGGGAGTCCACAGCTTGAGTCCCCGCAGGGCCAGGCCCGCGCAGACCAGCGCCGCGCACAGGCTCGAGAGGAGCGGGAACGCGATGGCCACCAGGCGGCGGTAGGAGCGCGCCGGCAGGGTGGGCAGCGCGGCTTCGTCCAGCACCCGGAAGCCGGCGGCGGCCTGATGCACCGTGGCCTCGGCTTCCCGCTGCTCGGCCTTGAGCCCGCTCAGCCGGTTCTCCGCGAGGTGGATCTCCGCGAGCAGGAGGCTGGCCTGTCCCTCCAGCGCGGACAGCCGGGCGACACGCTCCCGCGCGGCGTCCTCCAACCGGCTGAAGGACTGCCACTTCTTCTGGGCCGCCTCCCGCCCCACGTTCGCGTCGACGAGGCCCTGTTGGAGGAAGCTCCAGTGGGGGTTGGTGCCCACCGTCTGGTCGATGAGCTCGGGAGCGCCGGAGCGCCTTGCCTCGAGCGCCGCCACGGCCGCGGCGAGCCCCTGGACCTCGGGGTGCTCGTCGGAGAGGCTGGCGCGGCGGGCGGTGAGCTCCGTGCGCAGCACGACCAGCTTCTGCTCCGTGGCGCGCGACTGCGTCTCGGAGAGGACCACCTTGGGGTGCTCGCGATGGGCCGCGGAGCGCAAGAGCGCCCCCCGGGCCTCTTCCGACCCCATCTCGACGTGGCTGCGGTGCACCTCGGCGCGCAGGAGGGCCGCCTCCTCGATGGCCGCCTGCCGGTCGAGTGCGAGGTCCGAGATGCCGTGCTCCTGTCTGAAACGGTCATACCGCTCCCGCGCGCCCGACAGTGCGTCATTCACGCGCGAGATCTCCTCACCGAGGGCCCGGAGCCGCTCCTCCGCGCGCGCCCGCTCGAGCGCGGTGCGGCCATCGAGGAAGACCTGGGTGAGGGTCGCGGTGAGCCGCATGGCCTCCTCGGCGCTGCCGGCCTTGCCCTGGATGAGCAGGATGTTCGAGTCCCGGGCCGCGTCCGCGTCGATCCTCCGAGCCAGGGACTCGAGCGTCAGGGACAGGCCCATGCGTTGGCGGACCTCCGCGAGGGCGGTGGGCAGTTTGATCGTATCCACCAGGGTCCTGAAGTCCCGCTGGGGATTGGTGGAGACGAAGGTGGGTGGCGGCTCCCAGACCAGCACGGCCTGGGCCGTGTATTCGCGGGGGGCCCAGGTCATGGCGATGACGACGCCGATGGGAATCCCGGCCAGGAAGGTGAGCGCGATCAGCCGCCAGCGGTGCCGCAGCGCCCGCACGACCCGCCTCACCTCCAGGGGATGGCCCGGCCGCGCCTGCGCATCGGCTCGCCCGGAGGAGCTTCCGGGCACGCTGGACACCTCGTCATCACCTGGGGCGAACACCAGGAAGCTCTCCCATCCGCTGCAGTCCCTCCACGGGCTGCACCCCGTATGCCAGTGCTCCGCGTGGTGCGCTTCTTGCGAGCGGGCGCGGCCATGAGCCGCTCCTCCCTCCTCATGCTCGGCGCACTCCTGGCGCTCTGCGCCTGTCACGCGAATCTCCTGCCCGTGCCCACCCGGCCGGCGGAGGATCCTGACTTCACCGTCGAGGCCGTGCCCGAACCCGCCGGGATGGAGCCGGTGGCTCCCGGCACCTTCCGGCTGCAGCCGGGGGACGTCCTCGCGCTGCGGACGATCTCTCCAGCCCCCCTGGAGGTGCCCCGCCTCAGCGTCGATGACGCCGGACTGCTCCACGCGCCCCTGACAGGGGCGGTGCCGGTCGCGGGGGCCTCCCTCGAGGAGGCCGAGACCCGGCTCCAGGAGCGGCTGCGGCGCTTCGATCGTTTTGGGATCGTCTCCCTGACAGTGGTGGAGCCCGCCGGGCATCGGGCCAGTGTGTTGGGCGCCATCTCGAAGCCGGGCACGTACACGCTCGGCGGGCTCACCCGCGTGAGCGATCTCCTGGCGATGGCCGGAGGGCTCAAGTGGACCGAAGGAGACGCGGAGGCCGTGGAGCTGGCCGACCTGGAGGCCGCGCGGCTGCTTCGCGACGGCGAGCCGCTGCCCATCAGCATCCCCCGCGCGCTCACGGGTGACGCGAGACATGATGTGCCCGTGGCCCCCCGGGATGTGTTGTTCGTGCCCGCCCTGCGGGGAGCGACGGTCCGCGTCCTCGGGGAGGTCAGGGGCCCCCGGCTCGTTTCCTGGCGCCAGGGACTGCGCTTGAGCGAGGCCCTCGCGCTGGCACAAGGCCTGACCTCCGACGCGGATGCGGCCGACGTGCGGGTCATCCGGGGTCCGCTCTCGGCGCCGCGGTTCTACCAGGCCCGCTTCACGGACCTGCTCCAGGGCCGGGCAACGGATGTCGAGCTCGCGCGCGGTGACATCGTCTTCGTGACGAAGCACTGGTTCGCCTCGGGGACGGAGGTGCTCCAGCGCCTGCTTCCGCTGCTGGCCGTGGGGACGGCGTTCGCGTTGTGAAGTCCCGCCCGTCTCAGGATGAGACGAGCGCTCGTCTCGGATTGGGAAACCCACCCTCCGGCCCCCTCCGCCCGCGAGCGATGAGCGGGAAGCACCAGCCCGGCACCCTTCGTGCAATCCCCCTGGACGAGGAAGAGCCCCATGCACCGCCGCGTCCTGGTCGTTTTCGTCGATGCCCTCGGGCCCTCCCAGCTGGAGGCCGCGGGGGGGCTGGGGGGCCTGCCCTACCGGGGCCGGCTGCGCGGCATCCTCGGCTATTCATGCGGGGCCCTGCCCACGCTCCTCACGGGAGTGCCACCGGCGCGCCATGGGCGCATGTGTCTCTTCGCCCGGGCCACTGACGGAGACGGCGTGCTCGCGCCACTGGCGTGCCTGGGCTTCCTCCCGCGGGTGCTCCACGAACGGAGCCGGGTGCGCCGGCTCGCCGCGTGGATGCTGGCCCGGCGGGCCGGACTCACCGGGTACGTGGAGCTCTACCGGGTACCGCCCGCCCTCTTCCGCTGGCTGGACCTGCCGGAGCGGGAGGACCTCTTCACCGCCGAGCGGATTGGCGGCGCCGAGACCTTCCTCTCCGAAGCGCGGCGGGCCGGGCTGCGGGTCTTCGCCGCCCCCTGGCAGCTCCCGGAAGACGCGCGCTGGGCGCACACCGAGGAGGTCCTCCGCGCGCAGCGGCCCGACCTGGCCTTCGCGTACGCCACCGAGCTCGATGGGGCACTCCACCGGACTGGCAACGGCAGCGCGGACGCACAGCGGGCCACCCGGCGCATCGCCGCGCGCATCCAGCGGGCCGCCGAGACCCTGCGGGCAGGGGGCGGCGAGGTGACCACCATCGTGGTGGGGGATCATGGAATGGCGGACATCGGCCGGGTGATCGACCCGCGAGGGCTGCTGCGGCGGCTCCACGGCGTGCGCGCCTTCGTCGACAGCACCATGTTGCGCGTCTGGGGAGAGGACCGGGCGCTCGCGCGGGCACGGGAGCTGCTGGAGGGGGCGGAGCTGCCAGGACAGTGGCTGGACACGCGGGCCCTCGAGGCGCGGCAGGCCCCCACCCGCGGCGCGCCCCACGGCCAGGCCCTCTTCCTGCTCCAGGAGGGAGCGCTCTTCGCGCCCAGCTTCGTGGGAGGCGCGATGCGAGGCATGCATGGCTATGACGTGGACAGCCCCTCCGCGTTCGCCGCCGTCGCCTCGGACACCCCCATCCCGGAGACCTGCCGGGCCCTGACGGATGTGGCGCCCTGGGTGCGCTCGCTCCTGGGGTTGTCCGTTCCGTCCGTGCTGCCCCCGGGGGACAGGGGAAACGAGGAAGTGACATGGGACGTGGTCTGAAGATCGCCTGGATCAACGAGCTCGCGCTCCCCACCGGGGGTGCCGAGCGGTACGTGCGGGATACCGCACAGGAGCTCGCGGCGCGGGGCGTGCGCTCCTTCCTCTTCTATGAAGTGAAGGCCTCGCCCGTCCCCTCGCCCGCGATGTTGGCCCCTTTCGAGGGAGGCTTTCCCATCATCGATCTCGAGCGCCAGCTCCGGGCGCTGGCACCGGACGTGGTCTACGTGCACCGTCTCAGTGGGCTCGCGGCGCCCTATGCGCTCTCGGCGCTGCCGTACCCGGTGGTGCGCTTCTTCCATGACCATCGGATGTTCTGCCTGCGCGAGCACAAGTACACGGCGCTCACCCAGACGCCCTGCCAGCGGAGCATCGGCGCGGCCTGCTACTCCTGCCTCGGCTTCGTCTGCCGCTCGGAGACCTGGCCCGGGGTCCGGTTCGCCTCGCTCCGGAAGCTCCGTGCCGAGCAGACCGTGGCCCGCCGCCACGAGGCCTTCGTCGTGGGCTCCCGGTACATGGCCGAGCACATCGCGGCCCACGGCTTCGACCGCTCGCGCATCCACGTCCTCCCGCTCTACGCCCGGGTTCCACCGCCCCCGCGTGTCCTGGAGCCGCGCCGGGAGGACCTGCTGCTCTTCGTGGGGCAGCTCACCACGGGAAAGGGCCTCGACGTCCTGCTCCAGGCCCTCACGCGGACCGTCCACCCCTGTCAGTTGCACGTGGTGGGACGAGGGCGGCAGGAGGAGAAGCTGCGGGCCCTGACGCGGGAGCTGGGGCTGGCCGACCGGGTGCACTTCCTGGGCTGGCTGGAGCCCGAGGCCCTCTCGGCCCACTACCGGCGGGCCACCTGCGTCGTCTTCCCGAGCCGGGCCCCCGAGACCTCCGGCCTCGTTGGAATCGAGGCCATGGCCCATGCCACCCCCGTCATCGGGGGGACCCTGGGAGGAATGGGCGAGTGGCTGGCCCATGGCCAGACGGGCCTCGGGGTGCCGCCCAATTCGCCTGACGCGCTCGCCGCGGCCATCGATCAACTGTTGGGAGACTCCTTCCTGCGGAGCCGGCTGGGCCACAATGCCCTGCGGGCCTTCGAGGAGCGGTTCCGCCCCGAGCACCACGTCTCCCAGCTGCTGACCGTCCTGGAGTCGCTCGCCGGGGAAGGCAGGATGTCCGCATGAGCGGGGCACGCTTCACCCTGCGGGGCTCCCTGGCCGTCGAGGCGGAGATCGCCGGGCTCGTGAGGCAGGCCGCCACGACCCTGGGCGCACACCTTCCCCCTGACAGGCTGCGAACCCTGGCCCTCATCGGGGGCTACGGCCGTGGCGAGGGGGGCGTCGAGCGGCGGGGGGAACGGGAGCGGCCCCACAACAACCTCGACTTCCTCCTGGTGCTCGAGCGGCCGGAGCGCCCGGGGTTGAAGGAGCTCCTCGACCAGGCCCTCGCACCGCTGCGAGAGCAGTACGCGATGGGGATCGACCTCGGCCTCGTCACGGTCCGGGCCCTCCGCCGGGCTCCCTGCCGGGTCATGTGGTACGACATGCGGTACGGCCACAAGACGGTGCTCGGGGATGCCTCGTTCCTGCCCTCGCTCACCCACTTCACCCGCGAGGACATCCTGCCCGACGACGCGCGGGATCTGTTGATCAACCGCGGCACGCTGCTGGTCATCAACGACGTGCTGCTGGAGCAGCGGGGATGGGATGAGGCGCGGCGGCGCGCGGTCCTCCGGCATGCGGCCAAGGCGATCATCGGCTATGGCGATGCGCTGCTCTTCTTCCACGGGAAGTACCACTGGAGCTACGTGGAGAAGCAGCGCCGCATGGCGGAGCAACAGGACGTGCCGGAAGGCTTCCGCCGGCTCTACGGCGAGGCCACGGCCTTCCGTTTCGAGCCGGACTATGAGCGGCTGGCCACGCGTGAGCTGGTGCCGTGGCTGGAAGAAGTGCGCGAGCAGCTCGCGCACATCCACCTCGCCTGTGAAGCGGCCCGGATGGGGCTGCCCGGGCTGCGGTGGGACGGCTACCTCGAGCGCGCACTCGGCCACGCCCTCGGGGCGGGTGGCCTCGAAGCACGGGTGTGGATGCGGAAGCTCCGCGACGGGGTGCGCTTCCGCAGCCCCACTCCCCCGGAGCTGGGTTGGCGTGAACGGCTCGGACTGCGCCTGGGGGGACCCCGGGGGTTGATGGCGGCCGTGTTTCCCTGCGTCGCCTACGGGGTGGGGAGCGAGCGGGACCAGGAGCTGGCGCGACAGGCCCTGGGCAGCTCGAGCCGGGAGTCCGGCCTGCGGCGCTCCTACCTGCGCTGCTGGGGAGACTTCGGGGATGCGAACTTTTCGCTCCTGGCGCGAGCGCTCGGCCTGGAGCTGTCCGCCCGGGAAGAGGCCCGGTCGTCATGAGTGCAAGCGTCACGGTCATCATGCGCTCGAAGAACGCCGCCTGGGTCATCGGGCAGGCCCTGGCGGGGCTCTTCTCGCAGCGCCTCAAGGATTTCGAGCTGCTCGTCGTGGACTCCGGCTCGACGGACGCCACGCTGGACATCGTCAGGCGCTTTCCCTGCCGGCTGATCCAGATCGAAGCCACCGAGTACTTTCCCGGCGCGGTCCTCAACCGGGCCATCCAGCAGGCCCGGGGAGAGCTCCTCGTCTTCCAGAACTCCGACGTGGTACCACTGACGCCCCAGGCGCTCGAGCAGCTCCTGGAGCCCCTCGAGGCCGGCGAGGCCGACGCGACCTTTGCCCGGCAACTCCCGCGGCCAGAAGCGCATACCTGGGTCCGGCGGGACTACGCCGTCGCCTTCCCCTCCCATGGAGAGCCACCCTCCTGGATGGCGTACTCGTTGCCCTTCGCCGCGATGAGGCGCACCGCGTGGGAGCGGCACCCCTTCTACGAGGATGCCTGGGGCTCGGAGGACACGGAGTGGGGACACTGGGCACGGAACAACGGGCTCGGCGTGCGCTACGTGCCGCAATCGCTGGTCATGCACTCGCACAACTACACCCTCCGGCAGCTCTACGGGCGCCGCTTCATCGAAGGAGAGGCGGACGCCTTCATCTTCCGGGACCGGATGTCCCTCGGGCGGCTCGCCCGCGGCCTGGGAAGCGCGTGGATGCATGACGCCGAGGCCCACCTCGCGGCACGTGACGCCCTGGGGCTGCTCCTCTCGATTCCCCGGCGTTTCGTGTACCACTGGGCCTATCTGCAGGGGCACAGGCTGGGCGAGCGGCGCAGAGCGACAGGAAACCAGGACGCGAGCATCGGGCAACAGGTGGTGCTCGAGCGCTGGTGACCCCCTCCAGCGCAAGGAGCAGCGGCGAGGCGAGACGCTGCTTCACCCGGGCCGTCCAGGTCCGCGGTCCGTCAGGGGTGACAACTCCCCGGCCAGGTCCGCCAGCACCTGGGCACCAGCCCGGTCCGTCAAACGCTCCTGGGCGAAGCGGAGTGCCTCGGTGGCCGAGCGGCGCCGCGCCTCGGGGTCATCGAGGAGCGAGCGCAGCGTCCGCCGCCAGTGCTCCACGTCTCCCATCTGGACGAACCAGCCGTTCTCCCCGTGGCGGATGTAGTCCTCGGTCCCGATGCACCGGGTGGCGACCACCGGGACGCCGAGCGACATGGCCTGGATCAAGGTCATCTGCCCGCTCGCCGTCTCCCGGTTGTTGACGGGAATGGCGACGAGCTCCGCCTCCGCGATGACGCGCAGGTAGTCCTCCTGGGGGATGCTGGTCATCACCTTGATGTTGGGTGGAACGGGCCCGCTCGGGAGCGCACTCGGGTGCGCCACGACGACCAGCTGGACGGGCAGCCCCTCCACCGCCCGGAAGAGGGTGTCATAGTCGCGGCCGGACGAGCCGAGCGCGGCGATGTAGCGCGGCGCCAGCCCGAAGCGCTCGCGCGCTCCACGAAACTCCCCGGCCTTCAGCTCCGGCCCGGTCAGGTGCGTGAAGTGGAAGCGGGACTCGGGGAGGGCGAAGACGCGTGCGTAGACCGAGCGCTCGTGCATCGTATAGACGATGAACCGGTGGACGGACCGGTAGGCCACCCGGGACAGCCACTTGCGCGGCCCCTGGTACTCGTGGCCGCAGTTGAAGTACCAGACGACGTGCGGGAGGCGCGCGAAGCTCAGCAGGTTCACCAGCCCCACGGTGAAGCCCACCTGGGGGAATGCCGTGACGAGCAGATCCTGCGGATGGCGGGCCAGGTGCCGCCGGGCCTTCAGGGCCAGCCGGAAGAGCTGCCACCACTTCTTGCCGGGCGTGCGCATCCGGGTCGAGTCGACGCGCTCGTCCAGGCCCACGTAGGAGCACTCGAAGCGCTCCGGTGGGAGGAACTCCCCCAGCCACCGCCGCTCGGGCCGCAGAAACCACGCGACGAGCAGGACGCGCACCTTCGCGGCGGGCGCGGCCTCCTGCCCGGAATCCTGAGATGTGTCCTGAGGTGTCTCCTGAGACTGGCTCATGAAGTGAGTCGAATGCACATCCCGTGCTCCACGCCAGGCACAGCCTCTGCAATGCGCCTGCGCGGGGATGACCCCCTCGCGTGGATGGAAACCAAGAGCCTCATCTTCCTGGCGCTGTGCTCGGTCGTGATCCCCGTGGGGGTGGCCCTGGTGGGGAAGTACCCGCGGCTCAAGGACTTCTGCGCGGCCCTGATGGTCTTCGGAACCACCGAGTACGGACTGAGGACCATCAACTTCTACAGCCGGGAGTGGTACCGGGGCACCACGCGCGGCTTCGAGCTGTGCTGGCTCGACTTCCTGTGGATCTTCATTCTCGTGGACGAGAGGAGGCTCGCGCGGCCCGCGGGCCCCCGCCCGCTCCCGTTCAGCCTGGGCAGCATGCTGGTGTTCTTTGCGTACAACGCCCTGAATGCCGCCTTGTCGGAACCGAAGCTGTTCGGGCTCTTCGAGCTGTCGAAGGCCTTGCGCGGGCTCATGGTGTTCCTCGCGTTCGCGTACTACGTCAAGGACGAGAGGGCGCTGCGCAGGCTCGTCTGGGCGCTGTGCATCGCGGTCATCTACGAGTGGTTCTGGACGGTCCATGCCCGGCTCGTCCTGGGACACGCCCGGTCCGAGGGGACGCTGAGCCACCCCAACGCCCTGTCCATGTACAACCTGATCGCGGTCCCGCTGCTCCTGGCCGTGGCGCTCTCGGACGCCGGCCCGCGGCTGCGCAAGGCGTGTGGAATCGCGGCCTTCCTGGGCACGACGTCCGTGCTGTTCACCGTGTCGCGGGCGGGGTTGTTCTCCATTGCGCTGCTGCTGCTCGCCGTGGGGCTGACGTGCGGCTCGTTGCGCATCACCCCCGCCAAGGTGCTGGCGGCGGCCCTGCTGTTGGTGATGGGGGCCGTGCTCTACGCCAAGCTGGCTCCGTCCTTCGAGGCCCGCTTCGCTTCCGAGGGCGGACTGGAAAAGGAGTATGGGGGCGAGGACAACGAGGGGCGTGGCGTGTACCTGACCCTGGCGGAGATGATGACCGACGGGAACGTCTGGGGATGCGGGCTGAACAACTGGTCGTACTGTGTCTCCAACCAGTACGGCCCGAGGATTGGACTCCAGTACCTTCCCTACCGGGGGACGGACGAGGTGCCACCGGATGGGCCCATCCCGGCGGACGCGAACATCGACGCTCCGCAAGCCCCTCCAGGGCACAGCCTCTATGCCATCACCCTGGGCGAGACGGGTTGGCCGGGCGTCCTCCTCTTCCTCTGGGTCTGGCTGCGCTGGCTGTGGATGGCGGGAAGCTTCTTCTCCAGGCGTTCCTCCGCGTTCCGCTCCCGCTTCGGCGTGGGCGTCTTCTTCAGCCTGGCGGGCGCCTTCTCGCAGAGCGTCGTCGAGTGGGAGTATCGCCAGACGCCGCTGCTGTTCCTGCTGCACATCCTGCTCGGAGCACTGGCCGCCGTGTACCCGGCGCGGCCTTCCGTCCTGGCTCGGAGGTAGCGAGGCACGGCACCCGCCAGGGGTGTCTGGTCCGAGGATTGCTCGGACAGGGAACCGCGATGAATCCAGAACGCACGAAGAGGCTCCTCCAGACGGTCATGCCCGATGGCCTGTACCGCTGGCTGGCGCACCGCAAACGCCGGCTCTCCCTGGGGTGGGTCCGCTGGGGAAGCCTCGGCCGCGCCACGCCCATCAGCACGCGCTGGGGACATGAGCGCGGCCAGCCCGTCGACCGGTATTACATCGACCGCTTCCTGGCCACCCACGCCGGGGACATCCAGGGCCGCGTCCTGGAGGTGGGCGATGACCGGTACACGCGCCAGTTCGGCGCCAGCCGCGTCACCCGGTCCGACGTCCTCCACGCCCTCCCGGGCAACCCCAGGGCCACCTTCGTCGGGGACATCGCGCGGGCCGAGCACCTTCCTGGCCAGGCCTTTGACTGTGTCGTCTTCACCCAGGTGCTCCAGTACGTCTTCGACGTGGACGCGGCCGTGCGGCAGTTGCACCGGCTCCTCAAGCCGGGCGGCGTGGCGCTGGTGACGGTGCCCGGAATCATCAAGGTGGACTGGGGCGCGATGGAGCACTGGCCGGACTGCTGGCGCTTCACCTCCCGGTCCGCGCACCGGCTGTTCGCGGAAGCGTTCGGCGCCGGGGCCGTACGGGTGGAGTCGTTCGGCAACATCCGCGCCGCGATCGCGGCACTGCACGGGCTCGCCCGCGAGGAGCTCCCGGTGGCGGACCTGGACTTCCACGATCCCCACTACGAGGTGGCCATCGGCGTGCGTGCCGTGAAGGGATGACGGCTCACCGTCGCCCGGGGTCCACGCGCGGGGCCACGAGCTCTATCCGGCGGAAGACCTCCTGCTCCTGGAAGAAGCAGTCGAGGAACTCGCCCTCGGAGACGTCGTCCAGGGTCCACCAGCGCGGGTCCCCGTCCCGGCGCCGCATCTGGGAGGCGTGACGAGCCAGGGCCCGCCGCTTCTGGTCGACGCAGTCCCGGATGGGGACCGACGTCCGGAACTCCGACAGGAGCCGAAAGCCGAACCCCGCCCTCAGACTCGACACCAGCACCGCGCGCGCCTGCGCTCGCGTTCCGGGCAGGGGGACGGCGGGCCAGTGCCGCCACAGCCACACCGGATACTCGAAGAGCGTGGCCACCCGCCCCCACCGCCTGACGGCCTCGTGCACGATGGCGTTCGCCGCCACGTGGTCGGGGTGCTCCGCGCGGATCGACGGGAGGAAGAGCTGCTCGGGCCGATGCCGCTCGAGCAACGCCGTCACCCGCGCCACGGCCTCCTCGTGGTGCGCGTGCAGGGCTCCATCGGGGAGCCCCAGCAGGAAGACATCGCCCGCGGGCACGCCGAGCGCCTCCGCGGCCGCCAGGGCCTCGTCAACCCGCAGGGCCGTCAACTCGGCGCGCGGCATCAGCCCGGCATGCGAGGCGGAGCCGTCCGTCAGGAACGCGAGGTGGACCGCGGCCCCCGTCCGCCGCTTCCGGAGGATGGTCCCCCCGCAGCCCAGGGTCTCGTCATCCGGATGAGGCGCGAAGACCATGGCTGGCCGCCGCAGCTCCACCTCGAGGAGCGGCCTCGCCAGGTGCCGCAGCGCGAACCGGTTGAAACGGCGCAGCGCCGTCCTCACGAGCGAAGCCCCCCTCATGACGCCCTCCCCTCCTCGAGCACCGCCTCGTAGACCTCCTGGATGCGCCGGGCGACCACGTCCCAGCCGAAACGCTGGCGCACGAGCGCCGCTCCCGCCCGGGCCGCGACGCCCAGCCGCTCGGGGCTCGCCAGCGCCTGACGCAGCGCCGCCGCCCAGTCCCCGGCCTCGAGCGACGGCACGGCGAGCCCGTCCTTCCCGATGGCCGCCGAGAGATCCGCCAGTCCCGAGTGCACCGCCAGCATCACGGGCCGTCCGGCCGCCCACGCCTCCAGCACCACCAGCCCGAACGCCTCATGGACAGACGGAACCAGGACCAGCCGGGCCCGTGCGAACAGATCCGGCACCTCCCGGGCCGGCTCCAGGTTGCCGAGCAGATGGACGCGCGACGCCACCCCGAGTGCCCGCGCCTCGCGCTCGAGGGTGTCGCGGTAGGAGGGATCCACCACGGCCCCGGCGAGCACCAGGTGATGATCCGCGGGGGCTCCCCGGGCGAAGGCCTGGATGGCCAGGAGCTGGTTCTTCTGGGGATGGATCCGTCCGACGAGCGCGACCACCGGACTGCCCGCGAGACGGGGCCAGCGCGCGGCCGCACGCTCCGCGCAGCCCGAGGCCAGCCGCCCGGCATCCACTCCCTGGTCGAGGCAGAGGACCCGGTCGCCGAGCTGCCCGGCCAATGCCTGGCGCTCCTCCTGATTGAAGGTCAGCACCCGCGCGGCATCCCGGAACACGCGCCGCGCACCGAGCAGTGCACCGAACGGGCGGCCGAGGTCGACCAGACCGGCCGTGCGCCGCGCGAGCTCCTCGTCCAGCCACGAGCGCCGCGCGAGCAGCGGCCCATGAACCGAGATGACATAGGGCCGCCCGGTGAGGCGCATGGCGGTGCGGACGGCGCCGCCCACACGGCCCCCCGTGTGGAGGTGCGCCAGGGCAATGCCCCGATCGCGCGCGAGGCGGAACGGCTCGTCGAGGGTGACGAGGTTGCCCGCGTTGGCCACGAGCGCCTTCCGCTGAGACGCCGCACCGAGATACGGGCAGAAGGCGCGGTAGCGCACCAGGGGGACCCGCTGGTCCAACACGCGATCCGGCGTCACGGGGCCGGCCGGCGCGTGAATCTCCGGGCTCCACCCCAGCCCGACGAGCCGCCGCGTCACCTCGGCGACGTGGGCCTCGGTCCCTCCCCATTCGAGCGGGTCATACTTTCGAAGGACGTGGACGACCCGCCGCCCCGGACTCCCGGCATTGCGCATGCGAGCCGGAGAGGCAAACCCCGAGCCACTCCTCCCCACGCGCTACGAGCGCCGCACTGCCCCAATGAGGGACCGGCGCGTCTCAAGCCGGGACGAATGAGACGAACGCATGCCCCCCGGCCAGGTGACGCCCGCCTGGCATGTGCGCTGCAGCCAGGAAGGACATGGTGCGTGAGCGATCGCTGCTCGGGATGACGGCCGACCTGTTGTCGATGTGCGGCCGGCACGTGGCGCAGCTCGTCGCGGGCCTGGCCACGGTCGCCCTCGTCGTCCGGGTGCTGGGCGCGGAGGGACTCGGAGCGTGGGCCCTGCTGGGGACCACGGGCTTCCTCGTCGGGCTGTCGGATCTCGGCCTGAGCGTCGCCGTGCAGCGTGCCGCCACCCGGCCCGACGACGCCGCGACGCGCCGGCTCGTCAGCCTCACCTTCCTGGTGGTGGCGGCCGTGTGCCCCTGCCTGGGCGCGGGCGCCTATGCGGCCTTCCTCCGGCTCCCGTCCGCGTCCGCCGCGCTCCAGGCGGACATCACCCGGGCCGCCCTTCCGGTCCTCGTCGCGGGGCTGGCGGGCTCGCTGGCGGCCCCGCTGCGCGCCCTGCTGCTGGTGCGTGGCGCCTTCGGGCCACTGGCCTGGGCGCGAGCCTCCGCCTCGCTGCTCCAGGTCGCGCTGACCGCGGCGTGCCTGCCCCTGAGTCCTTCCCTGCTCTGGCCCGCGCTCGGCCTGCTCGCCGGCGCCACGCTCGAGCTGCTGCTCCTCGCCCTGGCCGCGAAGCGCGTCGATCCACGCCTCGAGCTCCGCCCCCGCTGGCCGGCCGAGCCCGTCGAGGTGCGCGACGCCTTCCGGCAGGGAGCCGCCTCCCTGACGATCAACGTGGGCGTCGCCGCGGCCGTCCGCGCGGATGTCGTCATCCTCACCAGCCATGTGGCCCTCGGCACCATCGGCGCGTATCAGGTGGCGGCCCGGGCCGTGGACCAGCTCTTCGCCTTCGCGAAGCAGACGAGCGGGTGGCTCCTGCATCGCCTCGGTGACGCCAAGCACCGCGAGGACGCGCTCCGGATGGGCACCGCGCTTCTCGGGGGGCTGGTCGCGAGCGGGGTGGCCGCCCTGGCGCTGGATGGCCCTCCCCTGCTCGAGGCCTGGGTCGGCCCGCTCGCGCGCGACCCGGTCACCCACCTCGCCCTGGGGCTGCTGGGGGCGGCGGCGATCATCGCGGCGGCCGAGGAGGTCGCGTCGGCCACCCTGGTCGTCAGTGGCGCCACCCCCTGGGACGCCGCCACCCCGGTGCTCCTCGGCCACTCCCTGAACGTCGCGGTGTCCCTCCTGGGCGTGCGGTACGCCGGGGCCTGGGCCGTCGCCGGGGGCACGGTCTGTGGGAACCTGCTCATCACCTTCCTCGTCTGGCGCAGGACGCGGGCGCTGGTCCGCTGGCGCGTGGCGGAGGTGCTCCGGACGCTCGTTCCCATGGGAGCGGCCCTGCTCGTCTCGCTGGGCTCGGGCTGGGCGCTGGCGCCGCTGGCCGCCCGAGGTGCCGGGATGAGCGCGCTCACCTGCGCGATGGTGACGCTGCTGGGAACCGGGGTGGCCATCCTCGTCTGGTGGCGCAGGAGCGCGCTGTCTGGAACCCCGGTGGCAGGAGCCACGCGGACCCACGAGGCACCGACGTGAAGATCCTCATCCTCAGCAACCTCTATCCCCCCGACATTCTCGGCGGCTACGAGCTCCTCGCCCGCGATATCGCGGAGGAGCTGGCCCGATGCGGGCACACGGTGCGGGTCCTCACCACGGGAGGGCCCGGCGGACCGGGGAACGTGACACGCTCCCTGCGCCTCGCGCGCCCCTTCGGCCGGCCCGCGGGCCGTGACCGCCTCCGCCATCTCTGGGCGGGCCTGGTGAACCGGGCGGCGATGTGGCGGTACCTGCGGACCCAGGGAAGACCGGACGTGGTGCTGGTGATGAGTCTGCGCCGGCTCGGGCTCGCGCCGCTGCGCGTGCTCCAGGAGGCAGGCGTCCCCTTCGTGCTGACGGTGCACGATGACTGGCCGGTCGCTTTCGGCGTCGGCCAAGCCGCCGGGCTCCATACGCGGATGGGCCACTGGCTGGACGAGGTCCTCATTCCCACACGCTCCTGGTGCGGTATCACCCCCGCGTCAGTCGTCTACCTGTCGCGTGCGGTCCGCGGCAGCGTCCGTGCGGCCGGCGTCCCCCTCCCGCCCGGTGAGGTGCGACCCCAAGGCGTGGACCTCTCGCTCTTCACGCCCCGCCCCTTCCGGCCCATGCGACCGGAACCCCGCCTGCTCTTCGTCGGACGGCTCCACCCGAGCAAGGCGCCCGAGGTGGCCCTGGAGGCGCTGAGCGAGCTCGAGCGGCGGGGAGTCACCGCGAGCCTCACCTTCGCCGGGGAAGCCGACGCACCAGAGTACCGGGAGGCGCTCCAGCGAAGGGCGCGGGCGCTCGGCCTCGAGGAGCGCGTCACTTGGGCGGGACAGGTGCCCCGCGAACGGCTCCCCCTCCTCTATTGGGAAGCGGACGCGCTCCTCTTCCTCTCCCGGCTCGCGCACGAGGGACAGGGACTGACCTACCTGGAGGCGATGGCCTGCGGCGTGCCCGTGGTGGCCTCGCCCAGCGGCGGCGCCCGGGAGTTCCTTGAGCGGCACGCCGCGGCCCGGCTCGCCCCGGCATGCAGGAGCGGATTCCTCGCCGACGAGCTCGCTTCCCTCCACCGGGCTCCCGAAGCCCAGGAAGCGCTCGTCACCCGCGCGCTCGGAATCGTCCGCGCACACGCCTCCCTCGAGACGTACGTCCAGGGCCTCGAGGACGTCCTGCGCCAGGCCGCGAGGCGGCAGGCCCCGGAGCCCTCCCGGAATGAAACCCATGAAGCTCACACGCCCTGATCTGCTGCCCCTCCTCCGCTGCCCGGCCTGTGGCACGGCGCTGCGCGAGGTGGAGGACTCCCGGCTCGGCTGTACCGGCCGCGACCACCACTTCCCGCTGGCCGAGGGGCGTCCCATCCTCCTCGTGGACGCGGCGCTGGAGCCGCCCAAACGCAACGACGTCATCTCCGCGCAGGCGCACGGGCGCGAGGGCACGGAGCGCAAGGGCCTCCGCCGGGTGCTCGATCGCTTCCGCCAGGCGACGACGGCGGACATCTTCGCGGATGACCGGCGGCAGGTTCCGCTCCTGGTGGACCGGATCGCCGCGCTCACGGGCGAGCGCGGCTGGGTGCTCGATGTCGGCGCCTGCGAGCAATACTACCGCTCCTCGCTGGAGCGCCTCGGGCCGCTCATCGCGATGGACATTTCCCTCTACTCCGCCACCGACGTGGTGGGGGACTGCCACGCCCTGCCCTTCGCCGACGCGAGTCTCTTCGCCGTGTCCGCCATCGAGGTGCTGGAGCACCTGCGCCGGCCCTGGCGATTCATGGGCGAGGTGGCACGCGTCCTCCAGCCGGGGGGCCTCTTCTTTGGCGTCGTTCCCCAGTACGCGCCCACGCACGGTTTCCCCCATGACTTCTTCCGCTACACGCGCGGTGGCCTGGCCGCCCTGGCGGAAGACGCGGGGCTGGAGCTCCACGAGGCGTGGCCGCTCGGTGGGCGCTGGGGAACCCTGCTCCACTGGTACTGGGCCAACTGGGCGCGCGAGAGCCGGTTGCATCGGATTCCCGGGCTGAACCTCGCGCACCACCTGGGGTTTCAGGGCGTGGCGTGGCTGTTCGACCGGTTGGATGCCGCCGCGGAGCACGGCGCCCGGCCCCTGCCCCAGGAGCACAACGACCACGTGGGCTGGAGCTTCATCGTGCGCAAGCCGGCGCGGAGCTGAGGCCCGCCAGCGAGCCATGGATGAGCTCGCATCCCATACACCTTCACCCCTCCTTCTACGAATGACCCGGTCATTCATGGAAGGTTTCCCGGAGCACCCGATGCGTCAAGCAGTGAGAGGTAGGAGTTCCATCCATCGGATGGGACTGACGATTTTGCTGGCAGCGGCATTGGCAGTCATCGCCGCCAGTTGCAGCGTCCAAACGCCGGAGGCCGAGAAGCCCGGCCAGTCGGAGGCCGCGCTCAGCACGGGTTGGCTTCCCACAACGCAGATGCCCGAGCAACGCCGGTTCCACTCCGCGACGGTGCTGACCTCCGACAAGGTGCTCGTCGTCGGAGGGTGGGGCTACAGCGGCCTGACCCGGAGTGCGGCCACCTACGACCCGGCCTCGGAGACCTGGTCTCCGGCCGGAGAGCTGACCCTGGCCCGGGAAGCCCATACGGCGACGCGGCTGCCCTCGGGCAAGGTGCTCGTCGTGGGTGGGGAGACCTTCCTGCCCCCGACTGGCTATACCAACACGGCGGAGCTCTACGACCCCGCGACCAACTCCTGGTCGCCCGCGGGGGCCATGAGCGAGGCGCGCGGCTACAACACGGCGACGCTGCTGTCGCCCAGCAACAAGGTGCTCGTCGTGGGTGGCCTGCGTGGCGGAGCCCAGCAGACGGTGGACCTCTACGACGTGGCCACGGGCACCTGGTCCACCGCCGCGTCCCTGCTCGAGCCCCGCCACAGTCACACGGCGGTACGGCTCGCGTCGGGCAAGGTGCTGGTCGCGGGTGGCTGGGCGGGAGGCGCCCTGCTGACGACGGAGCTGTACGAGCCGACCACCAACAGCTGGAGCCCCAGCAACCCCCTGACGACGGCCCGCTATGGCCACACGGCGACGGAGCTGCCCAATGGCAAGATTCTCGTCGCGGGAGGCCGGAAGGACATCGCGCCGGGCACGGTGGAATTCACCGCGACGGCCGAACTCTATGACCCGTCCACCCAGACGTGGACCCCCGCCGGCAGTCTGGTGGGCGCGCGGGGTTTCCACACCGCCACCCTCGTCGCGGGAAAGGTCTTCGTCACGGGCGGCCGGGGGCCGGGGGACGTCGCCCTGGCGACGGCGGAGGTGTACGACCCCGCCACCAACACGTGGTCGAGCACGGACGCCATGCTCGGGGCCCGCTCGGACCATGCCACCGTGTACGCCACCGCGCCAGGCAAGGTGCTCGTCCTCGGCGGCTCGACGCACGCCCCGCTCGAGACGGCGGAGGTGTATGACGCGTGCGGGCTCATCACCTGCAACGCTCCACCACCGGGCCCGTGCTACCAGGAGACTGGCACCTGCGCCAAGGCCACCTGTACCTATGCGCTCAAGAGCGCCGGCGCCACTTGCGATGACGGCAACGCCAGCACCACGGGGGACACCTGCGATGCCTCCGGTGCGTGTACCGGCTGTGGCGACGGGGTGAAGAATGGCGCCGAGGCCTGCGATGACGGCAATACCACCTCGGAGACCTCCTGCCCCTACGGCCAGCCGAGCTGCACCACCTGCAACGCCACCTGCACCACGGTGCTGAACCTCTCGGGGCCATACTGTGGCGATCGGGCAAAGAATGGCGCCGAGGTTTGCGATGACGGCAATACCGTCACGGAGACCTCCTGCCCCTATGGCCAGGCGAGCTGCACCTCCTGCAATGCCTCCTGCACCGCGGCACTGCCCCTCACGGGGCCCTACTGTGGTGACGCGACGAAGAATGGCGCCGAGGCCTGCGATGACGGCAATACCGTCACGGAGACCTCCTGCCCCTATGGCCAGGCGAGCTGCACCTCCTGCAACGCCTCCTGCACCGCGGTCCTGCCTCTCACGGGGCCCTACTGTGGCGATGGGATGAGGAACGGCGCCGAGACTTGCGATGACGGGAACACCACCTCGGAGACCTCCTGCCCCTATGGCCAGGCGAGCTGCACCCGGTGCAATTCCTCCTGCACCACCATCCTGAACCTCGGGGGACCCTACTGCGGCGACGGGACGAGGAACGGCTCCGAGGTTTGCGATGACGGCAATACCACCACGGAGAGCGAGTGCCCCTATGGCCAAGCGAGCTGCACCCGGTGCAATGCCTCCTGCACCGCGACACTGTACCTCACGGGGGAGGTTCCTTCTGCCGACTGCTCGAGCAGGACGGTGAGTTGGTCGCAATCGCAGCCGATCTGGAACGGTAATCCGAGCACCGCGGGAACCTACACCTGCTCTGGCACTGTTCCCGCCGCCTCCCATGGCGCCACCAACGTCTCGGCCACGCTGAACAGCGCGGGGTCGACTCGCGTCGGCTCGGCCAGGTACACCTGCAACGATGGCTCTTGGGAGCTCCAGAGCGGATACTCCTGCGACGGCGCAGTCTGGACCGCCACGATCGTCAAGTGCTCGGATCCGGATCCCGTGGTCGACATGTGGATCGGCTGGTATGTGGAAGATCTCAAACGATGCGCGGATCGCGCCGGGCTCGACTGGTGGGTCGGTGAATACAAGAGCGGGGCCACTTGCAAGTTCGCAAACGGCTTCTACTCGCACACCTTCATGGGCGTGACCTATGGGAATTTCATCTCCAAGGACGGCTGCTGGCGCGATGCGTTCCGGAGGAGCGCGAGCAATGTGGGCGAATACCCGGTCAGTCACATCACCGCTGCGTCCGAGTCAAGCCTATGCGGTTCGCCGCGGGCCGCTGCTTGGACCAACATCCGAAGCGCCGGGAATGGCTGTAAGAATCGGCCCTGAGCTGTTCTAACGCGCCCTTTTGAGGTGCGAGCCGGCAGTCGCTCCTTGCCGGCTCGCTCCCTCACGCGCTCGCCCGGCCCAGGGGCCTCCTAGCGGTACACGTCCGCCAGGAGGCCCCTGTCATGCGAATCAGTATTGGTATTCACAGGCGCCAGAAACGCACGCTTGCCACGCGTTGGCGCATCTCATACCGCAGCCTCCGCAGTTGTAGAAGTCGGTGCTGGTATCGGTACACATCCCATTGCACCAAGTTTCATTAGCAGCGCAGGCGTTGACGCATGATCCCCCCGAGCAGTACTGGCCAGCCGAGCAGGAGACGGGAGGCTTGGAGCAGCTCTGCGTCTCCGTCCAGCTATTGCCCCCGCACGTGCCGCCGGAGCACGAGGACTCCGTCACGGTGCGCGTCTGCGTGCCCGAGCCTCCGCACGCATCGGCACTGCATTCGCTCCAGGCCCCGTAGCTGGTGCCCGTCGGGCAGCTCTGGACGAAGGAGTCGGTGAAGCCACAGACGCCGCCGCTGCAAGAGCCGGTGCCGGTGCTCACCCGGACGTCGTTGCCGCTGCAGTAGTAGCTGCTCCCCGTAGGGCAGTCGGCGCGAGGCACGTAGCAGGACCGTGTCTCCGTCCAGCTGCGCCCCCCGCATGCGCCGCCGGAGCACGTGGACTGCGTCACGGTGCGCGACTCCGTGCCCGAGCCTCCGCACGCGTCGTTGGGAATACAGGAGCCCCAGTCCCCGTAGCTGGTGCCCGTCGGGCAGTTCTCGATGAGACGGTCCACGAAGCGACAGGCGCTTCCGCTGCAGCCAAGGCCGATGCTCTCAAACACCTGGTTGCCGCTGCAGTAGGTGCCGAGGGAGCCCGTCGGGCAGTAAGCGGGAGGCTCTTCGCAAGGCTGCGTCTCCGTCCAGCTGTTCCCCCCGCATGCGCCGCCGGAGCACGTGGACTGCGTCACGGTGCGCGACCTCGTGCCCGCCCCTCCGCACGCGTCGTAGGGAACACAGGCACCCCAGTCCCCGTAGCTGGTGCCCGTCGGGCAGCTCTGGACGAAGGAGTGGGTGGAGCCACAGGAGCCGCCGCTGCAAGTGCCGGTGCCGGAGCTCACCCAGACGTCGTTGCCGCTGCAGTAGTAGCTGCTCCCGGTGGAGCAGCTCTGGACGAAGGAGTGGGTGGAGCCGCAGGAGCCGCCGCTGCAAGTGCCGGTGCCGGTGCTCACCCAGACGCTGTTGCCACTGCAGTAGTAGCTGCTCCCGGAGGAGCACGTCTCGACGAGTCGCTCAGTGGAGGTGCAGGCGCCGTTGAGGCAGCCGCCGTAGACGGTCTGGTAGGCGCTATTGCCGCTGCAGTAGGGGCCGCTGGTGCCAGTCGAGCAGCTCTGGACGAAGGAGTCGGTGGAGCCACAGGCGCCGCCGCTGCAAGTGCCGGTGCCGACGGTCTTCCGGACATCATTGCCACTGCAGTAGGTGCTGCTCGCGGTGGAGCACGTCATCGCGGTTCCGCTACACGCACCGGCGCTATTGCAGGTATCGCCCTTCGTGCAGGCGTTGCCGTCGTCGCAAGGGGAGCCCGCGCTCTTGAGCGTATAGGTGCAGGTTCCGCTGGAGCAGGTGCCAGCCGGCAGGTAGCACTGCGAGTTCGGTGGGGTGTTGCAGGTGATGAGCCCGCACGGGTCCTCATACATCTCCACGGTCGCCAGCGCGGCGTGCGTCGAGCCTCCGATGACGAGCACCTCGCCGCGCGGGTTCAAGGACACGGCGGCATGATCCGAGCGGGCCCCGAGCAGGGAGTGGATGCTGGACCAGGTGTTGGTGGCTGGGTCGTACACCTCCGCCGTCGCAAGGGCGACGTCCCCCGGCCCCCGGCCGCCAGCGACCAGAACCTTTCCGGCGAAGAGCGTGGCGGTATGGAAACCCCGTGCGCCCAGCAAAGTGCCGGCGGGGGTCCACGTCTGGGTGGACGGGTCATACAGCTCGGCTGTCGCGGTGAAATCCATCGCACCCGAGGGGCTGTTGGCCTTCTGGCCTCCCACGACGAGAATCTTGCCGTTGGGCAGCTCCGTCGCCGTGTGGCCGTAGCGGGCCGTCAACATGGGGCGGCCGGCGGTCCAGGTGTTGGTGGTCGGCTCGTACAGCTCCGTCGTCGCCAGGGGACCCAGGGGCCATCCTCCCCAGCCACCGGCGACCAGCACCTTGCCCGACGCGAGCCTCACCGCCGTGTGACTGCGGCGGATATCGAGCATGGGCGCGGCGGTGGACCAGGTGCCCGCGGCCACATCGTAGAGTTCCGCCGTCTGCAGGGGTGCGCCACCCAGACCACCCGCCACGAGCACCTTGTTGCTCAACAGCAGCGTCGCCGTGTTGTAGCCGCGCGCCTGGCTCATGGCCCCCGCGGGCGACCAGGTATTCGTCGCCGGCTCGTAGAGTTCCGCCGTGTTGGTGTAGCCACTCGGGGGTTGGAAGGTCTCTCCACCCACGACGAGCACCTTGCCCGAGGGCAGCCGTGTCGCCGTATGGGCTTCCCGGGCCAGGGCCAGCGTTCCGGCCGGAGACCAGGTGGCCGTGGCCGGGTCATAGGTGAGCGCCCCCGCCACCAGGCCGCTGTAGCCCCACCCGCCCACGACGAGCACCTTGTCGGAGGTCAGCACCGTGGCGGAGTGGTAGCGGCGTTGCTCCGGCATGGGCGTTGTCGCTTGCCAGAGCGAGCCGAGCGCCGCCTTCGACTGGCCGAGCTGCTCGACCTCCGGAGACTGCTCACTGCAGCTGACGGCGATGAAGGCGAACGTCGCGATGAGAAAATGGGCGAGTCCCATCCCGGGGATGGGCCTCTTGCCTCGCACTGGTTGACGCATCAGGTGCTGCTCCGGGGCGGCTTCCGCCAATCACGCTTTGACTTACAGAAGGCGCCGGTGTGAGTAGGTGTGGCAGCCACACCCTGTAAATCATTCTCACGCTGAGAGCAAATCACTCACGGAATGAGGCGGCGGAACACCGCCCCTGTGGTGGTTGCCGCGGGCGGACAAACCGTTGCGGGCTGCGTCATTGCTTGTGCTGCAATCATTTCCGATGACGCACATGCGCTACGGCTGCGTGCCACGTCCATCCCCAGCCCCTTGCGCGTCAGGCCATGGCACCACGAGGCTCAATCCCTTTGCACCCTCCCGCCTGCACGCACGGTTCACGAAGACGCGGAACGCGCCCCACGCTCCCTCCGGCAGCCCCGCGCTCAACTCCACGGCGTGCAGTTCGAGCTGCCGCTCGAGTTGCGCGAGCCGGGGGTCTTCATGCTCCTCTGGGCCCAGCACGAACGCGCAGTGTTCGCCGGACGTGATACTGGCCTCGAGCGCCTCTGGATGAAGGGCCGTGTAGAAGGATTGCCAGTAGCGCCCGTTGCGCAAGAGGTAGAGCTGAAGGACCTTGTACTGTGGCGAGATGAAGCTCTCGCGCCCGGGAGGCAGGGGCTCGGTATAGGGGCGAAGAAGCTCCGAGATCTCCTTGTACGGCGGCTGTGGCGTCGTGAAATCGTATGCCCCGAAGCCGGCGAGCGAGAGCGCGCAGAGGCCACCGGCGAGCTCAATCGCTCGCGCGCCGTCCAGGCGCGCCGCCGCATACGCCAGGAGCCAGGCGCCCCCCACCCCGAGCGCGTGCACGCCGACGTAGACGGGCGTGAGGTCATCGCGCTTGAGCCCCCTGGCATGCGCGGCCCCGATGAGGAGTACCGCCGCGGCCGAGAAGAGGCCCGCTATCAGGAGGGCTCGACGCTCCAGGCCGCCACTGGGCCCGGGGGTGCCCTCTCCGGAGAGAAGCGCCGAGACCCCCAGCCCGGCGAGGGCATAGAGGAACGGCAGGAGGCCCAGGATGTAGAGCGACTCCTTGATCGCGGGGAGCGAGAGGGGAATCAAGCTCGCGAGCCCCAAGCCGATGGTGGCGAGGAGCCCGGCTGTCGCGTGTGCACGCCGCTTCAAGGCGGGGAGCGCTGACAGCAGGAGGGGGACGAGGAAGAAATGCTCCCGGTAGAGAATCGCCGGGTAGTACCAGAAGGGATGAACCCATCCGGGAGGCACGCCCGCCCCATCCATCTTCGACCCTCCGATGCTCTGTCCCAGGAAGGGCGCGAAGTAGACCTGGGTGAGCCAGAGGGGAACATCCGCGGGTGACCGCAGGGCGACGAAGACGAGGTGGAGCGAGGCCGTGCCGAGAAAGCCGGCGGCGATGAGTGCGACGGCTCCCAACGCCAGACGCCGCCGCTGGAGACGCACGGTGGCGAGCAGCCCCAGCGACGCCAGCAAGAAGGGGGCGACGAGCCACAGCTTCGTCAGGAAACCAAGGCCGAGGCACGCGCCCCCCAGCAGGGAGTGCCACCTCCCGCCGGACAGCTCCCCTCGTGCAATCCAATACGTGCCCGCCATGCCCCACGCCACGAGGACCGGCTCCATCTCCAGCAGCCGGAACTGCCACAGGACGGTGGGCGAGATCGCCAGCAGGAGCGTGGTCAGGAGCGCGGCGCGGCGCTCCCACAGGGCGACCAGCCGGTAGGTGAAGAGGAGCGTGGCGGCCAGCGCCGCGAACGAGACGAGCCCCATGGCCTCGGGCCGGCCGCCCAGAGGACAGCCCCCGAGCGCGAGGAGCGCCGAATGAAAGGGCGTATTGCCAATGCCCGGCAGGTCATGGCCGGCCCAATCCTCCGAGCCACCGGGGATGTACGAGGGCCGCACCGCGAGCTCCAGCGAACGGCACATGTTGAGGGCCATCGTGCCATTGACGCCCTCGTCACCCGTCTCGATGCGCTTGAAGACGACGCCTCGCACGAATGCCAGGGCGAGGGACGCGATGACCACCGCCCGGACGACGAAGAGCAGCCGATCGCCGTGCTCACGCATGAGGGGACGCCAAGCAAGCCTCATTCCATCCCGAGGCATCGGGCTCCAGGCGTTCGACTCCTGCTTTCCCTTTCCGAGATGGTCCTTCATCCCGATTTGAGACAGCCGAGACGAGCCATCCGGTCACGCGCGTCCGCGCCGTGAATGCGGCGAGGCCTGCTCGCTCCCGCCGCGCGGGTATCAGTGCCACGAGGCTGACCGCGTGGCACGGATACCCGTCTTCGATGAGG
This sequence comes from Archangium gephyra, assembly GCF_042230915.1. Taxonomy (GTDB): domain Bacteria; phylum Myxococcota; class Myxococcia; order Myxococcales; family Myxococcaceae; genus Archangium; species Archangium gephyra_B. Next base: position 1,449,692 of record NZ_CP102578.1, on the reverse strand, counting down.
CGATGCTCCGGTAACACTCGAGGGCAGGAGCACGCGTCATCCGCCTGCTCCCGCTCTCTCGCTAGAAGCTCAGGGTGACCAGCCCATCCGAACCCGCGGCGAGCCTGGCGCCACCGCGCCCAGCCGAACCGTAGTAGTCGGAACTCGAGGCACCTCCAGGGCTCTGTTCACTGCCTCCCTCGCTTCCGAGGAGAGTGGCCGAGGGGTGTACCCACGAGGAGCCGCCCCCGCCTCCGCCTCCCGTAAAGGTCCACTTCTGGCCTCCGCTTCCTCCGCCGTACAGCCCAGCGCCCCCGCCTCCGCTGCTACCGTTGCCATAATCGCCATAGCCTTGGCCGCCAGAGTGCTCGATGGCCGCGACCAGGGTGTCGCTACACGCCGGTCCTCCCCGGACCGCGCCACCACGACCCAGGCTCCCGTTCAGGCCGGGAACTGAGCACGTGCTGTAAGGACTGGTGCTGCCGGCCCCGCCCCCGCCTCCTCCGCCGCTCGGTTGACCGCCCTGGCCTCCCCCTGAGGCGTATTCATAAGCGCTGTTCGGGTTTCCAGGCTGTCCGACACCTCCAACGGCACCGCCTCCTCCCCCGGCACCGTCCAAGACGCTCCACCGGGTGGAGCAGCCGCTACAGCCATCCGTGCCCGCGCCGCCACCTCCCGCCGCCACCAGCATGAGCGCTCCGTTGCGGAAGACGTAGGAGGCGCCGCCGCCTCCTCCTCCTGCTTGCCCACGACCGCCGACACGTATCTCGAGCTGGTCGCCGGACGTGACGGGAAGCCTGGCAGAGCTCCAGGCGCCCCCGCCTCCAAGGCCGGGGTTACCGCCCCCGCCTCCAGCGCCCCAGAGGGAGAACGTCGCCACTGACCTTCCCGCGGGGACGGTGACGGTGGTCACCATCCCGCCCATGCTCCACGCCAGCGTGCACGCCACCGCGCTGCCGGAGCAGGTGCCCGCGCCATTGCACACGTCTCCGCTGGTGCAGGCATCAGCGTCGTCACAGGTGGTGCCCGCCGCCGTGGGGGCGTAGGAACAGGAGCCAGCGGAGCAGGTGCCCGCCGAGCTGTAACACGGGCCCGGTGGGCTGTTGCAGATCATGGCCGAGCCGCCGCAAACTCCCGAGCCGTTGCAGACGTCGCTCGTGGTGCAGGCGTTCCCGTCGTTGCATGCCGCCCCGCTCGTCTTGGGCGCGTAGGAGCAGGTGCCAGCCGAGCAGGTGCCCGTCGAGTTGTAGCAGGGGCCCGGCGGGGTGTTGCAGGTGATGGAGCCACACGAGTCCGCGTCATACAGTTCCGCCGTCGCGAGCGCGGAGCTGTTCGAGCCCCCGACGACGAGCACCTTGCCGAGCGGGGTGGAGTAAACGGCGGCGTGATCGGAGCGGGCCCCGAGCAGGGAGTTGGTGCTCGACCAGGTGTTGGTGGAGGCGTCGTACAGCTCGGCCGTGGCGAGGGTGACAGCACCCGGGCCCCGGCCGCCCGCGACGAGGACCTTGCCCGATACGAGGGTGGCGGTGTGGAAACCGCGCGCGCCGCTCAGCGTGCCGGCCGAGGCCCACGTGTTGGTGGAGGGATCATACAGCTCGGCGGTGGCGGTGAAATCCAGCGTGCCCGGCGCGCTGTCCTTCTGACCACCGACGACGAGAATCTTGCCGGAGGGAAGCTCCGTCGCCGTGTGGCCATAGCGGGCCGTCGTCATGGGGCGGCCGGAGGTCCAGGTGTTGGTGGTGGGCTCGTACAGCTCCGTCGTCGCCAGGCTGCCTCCCGCCCAGCCACCGGCGACCAAGACCTTGCCAGAGGCGAGCCGGACCGCGGTGTGACTGTAGCGGGGCTCGATCAGGGGAGCGGCGGTAGACCAGGTGCCGGTGGCCGTGTTGTAGAGATCCACCGTCCGCAGGGCTCCGCCACCCAGGCCTCCCACGACGAGAACCCTCTCTGGCAGGGACAACGCGGGGTTGGCCACCAGCAGCGTCGCCGTGTTGTAGCCGCGCGCATGGCTCATGCCGCCCGCAGCGGACCAGGAATTGGTCGCCGGGTCGTAGAGTTCCGCCGTGTGAGTGTAGCCAGACGGGGGTTGGAAGGTTTCTCCCCCCACCACGAGGACCTTGCCCGACGAGAGGCGCGTCGCCGTATGGGCCTCCCGGGCCAGGGCCAACGTTCCGGCCGGAGACCAGGTGGCCGATGCCGGCTCGTACGTGAGCGCCCCTGCCATCAGACTGCTGTAGCTCCACCCGCCGACGACGAGCACCTTGTTGGAGGCAAGCACCGTCGCAGAGTGATACCTGCGTTGCTCCGGCATTGAAGTCGTGGCGTTCCAGCCCGTGCCGACAGCGGCCTCCGATTGGCCAAACTCAAACTCCTCGGCCTCAGGGGGCAGTACGCTGCAACTGGCGACAATGAGCGCGAACACCGCTAACAGGGAGTTCGCCAAGCCCATCCCATGGATGGGTCTCTTACCGCGCATGGATTGACGCATCAGGTGCTGCTCCGGGGCGGCTTCCGCAATCACGTTGTGACTTACAGAAGGCGTCAGTGTATGTAAATGTGGCAGCGACCGTCTGTAAACCACTTTCACCCAGAGAGCAAATCACCCCCCAGGATGAAGCAAAGGAACACCGCCCCTGTGGTGATTGACGCGGGCGGACAAGTCGTTGCGAGCAGCGTCATCGTTGTTGCCGCAATCATTTCCAAAGACGCGCATGCGATACGACTGAGTGCCACGTCAATCCCGAGCCCATTCCGCGTCAGGCGATGGAGCCACGAGGCGGCCCTCCCCCAACCTCGGTGAATGACAGGTCGCCACGGGTGGGATCCAGGTCAGTTAACCTGCGGCCCCATGTTCTTCCCACGTGCCCTGCTCACCGGACTCCTCCTCGCGGCCCTGGCCCTGCCGGGCTGCAAGCGCAGCTCCCCGGACGAAGAGAAGCCCCCGGTGACCGAGGCCCCCAAGGTGGCCCCCGGCCCCTTCGCCCAGGCCGGGCTCACCGCGCCCACCACCGTGCCGGGCGTGCAGGACACGGGGACGGTGGACCTGCCGGCGCTGCGCGATGCCGTCGCCGACCCGCAGGCCGTCACCGAGCAGGAGCTCCTCCGGCTCGTGGCCGAGGCGAACTGGCGCGAAGGCCAGCCCGCCGGTGGGCCGGGCAACGCCGTACCCCAGGCCGGTGCACCGCGGCCGAGCGGCCGCCCCGCGCCCTCCGGGGCGCCGGAGGTGGACGAGTCCCTGGGCTCCGAGGAGATGGAGGCCGGGATGGCCCAGGCCCGTCCTCCCCCGCCCCCGGCCCCGGAGCCCATGCCCGTGGCGGAACCCGCCCCGAGGGCCGAGCCCTTGGCGGTCGATCGCCCCACCGAGGCTCCTGCGGCCGCCCTGGACAGGGATGAGCGAGAATTCGAGGAGCGTCCCCGCGTGCTGGAGCAGAAGCGGCGGGAGATCATCCAGATCATCAAGGGCAGCGCGTCGGAGCGCGCCTCCAGCGGTGGCCGCGGCGGTGGAGCCGCCCCGCGCATGGCAATGCGGGACGACGCCTCCCCCGAGAAGCCCAAGGAGAAGTCCAAGCCGGACGAGGCGCCCCGGCCGGTGCTGCCGAAGGTGGAGACGGCGCAGCGCGCGGCCAAGGTGCTGGTGCAGGACGACGAAGGCCGCTACCAGCCGCTGATGACGCGCGAGGTGCGCGTGGTGACGTACATCCAGGGCGCCCGCGCGCGCACGGTGGTGGACTACCTCTTCGAGAACAACACCTCGCGTGCGCTGGAAGGCACCTTCTACTACCCACTGCCGGGCGGGGCGACGGTGGCGGGCTTCGCGCTGTACTCGGGGGCGGTGGCGGTGGACTCGCCCTCGCTCTTCCAGTCCACGGAGTTGCTGCCGCCGCTGGGCGACACGGGCAAGGCGGAGACGCTGGTGGCGGCGGCCCCGCCGAGCCCGCCGGGAGCGAAGCGCTCGTGGGGTGAGCCGCAGGAGGCCCGCGTCGTCGAGCAGAAGCGCGCCCGCGAGGTGTACGAGGACGTGGTGCGCCGCAACGTGGACCCGGCGCTGCTGGAGTGGGCGGGCGCCTCCAACTTCAGCGCGCGCGTCTTCCCCCTGCCGCCGAAGTCCCTCAAGCGCGTGGTCATCGCCTACGAGCAGACGCTCCTCTTCGACGGCCAGCGTCTGCGCTACACGTGGCCGGTGCCACCGGGCGCGGGCAAGGGCCTCAAGGTGTCCGCACGCGTGCACGTGGACCCGAAGCAGGCGGGCGAGGTGGTGGTGGGCCCGGATACGGGCAAGCCGCTCACGCTCGGAACCTGGCAGGCGTGGGACTGGCCGAAGCTGACGGGGGACGGCGCGCTGGATGTGGCGCTCACACCCCGGAGCCCGGAGGCGGACGTGCTGGTGGGCGCGGATCCGGCGGGACTGGCCGGGCAGGCCTTCTTCACGCGGGTGCGGCTGCCGGAGCGGCTCACCTCGAGCAGCTCGGAGGCGGCCACGGGGCGGGCGGTGCTGGTGGTGGACACCTCGCTGTCCGCGGAGGACGGCAACGCCTGGGCGCTACAGGGTTCCATGCTGCGAGCGTTGCTGGAGAAGGACCCGAGCCTCACCGAGTATGCGGTGCTCCTCTTCGACGTGCGCCCGCGCTGGCTGCACGGCACGGGCTTCCGGCGCAACACACCCGAGGCACGCCAGCAGACGTTCGCCGAGCTGGAGCACGTCTTCCTCGAGGGCGCCTCCAACGTGGACGGCATGCTGGCCGAGCTGGACCGGTCCGGGCGCGACTGGCTGAAGCCCGCGGCGGGCGGCGGGCGGGTGACGGCCTTCCTGCTCTCGGACGGCAACGTCACCTGGGGACAGAGCAACGTGGAGGAGCTCATCTCGCGCCACCCGGCCGCGGAGACGCTGCGCTGGGTGAGCTACCGCTTCGGCGAGGCGGCGGTGAACACGGACCTCTTCGACGCGCTGGCGCGCTCGGGTGGAGGCCGGGTGGTGAACGTGCTCTCCGGCGCCGAGGTGGAGGCGGCGGCGCGCGCGCACCGGGCGGCCTCGGTGGTGCTCGCCCGGGTGGGCGTGAAGGGCGCGCAGGTGAAGGACCTGGTGGTGGCGGGCCGGCCGCACCTCGTCTACTCCGGGCAGGAGCTGCGGGTGGCGGGGCGGCTGGTGGGCGATGGCCAGGCGCAGCTGGAGGTGGTGACGCAGGCCGCGGGCGAGGAGCGCACGTTGGCGGTGCCGCTGCCGCGCGAGGAGGACAGCACCTTCGCCCCGCGCGCGTGGGCCGAGCTCTTCGTGTCACGGCTGGTGGCGTTGGATGACGTGAAGCTGGACCGGATGGTGGTGGCGCTCAGCCAGCACTACCGGCTGGCCAACGCGCGGGCCTCCATGCTGGTGCTGGAGTCGGAGGGGGACTACGTGCGCTACGCGGTGCGCGACGAGCAGCTGGACCTCACCGACCTGGACGCGCTGCGGCGGCAGCAGGAGGACCAGCGCCGGGACGAGCTGCTGGGGCTGTCGCTGGACGGCGTGCCGGACGCGGGCCGCGAGGTGCTGCGGGTGCTGAAGGAGAAGCAGCCGGAGCTGGGCTCGCGGATGAAGGCGCAGCCGCTGCGGGACGAGCCCTACGCGGGAGGCGAGGAGCGGCTGCAGGCGGAGCTGGCGTACCGGCGGGCGCGGCGGGACAACAAGGACGACGTGCTGGTGTACGAGGCGGTGGCGCGCAAGCGGGCCTTCTCGGGAGACACGTGGGGCGCGGTGCGGGCGCTCTCCTCGCCGGTGGAGCTGCGCCCGCGGGACGCGGAGGCGCTGCGGCTGGTGGGCTACGGGCTGCTGGCGCTCGGCCAGTTCCCGGCCGCCACGGAGCTCTTCGAGCACGTGCGGCTCAACCGTCCCTTCGAGCCCCAGTCCTACCTGGAAGAGGCCCTGGCCCTGGACGCCGCGGGGCGGCCCGCGGAGGCGGCGCGCAACTGGGAGATCGTCCTGGCCCGCGCCTGGAAGCGCCACGACTCGCAGACGAAGACGGTGGCGGCGTACCACTATGGCCGGATGCTGGCGGCGCTGGCGCGGCATCCCCGGCTGGCCGGGCAGTCGGCGGCGCTGGAGGCCCGGCGGCGCGAGCTCCAGCAGGCCGGAGAGCAGGCCCCCCTCGACTACCAGCTCACCACGCACTGGAACTCGGACGGGACGGACATCGACCTGTGGGTGATGGAGCCCAACGGCGAGAAGTGCTTCTACAGCCACAAGCAGACGTCCCTGGGCGGGCTGCTGCACTGGGACATCACCGACGGCCTGGGGCCGGAGCTGTACCACGCGCGCAAGGCGGCCCCGGGCACCTACTTCGTGCTGGTGCACTACTTCGGCAACAACTCGCAGCGGTACGCGGTGCCCACCGCCCTGCTGCTGGTGACGGACCGGGACGTCTTCTCCAAGGAGGACGCCTACCAGCGGCGCTTCCAGGTGCGCATCCTGCCCAGGCAGAACGCCCAGCTGCTGCTGCGGCGCGAGCAGCTGGTGCCGGCTCCAGCTCCGGTGGCGAAGTCGGAGGAGTGAGGCCCCTCCGGCCCTCCGTCACCAGGAGCAGTGCAGCTGGAAGTTCATCCCCGGCGACCGGCACGGCCCCAGCGTGACGGTGATGTGCACGCCGGGGATGCCCTGGGCGATCGCCGTGTAGGCCCCCAGCAGGAACGAGGGCCCCATCAGCTCGCGCTTCCACAGGAGCCGGGCATGGGTGGGTCCCTCGCGCTCGTACTTGCGCTCCCCGTACGTGACGAGCACCCGCGCCGACGACTGCGAGAGCGCCAGCCGCTCGTGGGGATCATTTCCCACGGCCAGGTGAGCGGCCCTGCTGAAAGGTGTGCCCTGGGTGATGCGCGTCACCCACCCGCCGAGCTCCTCCAGCGCCTGCGCGTAGGACAGCTCCCCCTGCTTCTCGATGAGGTCCGCCGCGGCACCCACCATCCGCAACAGGTCCGCCACCGGGTAGCGCTGCACGCCCACCCACGGCCGCAACGGCCAGGTGGAGGCCCGCACGCGATCCGCCTGCTCCCGGCCCAGGTGCTCCCGGATCGCCAGAAAGGTGTTCTCGCAGAAGATCCCGGAGATCTGCTCGTCCGGTGTGGCCAGCTCGATGCGCTGGGCCAGCGCCTCTCGTGTATCCGCGTCCATCGACTCCCTCTCGGAGCTGTGGCGGCTCAGCGCCCGGGGCCCAGGATGACGCGCAGCTCCTCGAGCATCTCCTGCTCGGCGGCCCGCAGCTTGCCGTCGCTGGCGATGAGCGCGCGAGCCGCCTCGAAGACCTCGTCCGGACGGCCGCGCAGCAGCCCCAGGTCCGGTGCCGGCAGCGCCACGCCCCCCTCCAGCGCCTTCTTGAGGGCCGCCACCTCCGGCTCCGGCACGCCCCAGCTTCGCGCCGCGCCGAGGATGGTCCCCACCTCCTGCACGTCGATCTGCCCATCGCTCCAAGCCAGTTGGAGCATCAACTTGAGCACCTCGGTATTGAAGTGATCCTCGGGGGTGGAGCTCGCCATAGGGGGCGCAGCCTCGCCGTTCCCGCCGCGAACGTCCATGGGGAGGAGGCGGCCCGGGAGCCCTGAAAGCCCGAGAGCCCCCACTTTCCAGCGGGCGGCCCGTCCCCGGCACCGTCCTCCGGCGCACACCCGGCGGCGGCGCGGTGCCCGTGCGCTGCCCACCCGCCGACACCCCACGCCGGGCCAATTCCTCGCAATCCCTCCATTCCCAGCAATCCCTTGCACCGGAGGGCCGGGGAGACACACCCCGGGGGCACGGCTCCACCCGGGCTGCAGAGCCGCCAGCCCGGCAAAAGCCTGACAACGCCCCACGCGCGCCCTGCAAGTCATTGATTGCCCGGCTCTACGTGGGAGCCGTTTTCCCTGAGATACAGCGGGGTTCCAGGGTCTCGGCCTGGAGGAGCGGACTTTTCCAGCCCCGCGCCCCGAGGCGGAGGGCATGAGCAAAGAATGGCACTGTCCGCCTTGACGAAATGGGGGTACGGGCGTTCTCTATTCATGCAAGGGATTACCCTCGTCGTGGAAGAGCACGATCACGGCGAGGCGGCGCCAGCAGCCGCCATCCCGAAGAGGGAGGAGGAGCCGCACATGCGTGGAGACGTGGAGACATCGGCCGGGGCGGGGGGGATCGCCGCGGGGACCTACTCGGGATATTCGCTGCACGCCGAGGGCCCGGAGAAGGGCATCAACCTCATCCTGTCCCAGCCCGGCATCAGCAGCAGCCGGGTGACACGGCTGAGCCCCACCGTGGTGTGGGCCCTGCCCGAGCCCGGCGCCGAGCTGCCTCCACGCGACCGCCTGTTGCAGCTGTTGTTGGATGACAACGGCCGCACCATCGGCCCGCTGCGGGGGGAGCTCTTCTGGAGCGATCCGCGCCGGTACGACGCGCCCATCGGCATCCAGCTGGTGGGGGTGACGCGGGATCAGGGCCGGCAGATCCTCTCCCTGCTGGACGTGGCGGCGCGCGAGGGACGGGCCCTGCCCGCCGTGTCGCCGCAGCCCATCGAGGAGGCCTTCGTCGAGCCCGAGCGCATCCGCTCCATCCTCAAGTCCGTGTGCGTGATGAAGCACGAGGGCCTGCTGCGGCAGCTGGGCCGGACGCTGCGCGTGTCGCTGGAGTACTTCGACGTGGCGTCCTCGCAGCTGCACTGGCGGCTGGAGGAGCCGGGGGCCAACTGGGGCACGGCGCCCTATGACATCGAGGTGGTGGGCCACAACACGGCCTACCGGATGCGCGTGCCGGCGCTGGAGACGCGGGGCGGCCGGATGGTGACGCCCCTGCCGCGGCGGCTGTGGAAGGTGCGCCACCGCTCGCACCGGCGAGTGCCCGCCCCCGCGGGGATGATGGCCCACTTCCACCACCCGCTGTGGGGCGAGCTGGGCGGGCTCGAGCGCGAGGTGGTGGACCTGTCCTTCAACGGCCTGTGCCTGCGCGGCACGCCCGAGGACCTCGTCTTCCCGGGGCTGCTGCTCCAGCCCCTCGAGCTGCGCAGCGCGAGCGGAGAGACCATCCTCCTGCGGGGCGAGGTCCGCTACGTGGGCGGCAAGCCCCAGGACGGGCAGCGGCTGTTCGGCCTCCAGGTGACGCCGCGCACGCCGGTGGACGAGGCGCGCTGGGTGCAGCTCGTCTCCCAGGCGCTCTGCCCCTCCACGCGTGGCGCGGAGGAGCTGCTCGAGCCGCTGTGGGAGCTCTTCGTGGACTCGGGCTACTTCAACCTCGCCGGCAAGACGACGGAGCACTTCGAGGAGCTGCGCGCCAGCTTCCTGGAGACGGGCCGCCACGCCGCGCGCCTGCCCCGGCTCTTCTGCCAGACGGTGTGGCCCTCGGAGCGCGGGGTGGAGGCCACGCTGTCCTCCGTGCGGCCCTACCGCCACACCTGGCTGGTGCACCAGCTGGCCAAGCGCCCCGGCAAGCCCGCCGTGGACCTGCCGCCCGGACAGATTCTCCGCGACATCCACGTGCGCACGCTGGAGCACACCCAGAGCGACCCCGACTTCCGCTGGCTCGTCGCCTACACCGAGTCCACCGTGCCCCTCATGGAGCGCGTCCACCACGTGTACGCGCGGGAGCACGAGGCCAGCGGCGAGGCCCTGGTGATGCCCGTGCGCCTGATGCACGTGAGCTGCGATGAGCCCAGCGGGCTGAGCGGCCACGGGTTCGAGCTTGGCCCGGCCCGCTTCGAGGAGAAGACGCGCCTGGCGGAGGAGATCGCCCGCACGCGCCCGGCCTGCTACGTGGACGCGTTCGACCTGTCGCGCGAGCGGTTGGATCTGCGCGACAGCATGGAGACGTGGCACGAGGCCGGGCTGGAGCGCGAGCGCCAGGTGCTGGTGGCGCGCCGCGACGGCGTGGCGGTGGCCGCCCTCCTCTTGGAGCTGGGGCAGCCGGGGACGAACCTCTTCCGCCTGCTGGACGTGGCGCGCCTGTTCCCGCTCACGCTCGAGGGGCCGGACGCCTACGTGGCGCTGCTGGACGCGGCCCGCGAGTGGTACGCACGGCGGGGCCGCAGCGCCTTCGTCTTCCTGCGCGAGGACGAGGACGACAGCTACGCCGCCGCCGCCCGGCTGCATGACGAGCCCGGCGCGAAGCCCTGCCTGTGGATGCTCTCCGCCCGGCTGCTGCCGGATTTCCTGGAGTACGTGAGCGAGGCGACCGTAGGCCGCCTGACGCCCGTGACTCCCACCGTTTGAAGTGCCGTTGCCGTCAGCCGTACCGAAGGAGTCGTCGCCATGAGTCTGGTCAAAGAGCTGTACGAGCCCTACGTCCTGCCCGCGCGAGCCCGCATCTCGACGGACCCCGTGATGCGCAGGCTGGTGGACCCCGCCATCGAGCCGGCGGTCCTCGAGCGTTTCTTCATCCAGTACCACTCGTTCGGCGTGTACATGACCGAGCCCGTGGAGGGGTGGATCCGCCGGGCGGGCCAGCGCTGCCTCCTGCTCGGCCTGGACTCGATTGGCAAGGGACTGCTCAAGCACTCCAAGCAGGAGTCCGGCCATCACCAGATGATGATCGACGACGTGGGGATGCTGGTGCGCCGCTGGAACGTCCGGCGCCGGGCCATGCTCCACACGGATCGGCTGCTGGCCCAGTACCCCACGGACGCGATGCGGGCCTACCGCCAGCTGCACGAGGCGACCATCGCCGGAGAGCTGCCGGCGGCGCAGATCGCCATCGAGTTCGAGATCGAGAACCTGTCGCTGGTGCTGGGGCCGCACCTGCTGTCCAACGTGGCGCGGGTGCTCGGCCGGGAGACGCTGGAGGGGCTCAGCTTCCTGCGCGAGCACGTGCAGCTGGACGTGGGCAGCACCAACTCGCGGATGATGGAGGAGCTGCTGCAGGTGATGCCGGAGAACGCCCGGACGCTCGCGGAGGCCGGCGCCGAGGCGCTCGACATCTACCTGCGCTTCCTCGGGGACTGCCTGCAGACGGCCGAGGCCGCGCTCTGGTCCCCGAACGAGGCGATGGCCGGCTGAGGCCCCGCCCCGCGCGGCTCAACGCCCGAAGATGGACTCGGGCCGGGTGAGGCCGCGCGCCTGGGCCAGCATCTGGAGGATGTCCTGGGGAGGCGCGTCCGCGGTGAGCAGCAGCGCGCGCACCGCCGTCTCCACCACGTCCTCGGCGCTGGGGCGCACCATGCCCCGGCGCGCGTCCTCCACCCGGCGCTGGCGGTAGACGTCGAAGTGCTCCATCACCCGCTGGGCCACGGACGCCATGGCCTTGTCCCCCGCCTCCACCCGCAGCTCCGCCTCGGTGCGCAGCTGCACCGGGTCCGCCAGCACGCCCACCTTGTCGTAGGCCTTGTTGGCCGCGTCCTCGTGCATGGCCGCGTAGTCCTCGCTGTGGGGCGATGCCGCCGCCGCGTCCTTGGACAGGGCCACCAGCCGCTCGGTGACGCTCGCGGTGATGGACAGCCGGTGCACCTCCACGTCATACGGGTACTCGGCGTAGACGGGCTCGTCCACCGTGAGGGGCTCGCGGTAGTAGGCGTCGCGGCCGCGCTGCACCTCGCGCCGCTGCGTCTCCGCGCCCTCCTGGGCCGTCTCCAGCCGGCGCTCCAGCTCCTGCGCCGCCGAGGCCCGCTGCGTCAGCGCGCTCTCCTCCGCCTCGCACTGGGGGTTGCAGCGCGAGGGGCTGCACTCCTTGGGCACCTCGCCGGGCTTGGCCTGGCCAAAGGCCCGCACGCACTCGGCCAGCGCGGTGCTGCACGCCTGGCGCTCGCGCGAGCGGCAGCGGCCCGCCACCTCGCGCGCCTGGGACAGCTCGTCCTGCTTGCGCAGGTAGTCGCGCAGCACGCCGGACAGCTTGCGCTCCACGTCCTCCAGCTTGCGCTCCTGCTCCAGCAGCACCGACTCCGTCTGCAGTCGGCGCGGGTTGGGCACCGCCTTGTTCGTCACCAGGTAGCGCTGCGACTTCTGCGCCTGCTCCACCGACTTCACCGGCATCACCCGCTCCACCGACAGCCCCAGGCGCACGCCCTCGTGGTCCTTGGGCGCCTCGGTGGTGATGACGCGGATGGGCACCTCCTGCGGCAGCAGCGCCGACAGCCGCCCAGGAGACAGCCGCTGCGCCACGTCCGGCGCCTCCGCCTTGTCCTCCGCCGGCCCCGTCACCACCACGAAGGCCACCTCGTCCTGCAGCTTGCGGCGCACCACCTCGGCGCGCTCCAGCGCCGCCGTGGCCCCCACCCGCTCCTGGTTGGCGCGCACGTACGCCAGCAGCGCGTTGCCCAGCTTGCCCTCCTCCTCCAGCCGCTGCGCGGTGTTGAACCACCGGCGCGCCAGCGCCGTCTGCACCGCCGTCACGCCCTTGCGCGCCGCCACGTGCCCCTCGTCCACCGCCAGCACCGCGTCGAACTCGGCCCGCGCGTCCTGCAGCCGCTCCTCCCGCAGCGCCTTCTGCGCCACCTCCACCCGCGCATCCAGCGTCTGCGTCAGCAGCGTGGCCGCCTCGCCATTCTCGCTGTCCAGTTGCAGCGCGCGCACCAGCAGCGGCGTGGCGCCGGCCAGGTCCCCCTCGGCATGCTTCGCCTTGGCGCCCGTGAGCACGTCCGCGCTCCACGCCTGGCGCAGCTTGAGCAGCTTCGCCTTCGCCTCCGCGTCCCCGGGCTCCGCGGCCAGGGCGCGCACGTAGGCGTCCTCGGCCTCGGCCCACTTCTGCTGGGCGGCGAACTCATCTCCCGCCTTGATGGCGCGGGCGAAGGGCGAACAGCCGGCGGCCGCGAGCACGAGGAGGCCCGTGAGGGCGAGCAGTCCCAGCCGGTGGGCCAGGGGCGACGAAGGAGGGTCGAGCAGGGAGCGCACGGGCGGCATTCTCGGGGAAAGCGCCAGCCGGAAGAAGCACCGAGTGCGGCCCCAGCAGGCAGGCGGGCAAGCCCTTGGAGACGGCGGTGTCACGGCCCCGCCACGAAGTGCCCGCTCGCTCGCCTGCTGTGTGGACGGGAAGGCTCCGCTTCCACCCCTTCCGCGCTCGGGAATGACGCGACGCACCAGTGGGTATGGAAGAGTCCCGAAAGGAGTGCCAGCGACATGGCCTGCTCACCGCCCAAACCCAATCCCACCGAGCTCCGCCTGCCCATGTGGGCGGACCACCATCGCGTCGAGGACTACCGCAACGTGCATTGCCGCTCCTACGCGAGGTGCATCGACGCGGCCGTGCGTGAGGACTGGGAAGGCTTCACCTGCCAGAAGTGCCCCATGTTCCATCAGGACGAAGCGCCGCACGCGGACCAGTACGCCTTCGACCAGCCGGCCGACAACGGCCGCCCGTAGTTCCAGCCGTCTCCCGGGTGGACCCACCCGGTTGTGCGCCAGCGCACGGGCGCCCCCACGCGCACCGTGCACTGGCACACGCGGGGCTCGGTCCCCGGTGCATTGGCCCACGCGCCCGTACACGGGGCCCTGGCCTTTCCACCCCGGCGACAGCACTTTGACGCGTCCTCACGAGCGGGCCACCCGCTGGAGACGCGATGATCCGACAGCTGCTGCTGTCCGAAACCAACTTCCGGGTTGAAGACGCGACGCCCTCGCACTCCGGTGCCTTCGTCCTGCTGGCCGAGGAGTTTCCCACCGTCACCGTGTGGCCCCTCACCCTGGACGGCCACGAGAACGTGCTGCGGCTGGACGCCCAGCAGTGGCGCGCCCCGGGGTTCGATCCCTACGACTGGGACGAGCGCGTCTTCGCCGCCGATGCCGCCGGGAGCCTCGTGGGCCATGACCTGGCCCTGCACATCACCGGCTCGCCACGCGAGGCCTTGGCCGCCACCGCCCTGGAAGTGCTCACCCGCTACCAGGGCCTCGTCGGCCGCCGCAACGGCGCCTCCGCGGGGCCGCTCTTCGAGAGCATCCTCGCGCGCCACCTGGCCCTGCATGACTTGAGCAAGCCGCTCGTCGTGGCGGACTACCGCCATGCACTGGACACCTGGCAGTGGGTGCTGCGGCTCGCGCCCCATGCGGACCTGGCCCTGCAGACGGCGGCCCTCTTCCACGACGTGGAGCGCCTGCTCTCCGAGGCCGACGCGCGCGTGGAGCACCACGCCCCGGACTACCAGGCCTTCAAGGATGCCCATGCCGCCCGCGGCGCGGACGTGGCGTGCGCGCTGCTCGCGGACATGGGCATGGACAAGGGCACCATCGAGCGCGTGCGCTGGCTCATCAGCCGCCACGAGCGTCCCGAGGGCGACATGAGCCTCACGCTCCTCAACGACGCGGACGCCCTGTCCTTCTTCTCGCTCAACGCCTCGGGCTTCGCCCGCTACTTCCCGGTCGAGCACACCCGCCGCAAGGTGGCCTATACGCTCGGACGGCTGCGCCCCAATCAGCGCTGGCGGCTGGCCCGCGTGCGGCTCGCGCCCCAGGTGCGCCGCCTCCTCGAGGAGGCCGTCGGGGCCATCACCATGCCCTCGACACTGCAGGAGTCGGCATGAAGCTCGTCCTCTCCCGAGGGGAGAGGGGTGAGTGGGGACAGGTCGGGTAGGTCGAGACGAGGTCGGGCGGGATGAGGTGGGGCGGGATGGGAGGCGGCGTGGAGAGAGCACCAGGAAGGAGGCCCGTGCATGCGGCCTCCTGATGAATCGACGTCCTTGGACAAATATCTGGGGGGGGACGGGCGCACCGTCGGAGACATCCTCGCGCCCCTGCTGCTGCCACCGCAGGCCATGCGGGGCTCGGTCCTCTTCGTGGCCGCGCATCCGAACGACGAGGTGCTGGGCGCTTCCTGGCTGATGCGCCGCAGTCCCGGCTGCCACGTCGTCCACGTCACCGATGGCGCTCCGAGGGACCCCTCGCTGCGCCCCGAGGGTGCACCGCCCGCTCGCGAGGCCTACGCACGCATCCGCGAGGAGGAGGCCTTCGCGGCCCTGGGCCTCGCCGGAGTGCCCCGGGACAACCTCTTCTCGCTCGGAGCGGTGGACCTGGAGGCCGCACAGGATCTCGCCACGCTCACCGGGTGCCTGGTGGCGTTGATCAAGGCCCTGCGCCCGGCGCTCCTCGTCGTCCACCCGTACGAGGGCCGTCATCCGGACCAGGACTCCGCCGCCTTCATCTCGCATGCGGCCGTGGCGCTGCTGGCCCGGGCAGGACGCACGCCCCCGGTCCTGCTGGAGATGGCGTCCGAGTTCCTCCCCGCACCGGATGGACGTCCGGTGGCCACGGTGGCCTTCACCGAGGCGGAGTGCGCCACCAAGCGGCGGATGCTCGCGTGCTACGCCTCGCAGGGCCGGGAGCTGCAGTCCTTCCCGGTGGGATGCGAGCGCTACCGGGCCGCTCCCCGCTACGACTTCACCCGTCCACCTCACGAGGGAGCACTCGAGTACGAGGCCTCCGGCTGGAGGATGACAGGCGCCCGCTGGCGGGAGCTGGCCCGCGCGGCGCTCGAGACGCTGAGACTTCCGGAGGCACCATGGCACTGAGCACGGACATCGGAACTCCCCACCTCCGGCCCGCGCGAGCACCCGCACCGCTCGAGGTGGAGGAGATCGTCTCCCTGCGGGGCCTCGAGCAGCTGCAGGGCGAGTGGCGCTGGTTGTGGACGCGCTGTCCCACGGCCACCACCTACCAGCGGCCGGAGTGGCTGCTGCCCTGGTACCGGAGCGCCGGCACGTCCTTCTCGCCGCGGCCGCCCTGGGTGGTGACGCTGCGCAGCGAGGGCCGCCTGGTGGGGCTCGCGCCACTGGCCATCCGGGAGGAGGACGGCGCCCGCGTGGTGCGGCTGCTCGGCGAGGGCAGCGCCGAGCACCTCGATGTGCTGATGGACCCGCTGCTGGCCCCGCATGGGGTGCGGACGCTGTTCGACTGGCTCGCCCGCAACGGCGAGCTCTGGGACACGTGCGTCTTCGAGCAGCTCCGGGAGGACTCGCCCCTGCTGCACACGCCCGTGCCCGAGGGCTGGGGCGAGCACATCGAGGCGAGGGATGTCTGTCCCCGGACGGGCCTCCACCACTACCGGCGCGTCCTCTGGCACGGGCCCGCGCGCAAGGTGTGAAACCCGGCACGGGGCGCCGCCAGAGACCTCAGCGACTCAGGCGCCCTGCAGGCGCGACTCGAGCCGCTTCGCCACGCGCGGCAGGTCGTCCGGCGCCTTCACCGGCTCGAACCGGCTGGTCGCCGGGTCCACGCGCTCCACCTCGATGAAGGCCACCGGCATCACCGGCTGGCCATCCGAGCGCGTGAGGCTGCTGGCCTCCGCCGTCACCTGCTCGAGCTGAATCACGGGCTTGTCGTCCACCTTCTTGGAGACGACCCGGTAGGGAATCGGGACTTCCTTCCCGATCATCGCCTCCAAATCGAAGGTGATGTTGTTGGTGGAGATGAACCCATGCTGCGCCGGGTCCACCTTCTCCACCAGCTGGAGCTGGCCCTTGAGCCGCACCGGCGCCGCGCCCGCGTCGAGCGCCCCGCTCGGGTTCTTGCGCGGCGTCACCTCCACCGTCATGGCCTTGCCCTGTTTGATGTGCAGCCCGATGACGACCGGGTCCAGCGTCGCCCCCAGGTTGTCCACGTTGGAGAAGTACACGTGGCGCACGCTGCGCCGGGCCAGCTCGTCACCCACGCCGCTCTCGCGCAGCGCCCGGAAGACGTCGCCATGCCCGGAGGGCGCGAACGACAGCTTGCCCTCCGCGTCCCGGAACAGCTCGCCGGTGGCCGTGAGCCGCGGCAGCATCCGCTGGCGGAAGAGGAACACGTTCTCCTGCAGCCGGTGATCCGCCAGGTACTCGGCGATCTCGTCATGCGTCAGGTAGGACGTCATCAGCGCCATGGGCACCGGACGCCCGTAACGCCGCCCGAGCTGGCGGGCCTCCTGCAGCTTGATCTCGAGGAAGGTCTTCCCGCCCACCACCTGCACGAGCCCCTTCACCCCGCCGCCGAAGCGCGTACCGGCACCACCGGCCACCACGAGCCCGGCCACGTGGCCCTTGCGGAACGCCTCCTCGCCGCGCGCCTTGCAGTCCTCGTACTCGGGGGTGCCCGGACGCGGCAGCGGCTGGATGTCCCCATCCTGCAGAGGCTGGAGGGAGCCCGCCAGCGGCGGGGCTTCGATGAGCTCGCCACGTTTGAACCGGGCGAGCAGCTCGCGGAAGCTCGCGGCGTCGAAACCGTCACGTGCGAGCTGGGGATTGTCGAGATCCGTATCCATCGGTTGACCTGTCACGGGTGCAAGGGTTCTGCGCACCTCCGCGGTACGCACTGTCCGCTCTGGACTCCCCAGGTCTCTCACGAACCCCGGCAGGGGGGAAGAGGTCTGTCCGGTCAGCTGCCAGACATTCAACGGGGGCGGGGCCGAGAGAGGCCACCCCGGCCCCAGAGAAATAGGCAGGAGGGGGGAGCCGTGACCGGGTAGCCTGCGCCGTGTGCGGAGGTGACGACGATGCGAGTCTTGGTGACCGGCGGTGCGGGTTACATCGGCAGCGTGGTGACGGAGGAACTGCTGCGGGGGGGTGACCAGGCCGTCGTCTACGACAGCCTCTACAAGGGCCACCGCGAGGCGGTGGTCGAGGGTGCGACCTTCGTGAAGGGGGACCTGCTCGACACCGCGCTGCTGCGCGAGACACTCGCCCAGCACCACATCGAGGCGGTGGTGCACATGGCAGCCGACTCGCTGGTAGGCGAGTCGGTGAAGGACCCCGCGAAGTACTACCGCACCAACGTCCTCGGGGGGCTCAGCCTGCTGGACGCCATGCGCGAGGCGGGCGTGAAGAACCTCGTCTTCTCGTCCACGGCGGCGGTGTATGGCGAGCCGGCCAAGCAGCCCATCGAGGAGAGCGACCCGACCGAGCCGACCAACCCGTATGGCGAGACGAAGCTCGCCTTCGAGCGGGCGCTGCGCTGGTACGACGCGGCGCACGGGCTGAAGTACGTGAGCCTGCGCTATTTCAATGCCGCCGGGGCCACCGAGCGCAGCGGCGAGCGCCATGACCCCGAGACCCACCTCATCCCGCTCGTGCTCCAGGCGGCGGCCGGCCTGCGCCCGCAGGTCACCGTCTTCGGAGATGACTACCCCACGCCGGATGGCACCTGCGTGCGCGACTACATTCACGTGGTGGACTTGGCGCAGGCGCACATCCTCGCGCTGCACGCCCTGGCCAAGGGCCACCCCAGCTCCATCTACAACCTGGGCTGCGGAGGCGAGGGCTACAGCGTGAAGCAGGTCATCGACTGCGCGCGCCGCGTCACGGGCAGGGACATTCCGGTGGCCAGGGGTCCGCGGCGGGCCGGAGATCCGGCGGTGCTCATCGCCAGCTCCGGGCGCATCACGCGCGAGCTGGGTTGGAAGCCCACGCAGCAGAAGCTCGACACCCTCGTCGAGTCCGCCTGGCGCTGGATGCAGCGACGCCACTGAGTCCCCTCCCCTTCGGGGGCTGTATCAGCATGTATCGGCCTGAAGGGATGCCCTCGCCCCCCCTGGGTCTCCTGTGACTGCGGCCTCCCCTGTCCGCCCGTGTGCTTTGGCAAGCTGGCCCCGAGGACAATGCGTCGTCCGTCGCTGGATGACAGCTTGCCCTTATGAGCCTGGCGATTCGGAAAGAGAGCGAGCTACGCGAGGTGGAAGAGGCTACCGGCCGACGGTGGGTGATCGTCGCCGCGGATGGCAAGGGTTGGTACGTCCGGCTCGAGGGCCGCCGCGGCCTCGACCGGTTTCCCAACGTGACGCAGGCCATCCACCGCGGGCGCAGGCTGGCGCACCAGCACAAGCCCTCGGGCCTTGTCGTCCGGTACACGGACGGTGAAGAAGAGGAGTCCTGCTACGAGCCCGCGGTGAGCCCGTAACGGCTCACTTCTCCGGGTCGCGAGAGGATCCTTCGCGCAGCACCGAGGAGCGCAGGCCCGCCGTGGCGGCGGCCGCCATGAAGCGGAGCACGAAGCGCGGATCTTCCATCATCCGCGCCACCTCGCCGCCCAGCTCCCGGAAGAGCGCGCGGTACGCCTCCATCTTCTCCGGGTCCGACAACGGAGAGGCGTGGCCCAGCATCGGCAGCCGCCGCTGCCACGCTGGCGAGCGCAGCAGGTGCGTGCGCACGAAGTCCAGCACGTCGATGCCCGTGGGAGGCATGAGCCCCACCGAGATGGAGATGGCCTCCTGGTCCGGCGCGGTCACCTCGTGCCAGTAGCCGCCGGGAATGTAGAGCCAGTCACCCGCTTCCAGCCGGCACTCCTGGATGGGAGTCCGCTCGCGCGAGGGGTTCATCTCGTCGGTGAGCGTCTCGTGCAGGGGCGTGGGGTTGAGCGTGTTCTGGCGCAGCAGGTAGCGCTTGGCCCCGGCGGTCTGGAAGATGAAGACCTCCTCCGGGTCGCAATGCCAGCCGAAGCTGCCGTGGCCCGCGGGCGTGCAATACACTTGCAGGTTGACGGTGCCCTGCAGCTCGGCGGAGAGGGTGCGCCCCAGCTCGGCCAGGCCGGCGTCGTACCGGTCCGGGTTGCGCAGGGCCAGCGAGTACCCCTCCTTGAAGAGCGCGCGGGCCTCGGCGGCGGTCGTGGGACGCGGGCCGCTCCGCAGCTTGCCGTCGCGCACCAGCAGCAGATCACACGCGGGCGTCTCGACGAGGCGATCGACGGTGGCCCAGGTGGCCAGTTCCCGCAGGTGCGCCGCGGTGGCGGGCTTCGCGAGGGGCTGTTTCTGGTAGTGCTCCTGGAGGAAGGTGGAGCGGGGAAGGTCGCCCAGGAGTGTATCGATGAGCATGGCGTGAGCTGACACGAGGGGGCCGAGGATGCACCTGTTCCCAGGAACAATCCAGGACACCCGCTCATGCCGTCCAGCGCCGCGTCAGTGGACCTGGGCCCCCGCCGCTTCCGCATGGGACGGAGCCTTCCGGCGGTGCTCGGACTTCTCGAGCCGCTCCTCCACTTCCTTGGCGAACCGGTGCGAGGGCTGGCGGGTCCGCAGGTCGTAGCTGTCGCCCTGGCTCAGCACGTGGAGCCGGACGTTGAAGAGCGAGAGGGCGCGGCTCGTCTCCTCCTCGGCCACGTTGGTGTACGTCGCGTCCTCGGCGTCGGCGACATAGACGGCGCCCGCGCCGATGACGGTGAAGCGCTCCTCGCGCTCGACGATGACCGCCGTGTCCTCGTCGATGCCCAGGCCGATGAAGCGCGGATTCTGGGCCACCGCGCCCAGGAGCCGGCCGATGCGCCCGCGCTCGGCGAAGTGCTGGTCGACGATGACGTCCCGGAGGAAGCCGAGCCCCGGGGCCATCTGCAGCGACTCGCCAATCTTGTGGCTCTCCCGGCTGGGGCCGGTCACGAGCATCGTCTCGGACATGGCCGCCGCGCCCGCCGAGGTACCCGCCACCGTGCCGCCCTTGCGGTAGAACTCCTCGACGGCGGCGCACAGCCGCGTGCCCGCGAAGCGCGTGGTGATCTTCAACTGCCCGCCGCCGGTGAAGAAGAAGGCATCGGCCCCTTCCAGCAGATGGAGCGGCGGATCGATCAGCAGGTCCGCGCGCCGCTCGATGTCGAGGTGGACGACGTCCGAGCACCCGAGCTCGCGGAAGGCGCGCTCATACGTCTTCCAAAGTTCCTGGGGCACGTCGCTGGCCACCGTACAGACCACCACGCGCCCGCGCTTCGCGCAGTCGGTCACCTGGCGCAGGATGAGCCGGTCGTTCTCCCGGTCCTCATGGCCCCCGATGATGATGAGGCGTCCGGAGACGGGCCGCCGTGTCTCGGCGGGCGCCATGGTGCGCGCCGGGGGGCCCCTCCCCGCGTCGCTCGGCCGCGTCATCTGGGTCCGGCGCTGCGCCACGCGCTCCCGTGAGCCATTCCCGTTCTTCTTCGTCCCGCGGGTCTTCCGTGCCATGTCACTCACTCCTCTCCTGGAGCGCGCTTCCCCCACCCGCGTCACTCTTCTCGGGGGACGGGACGATGGGGCGGCGCTCCTTCAGGTTGTAACGGTCTCCCCGGCCCAGGACGTGGACGCGCGCGTCATGGACGGTGAGGATCCTCTCGGGGTGCCTCTCGGAGAGACTGGTGAAGCGGATGCCCCGGCCGTCGATGACATAGACGGCGCCCGAGCCGAGGACGGTGAGCTCCTCGTCGTTCTCCGACACGAGCAGGGCGGTGTCCTCGTCGATGCCGATGCCCAGGTTGTGGGGATTCTGAGCGACGGCGCCCATCAGCCGCGCGAAGCGGCCCCGCTCGGTGAAGTGCGAATCCACGATGACGCCCTTGAGCAGCCCGAGCCCCGGGGCCATGGCCAGGGTCTTGAGGCAGGAGCGGTTGGTGGGTCCGCCGATGAGCATGGTCTCGGACATGGCCGCCGCGCCGGCCGAGGTCCCGACGATGGCCGCCCCCTCCTCGTGCAGCGCGAAGATGCGCTCCAGCAGCGGCGAGCCTCCCATCTGGCTGGTGATGCGCAGCTGGTCTCCCCCGGTGAAGAAGAGCACCGAGGCACCCGCGAGCTTCTCCACGTTGGCCGGCTCATAGGCCTGCTCGCGGTTGCGGATGTCGAGCACCTCCATCTGGCGCACGCCCAGCCGGCCGAAGGCCTTCTGGTAGATCTCCGCCAACGGCTCGGGCTCCATGGAGGCCACGGTGAGCACGACGATGCGTCCACCCTCCTCCTCCAGGGCCTTCCTCGCGGCCTGACGCAGGATGGCGCGCTCCTCGTCCGAGTCCTTCTTCTCGCTGCCGCCAATCACCAGCAGCTCGCCCCGGCGCCGCTGCGTCATGTCCCCCGGCCCTCCGGCGGAACGAACAGCTTCCCGTTTCCGACCCGCCGCCGCCCCCGCGTGAAGACGTGGACCACCTCCAGGGTGCGCGCATCCAGCAGCAGGAGATCCGCATCCATTCCCGGCGCCAGCCGTCCCTTCTGGCGCAGCTTCAGCGCCGCCGCGGGGTTGGCCGTGAAGAAGGGCAGCACCGTGTCCAGCGCCAGCCCGTGCTCGCGCACCGAGGCGACGAGCTCCTGGTGCAGCCGCGCCGGCTCCGCGCCCGCCGTGTGCGCATCGGAGGACACGGTGAGCCGCTCGGGCACGCCGCCATGCTCCAGGTAGTAGCGCAGCCACCGCCCCAGCCCCGGATCCACCGTGTCCATGTCGATATAGGCGCCCCGGCGCGAGAGGGCGATGGCGTCATCCAGCAGCTCGTCGGTGCGGTTGGCGTGCGTGGCGTAGAGGCACTCGGGCCGCACCTCGTAGTTGTCCAGCAGCTCGTGGAGCTGGGACATCCGGGCACGTCCCGGCCCCGTGTGGAAGTGGGTGACGCCGGCCTTGCCGGAGAGCGTGCCGCCCACCATGGTGTCGGCCACCACGCGCGCCAGCTCGGCGGTGCTCGCCTGGCTGGAGCGGGCATCCGCGATGGCCAGCTCGCCCACGCCGAGCACGCAGTCGATGAGCACCAGGTCCTCCATGACGGAGCCGGTGAGGGTGCGCGGCGGGAGGTGGAAGCCGCCGGTGTAGAGGAAGGCGCTCACCCCGCCCTCGGTGAGCTGCCGGGCCTTGCCCACCAGCGCGCCCAGGTGCCGCGTGGCGCTGTCCGTGCCCAGGCAGCCCACCACGGTGGTGATGCCCGCCAGCAGCAACTGCTCCAGCGTCACCTCGTGCATGCGGCTGGCGAAGCCCTTCTCCCCGCCCGCGCCGATGAGGTGCTCATGCGGGTCCACGAGGCCCGGCAGCACGAGACAGCCGCGCGCGTCCACCACCTCGCACGGAATCTCCAGGGACGTCAGCCGCGCCTCGTCCACCGGCCCCACGTGCGCGATGCGCTCTCCCACCAGCAGCACCGGCTGGACGCCCGCCGGGGCCGGGGTGTGGAGCTCGCCATCGCGGATGAGCGTGAGCATCGGGCCGCCTATTCGAACGCCTGGGTCACCGGCGTCTCGCAAGCCTCCACTTCGGTCTCGTCCGCCGCCGCGAGCTCCCGGATGACGCCCAGGGCCTCGTCCACGAGGTCCGCGATGACGATGATCCGGTCCCCGGGTTTCGACCGGGCGAAGGCCCGCAGGATGCCCTGCCGATGGTCCGCGGCGATCTCATGCGGCGTGCCCGGCTTCAGGCAGCTGCGCATGAGCAGGGGCACCTCGTTCTCCGCGCGCTCGCGCCGGTCCCTCAGGTCATGGAGCACGTACTCGTCCACGAAGGGGAGCGTCTCCTGGACGGTGGCCAGGAGGTCCTCGTCCCGGCGGTCCCCCGGCAGGCCGATGACCATGATGTTGCGGCGCTCCCCGCCCCGGGGCACGGCCTCGCCGAGCGCCTTGATGGCCGCGACGTTGTGCCCGTAGTCCAGGATGACCTGCCGCCCCGCCACGGAGAGTACGTTGAAGCGGCCCGGCGCCATGGTGGGGTCCATGCGGAAGGTCGTCAGCGCGCGCACGATGAACGCGGGGTTGAGCCCCTGGGCCCAGGCGGCCGCGGTGGCGGCCAGCGCGTTCTCGAGCTGGAAGCGGATGGCGCCTCCGGCGGTGAAGGTGATGCGGTCCAGGTGCGTCAGCAGCAGGCGGCGGCCCTCGCGGGCCGTGACGATGGCCCCGTTCTCGACGAACACGCCCATGCCGCCCCCGGCCAGGTGGGCCTGGAGGATGGGGTTGTCCGCGTGGCGCGAGAAGTAGACCACCTTGCCCTTCGTGGCGGCCGCCATCTCCGCCATCAGCGGGTCATCCGCGTTGAGCACCGCGTGGCCGTCCTTCGCCACCGACTCGATGACGACCTGCTTCACCCGCGCCAGCTCCTCCAGCGTGTTGATGCCGCCCTGGCCCAGGTGGTCCGGGCTGACGTTGGTGACGACGCCCACGCTGCACCAGTCGAAGCCGAGCCCCGCGCGCAGGATGCCGCCGCGCGCCACCTCCAGCACCGCCACCTCCACGCGCGGGTGCAGCAGCACCGCCTGGGCGCTTCTCGGCCCGGAGCAGTCGCCCTCGAGGATGCGCTCGCGGCGGATGTACGTGCCATCCGTGCTCGTCATGCCCACGCACTGGTGCGACGTCTCGAACATGTGCGCCACCAGCCGCGTCACCGTCGTCTTCCCGTTGGTGCCGGTGATGGCGATGAGGGGAATGCGCGAGGGCGAGCCATCCGGGTAGAGCGACTCCACGATGGGCCCGCCCACGTCGCGCGGCAGGCCACTCGCCGGCTGCAGGTGCATGCGCAGCCCGGGCGCCGCGTTCACCTCGACGATGGCTCCGCCCTGCTCCATCAGCGGGCGCCGGATGTCCTTGCACAGCAGATCGATGCCGGCCACGTCCAGGTTCAGCACCTGCGCGGCGAGCTCGGCCATCCGCGCGTTGCTCGGGTGCACCTCGTCCGTCACGTCCGTGGCGGTGCCGCCGGTGGACAGGTTGCAGTTCTGCCGCAGCTTGACGGTCTGGCCCTGGGCCGGGATGGAGTCCACCGTGAGGCCCTGCTGGCCGAGCACCACCCGCGCCGCATCGTCCAGCCGGATGCGGGTGAGGGCGCTGCTGTGGCCCGGGCGCCTGCGGGGATCCTGGTTGGCCACCTCGACCAGTTGCGCCACCGTGCGCTTGCCGTCGCCCACCACCTGCGCGGGGTCTCTCCGGGCCGCGGCCACCATCTTCCCGTTGACGACCAGGATGCGGTAGTCCTCGCCCTCGATGTGGCGCTCCACCAGCACGTCGCCGCGGAACTGGCTGGCCACCTCGTACGCCTGGCGTACCTCGGCCTCGGAGCGCAGGTTGACCATCACGCCCTTGCCCTGGTTGCCGGCCTCCGGCTTGAGGATGACGGGCAGGCCCAGCTCCTCGGCCACCTCCCACGCCTCGTCCGCCGAGCGCACCGTGCGGCCCTCGGGCACGGAGATGCCCACGTTGCGCAGCACCATGTTGGTGAGGGGCTTCTCCTGGCAGATCTCCACCGCGAGCGCGGAGGTGTCGGACGTCTGCGAGGCCAGAATCCGCTTCTGGTGAATGCCATAGCCGAGCTGCACGAGGCTGCCGGTGGGGGTGAGCCGGCGCACGGGGATGCCGCGGCGGCGCGCGGCGTCGACGATGGCGCGCGTGCTCGGCCCCAGCCGGTAGTCGTCGGCCATCTCGCGCAGGCGCTCGAGGGCCGCGGGCGCGTCGTAGGGCTCGTCGAGCATGGCCGCGAGCGTCATCTCCAGCGCCGTCTTGAAGGCCTCGCGCGCGGGCTCCTCCTCCTCATAGGCAACGACGATGTTGTAGACGCCGCGCTGGCCCGTGCCCCGCGCCCGGCCGAATCCCACGTCGAAGCCCATCTCGTTCTGCAGCGCGATGGTGACGTGCTCGCAGATGTGAGCCAGCCAGGTGCCGCGCCGCAGCCGCTCCACGAAGCCGCCGGGCCTGCCCACGCTGCATTCGTGCTTGTGCAATCCGGGCAGCCAGGAGGTCAACCGCTCGACGAAGCCGGGGAAGGTGTCACTAGGGCGCTCCTCGAAGGGCCCGATGTCCAGTTCCACCTTCAACACGGGCTTGTAGGCGTAGAGGTTGGGTCCCCGCAGTGCCTGCATCCTTCGGATCGTCACACCATGGGCGTTCATGGAAGGAATTCCGGGTCAGGGTGATTCAAATGGTTTTGGCGACATGGCCGGATGACTGTTTTTAGAGGTATCCCCGCCCCTCGGGACCTGCACCTGTCCCTGGGTTCAACGGTTCCCGCGCCGGTCGTCATCCAGGCAACGGGGCCACGGGCCCTGGCCCGGTTTCGTTCCAGACAATGCGCCGTGCCCCTGGGCCCGCCCTCACGGGGGCGCGGAGACCGCAGGGGCCGGCCGGGTCTTCAGGGTGCGGAAGCTCAGCGAGTAGCGCAGGGTCTTCACCGGGGAGATCGTGTGCTGCCAGGTGGTGCGTGACGCGCCGGCCATGATGTACGCGGAGCGCGGCGGCAGCTCGAGCACGAAGGTCTCGTACGCGCCGCCCACCTCGCGCCGGAAGCGCATCCGCGACGCGCCGAGCAATGAGACGCCGATGACAGTAGGGCCAAACATCGGCGCGTCCCGGTGCCAGCCAATGCCCGCGCCTGGAGGGTAGCGGGAGACGAGGAGCTCCTCGAGCGCGCCGGGTTCGAGGCCCGCTGCTTCGGCGCAGCGGGCCCTCACCGGTTCGAGAAAGCGTGGCAGGGGTGGCGCGGGCTTGAGGCGCCAGGACTCGTAGCCGTAGTCCCAGCCGTAGTGCGCCACGGTGCGCCGCGCCACCACGCCGTGCATGTGAATCTCCCGGAAGGTGAGCCGCGACAGCTCATCCACCAACACCCGCTCCTCTTCCTCGGAGAGGAAGCCGGGCAGGAAGCGGAGTCCTTCCGGGGTTTCGCTCATGTCATCCAGAACAACCTGGAGCCGGGCGTCACTTCAGTGGCGCGTTCCGCTGCCGGTGCCCGTGCCCGTGCCCGCATCGCGGCCCATCGAGCCCGTTCCACCACCCGTGGTGCCCGTGCCCGTGCCGGTGCCCGTGCCCGTCATGCCGCTGCCCGTGCCCGTGCCCGTGCCCGTGCCCGTGCCCGTCATGCCGCTGCCCGTGCCCGTACCGCTACCGGTGCCCGTACCGCGCGTGCCGCTCGTGCCGGAGCCCGTGGGAGACCCCGCGCTGCCGCCGCCCTGCGTGCCCGTCGCGCCCTGGCCGCCGGTGCCCGAGCCTCCGATGTCGGAGCCTCCCGCGCCCGAGCCTCCCTGCATGCCCGAACCTCCCTGCATGCCCGCGCCGCCCGAGCCGCCCATGCCCTGGTCCTCGCCGCCGCCCTGCCTGTCGCCCTTGCAGCCCACGCCCAGGACCAGCGCCGCCGACAACGCCCCGATGACCACGGCCTTGATGTTCCTCATGTGTCCTTCCTCCCCGTTCCACACGCTTCAGCGAACGCTAGGGACTCATCACGCACCGCGGCATCGGCCCTGAATACAATCTCCCACTGTGTTTTCCTGACACTCGGGCAGGGGGGAGCCTGTCCGCACACGTGCCAGTGCGGCCCGGGCTGTCCATCTTCCCGCCCGTGTTGGAACAACGGGTGCGCAGCTGGGTGGAGTTGCAGGACGCGCTCTTCGCGGGCTCGTGGAACGAGAGCCTCCAGCGCTTCCGCCCCACGCTCGCCTTCCGCGGCATGCCCGACTCGCGCCATGACCTGGCCACCAGCCTCAACCGGCGCGGCGGCAACTACTCCCGGCAGGAGCACGTCATGCTGCGCGCCTTCCGCAAGTACGCGCGCGGCACCTCCAACCCCTGCGAGTCCCTCTGGGACTGGCTGTCGCTCGCCCAGCACCACGGTCTGCCCACCCGCTTGCTGGACTGGACCTTCAGCCCCTACGTGGCGCTGCATTTCCTCTCGGAAGACCCCGAGCTGTACGGCGTGGATGGCGTGGTGTGGAGCGTGGACTACCGGGAGACGAACCGGTTGCTGCCCCGCCCCCTCAAGGCCCAGCTGCAGGAAGAGGGCGCGGACGTCTTCAGCGCCGAGATGCTCGCCACGGTGGCCGGGGACCTCGGCACCTTCGACCGGCTCACCCGCCACCCCTTCGTGCTCTTCTTCGAGCCGCCCTCGCTCGACGAGCGCATCGTCAACCAGTTCGCCCTCTTCTCGGTGATGAACGATGCCTCGGCCCGGCTGGACACGTTCCTCGAGAAGCAGAAGCGGGGCGTGCGCCGCCTCATCGTCCCCGCGCACCTCAAGCAGGAGGTGCGGGACAAGCTCGACCAGGCCAACATCACCGAGCGGGTGCTCTTCCCCGGCCTGGACGGGCTGTCCCGCTGGTTGCGGCGCTACTACAACCCGCGCCCTCCCGGCGCCCGGGACGAGCCTCAGTAGCCGTGGGCCTCCCGATCCGTGGGGAGACGCTGCCCCTCTGTGGCGCGACCCTCCACCTCCACGCGCCTGTCTCCCATCCTGCTGATGCCCCCGAGGATGACGGTGAGCGCGATGACCAGGAAGAACACGATGAAGCCAACGAGGAATGCCATGCGAGCGACCTCCTTTCCGCTCAAGCTAGGGCCGCCCCTGGAGCGCGTGGGGCAGAGACACGGGTGAGGGCCTGCCCGCCTGCCCGGTCTCCATGCCGCCCCCAGCCGAGGGGAGCGGGTGAGCAGGACTCAGGCACGCAGCTCTCGCAGCAGCCAGTCACGCACCCGCGAGAAGACGCGCTCGGCGGCCTCGTCCAGGATGTGGCCGGTGCCCGGGATGAGCTCCAGCTCCTTGCGGCCCCTCGCGCGCTCGTGGATGCTCTGCGAGCAGCTCGGGGGCAGCACCGCGTCCGACAGGCCGTGCACGAGCAGCAACGAGCGCGGCGCCAGTTGCGACACCGCCTCCGTCCCGTAGCTCTGCGGCGCCAGCCCCACCACCGTCGTCACCCAGGGGGACTGCGCCCCGGCGTCGATCATCACCGCCCCGCCGAACGAGTGCCCCACCAGGGCCACCCGCTCCAGCCCCCGCCCCACCAGGAACTCCACCCCGGAAAGCACGTCGTGCACCGCCTCCGCCAGGTCCGTCGCATGGCGGTACTTCAACCGCAGCGTGGACATGCGGTGGCGCAGCAGCTCCTCGGCCAGCCGCGGGTACAGCCCGACCGCTGGCGTGTCGAAGCCGCCCCCCACCCCACCGGCCAGCAGTGCCCCCTCCTTCGCGCTCAGGGACTCGTACAGCAGCGTGTCCACGGGCCCCCGCCTCGTCCGCAGTGTGTACGCCCTCGGCTCCAGCGCCCCATCTTGAGGCGTCTCGATCTCGGACATCCCGCTCTACTCCTGCTCTCGTACCACCGGCCCCTTGCCATGAGGTTGCACATGCACAGCCAGTGGTGAAGGCTCCGGGCATCGAGCAGGGGGGCGGACGGTAGAGCCCCACCTCGGACCTCACTCAGAGGCGAGGCGCTCGAAGCCGGCCCCGGAGACTGAATGCGGAACTGGATGGTGTGGATGTGCGTAGCCCTGTGCGTCGCGTGCGGTACTCCGGCCCCCACCGGGCCCGACGCGGGAAGCCCCGCCGATGCCGGCACCCAGACGGACGCGGGCATGGACCCCGACGCGGGGGACACGGCGGACGCGGGAGACACCACCGACGGGGGAGACACCACGGACGCCGGGCCTCCCTGCAGCGCTCCGACCGCGCATGGGCCGAGGTATCCGGGGACGGTGAGGAGCGCCGCGGTCGAGGGGCCCTGGGAGGAGGATTCGCTCGTCCTCGCGGCGGACGGAAACCAGGCGCGCGTGGAGCTCAACAACGAGGGAACGAGGGCGCTCCGGCTCAGCGGATTCGGCTTCGCGATTCCGGCTGGAAGCACCGTCACCAGCGCGACGGTGCGCATCACCGGCCGCACGCCCACCGCCGCCACCGGCCTCCAGGCGATGGTGCGCTTCGGGAGGACAACGGGCCCGGTGACGAGCCTCACGCCCACCGACGTCGCCTTCACCTCCACCCCGGGGGAGCACGAGGTCACCGGCCTGGGGTACAGCGGGGCAGGCTCGCTCACGCGCAACCTCGCCATGCTGTCCAACTTCGCCATGGATCTCGGCTTCCGGGGCCCCGCGGCCACAAGGCTCGAGGTCGACTACGTCACGCTCGAGATCTTCTACAAGGAAGGCACCGAGGCGAAAACGACGGGCCCCCACTCCGCCACGGCCGTCACGCAGGCCAGCCTCGCCCACGACTGGATCAGCCCCGACAGTGCCCTCACGGTGGATGAGGATCCGGCCTACGTCCCAGGGATGGTCGAGAACGACACCACCGCGCGGCTCGAGTCCTCCGGCTATGGCTTCGAGCTTCCCGACGACGCGCTCGTGGCGGGCATCCGCGTCGACGTGACGCGCAGCGCGCTCAGCGGCGTCGGGGTCCGCGATTTCGACCTGCGCCTGCTGAAGGACGGCGCCCCCACCGGGGTGTCACGGGCCCTGGTCGAGGAGGAGGGCGTGTGGACCGGGGGCTCCATGACCGTCTCCTACGGTGGGGAGGGCGATCTCTGGGGCCGGGCCTGGACCATCGCGGACATTGAGGCCCCGGACTTTGGCTCCGGGCTCCGCGCGCAGTATCCCGCGCCCTCGGGCAACGACTGGGCGAGGGTGGACGCGGTCGGCATCACCGTCTTCACCTGCCCGTAGGCGGAGGCTCAGGCCTTCGCGGCGGGAGGCGGATGGCGCGGCAGCTTCAACCAGAAGCACGTGCCCTCGGCCTCGTTGGAGCGCACCTGCAGCGAGCCGCCGTGCGCCTTCACGATCTCATGCGTGATGTAGAGCCCCAGCCCCAGCCCCGAGCGGGAGCCCGAGCCCGAGCGGGAGCCGTCGCGCCCGCGCACAAACGGGTCGAAGATGTGCGTCAGGCGCTCGGCGGGGATGGGCGTGCCCAGGTTGTGTACCTCCACCCGCACCCCATCTCCCTCGTCGCGCGCCACCACGCGCACCGGGCTGTCCTCCGGCGAGTACTGCACCGCGTTGCCCACCAGGTTGGAGGCCGCCTGGGCGATGCGGTCCGCGTCCCACTCGCCCCAGCCGGTGCCGGACACGTCCAGCTCGAAGCGCTTGCGCGGGTGCGCCACCTCCAGTTCCTCCACCACCTGCTTGAGCACCTCGTGCACGTTCATCCACGTGCGCTGCAGCGTGTAGCCACCGCCCAGCCGCGTACGCGTGAAGTCCAAGATGTCGGAGATCATCCGCGCCATCCGGTCCGAGGAGATGGAGATGCGGTTGAGCGCCTTGCGCTGGGGCTCGGACAGGCCGCCGTAGCGCAGCAGCAGCGCCGCGTTGCCGGAGATGGCCTGCAGCGGGTTGCGCAGGTCATGCCCCAGAATCCCGAGGAACTGCTCGCGGAAGAGCGCCGTCTGCCGCGCGGCCTCCTCGCGCTTGAGGCCCTCCTCGGCCCGCTTGCGCTCGATGGCGTAGCGCAGCGCGCGCACCAGCAGCGGACCCGTGGCCTGGCCCTTCACCAGGTAGTCCTGCGCGCCCGCGTGCATCGCCCGCATCGCCAACTGCTCGTCATCCGTGCCGGTGAGCACCACCAGCGGCAGCGCCGGCGCCGCCTGCACCACCCGCTCGATGTTGGACAGCCCGTGCCCGTCCGGCAGCGACAGGTCGAGCAGCACCACGTCCAGCCCCGGCTCGCCCACCGCCGTCAGCGCGTCCGCCATGCGCGTCACGTGGCGCACGTCGAAGCGGGCGGACGCCACCTCCTTCAGCTCCTCCTGCAGGAGCCGGGCGTCACCGGGGTTGTCCTCCACCAACAACAGCCGCAAGGGCCTCGCCTGGTCCATGCTCATGGGGGCCTCACTCCACCGAGGGCAGCCGGACCACCGACAGCCAGAAGTCGTCGATGGAGCGCACCACGGAGATGAACTGCTCCAGGTCCACCGGCTTGGTGATGTAGCAGTTGGCGTGCAGATCGTAGGTGCGCAGGATGTCCTCCTCCGCCTTGGACGTGGTCAACACCACCACGGGGATGCGGCGCAGGCGCGAGTCCTCCTTGATCTCCGCCAGCACCTCGCGCCCGTCCTTCTTGGGCAGGTTGAGGTCCAGCAGGATGAGGTCCGGCCGCGACGCGCTGGCGTGGGGCCCCTCGCGGCGCAGGAAGGCCAACGCCTCCACCCCGTCACGTGCGACGGAGAGGCGGTTGCTCACCTTGCCCTCCTTGAGGGCCTCGATGGTCAGGCGGACGTCGCCGGGGTTGTCCTCCACCAGGAGGATTTCAATGGGCCGTCCAAGGGTGTCGTCACTCATGAGGGGGTGCCCGGGGTTGAAGGGGTGGGGACCACGGGCAGGGTGAACCAGAACGTCGTCCCCTGCCCGGGTTGGGAGTCCAGACCGATGCGGCCTCCGTGCCGCTCGACGATCTTCTTGCAGATGGCCAGCCCGATGCCGGTGCCGGGGTACTCCTCCTTGCCGTGGAGCCGCTGGAAGATGACGAAGATGCGCTCGTAGTACTGGGGCTCGATGCCGATGCCGTTGTCCTCGACGGTGAAGCGCCACTCGGTGCCCTGGAGCTCGGCCTCCACCAGCACCCGGGGCGGCGTCTGGCCGCGGAACTTCAGCGCGTTGCCCACCAGGTTCTGGAAGAGCTGGGTGAGCTGCGTCTCGTCCGCCATCACCTGGGGCAGCTTGCCCTGGATGACGAGCGTGGCGCCCGTCTCGTCCACCAGCGCCTTGAGGTTGGCCACCGCCTTGTTGAGCGCCTGGCCGGAGTCGAGCGGTTTGAACTCGTGGCCGCGGGTGCCCACGCGCGAGTAGGCCAGCAGATCCTGGATGAGCCGCTGCATGCGGTTCACCCCGTCCACGGCGTAGTTGATGAACTCGTCCGCGTCCGCGTCGAGCTGGCCCTTGTAGCGCCGCGCCAGCAGCTGCGTGTAGCTGGCCACCATGCGCAGGGGCTCCTGCAGGTCATGGGAGGCCACGTAGGCGAACTGCTGCAGCTCCTCGTTGGAGCGCGCCAGCTCCCGGGCATGCTCCTGGAGCGAGACCTCGGCGCGGCGGCGCTCGAGCCCCTGGGCCACCGCGTCCGCCACCGTGGCCAGCGTGGCCAGCGTCTCCTCCTCCAGGGGGGTCTGGCCGTAGACGGCGAGCACGCCCACCAGCTGGCCCCGCACCAGCAGCGGAGCGCCCAGGAAGGACACCAGCTCGTTGACCTGCGCCCACGTCCGCGAGCGCAACCGGGGGTCTGCCTGCAGCTCGTTGACGAGCAGGGGCTGGCGCGACTGGCCCACGGTGCCCACGAGCGACTGTCCCAGCTCCAGCCGGGACGGATTCACCGACAAGGGCGCGGCGAGGCCGGCGTTGCCCTCCAGGTGCAGGGCCTGGGTCTCGCGGTTGAAGGTCCACAGCTGCACGAGGGAGAGCACGGGCAGGTTGCGCACCATCACCTCCGCGCAGGCCTGCATCAGCCGGGACGGGGGGTCCTCGCGGGAGAGCACCTCGCTGACCTCGGCGCGCAGGGCCTCCAGCTGGCGGGCGCGCTGCTCGCTCTCCAGGCGGCGCGAGGTCTCCTCGGCGCGGCGCTGGGCGGTGATGTCCGTGCTGGTGCCGATCCACTCGCGCACCTGGCCCTGGGCATCGAGCATGGGCACGGCGCGCGACAGGGTGATGGCCCAGGTGCCATCCGGCCGGCTCACGCGCATCTCCACTTCGTAGGGCTGCTTGATGGCGCGGGCCGCCTGCCATCCGCGCCGCACCCGCTCCTGGTCCTCCGGGTGGACGACGGCGAGCCAGCCGTACCCCTGGTACTCCTCGCGCGACTGGCCGGTGAAGGCGCGCCAGGTGGGCGAGTCCTCCGCCACCCCGCCGTCGGGCTGGGTGACCCAGACGGCCTGGGCGGTGGCGTGGATGAGCGAGCGGAAGCGCTCCTCGGCGCGCACGGCGTCGGTGTAGAGGCGCGCGTTGTCCACCGCCAGGGCGGCGCGGCCGGCCAGCTGCTCGGCGAGGGCCAGGTCCTCGGAGGTGAAGCGCCGGCCGGACTCGGAGTTGACGAGCGCGAGGGCCCCGAAGGTGCGGCCGCGCGCGCTGAGGGGCACCGTCATGGCCGAGCGCAGGCCCAGCTCGCGCGCGATGCGCAGGTGCTCGGCATCCCGCGTGGCCTTCACGAGCAGCTCGTCGGGGATGTCCGGAAGCAGCGAGGAGTGGCCGGTGCGGATGACCTCGTGGATGCCGTGGGGGTCCTTCGGGTCGGGCGGGTAGCGCCGGCGCAGCTCATGGGCGAACTTCACCTTGGCCGGGTCCACGTGCGCCACGGCGAGCAGCCGGACGACACCGTCCTCGCCCAGGATGTCCAGGGAGCACCAGTCCGCGAGCCGGGGCACGGCCAGCCGGGTGAGGGCCGCCAGCGTCGTCTCGTAATCCAACGAGGAGCCCAGCAGGGCACCGGCCTCGGCGAGCAGCTGCAGCGAGTCCGTGGTGCGATTCTGGCCGTCGATGCTCGGGGGAGGATTCAACAGCGGTTGCACGTCCGGGACGCGTCGCTCGGTCGGGTTCATGAAGGGGACGGGGGACGTTAACAGGGCCAGAACAGCCAGGAGCGCCCCACCCCATTCCCCAGGGTATACCTTTCCACCAGCGGACACTCCTCCGCTGCATCCGCTCTCCCGAGGGACGGAGTGTGGAGCACTCAGCTGGCCGCTCGCCCTGGGGCCCGGCGCCCCTGGCGAGGCGTGCGGAGCCGGGGCACAGATGCGGGGAGACACGAAACGAGGAGGCAGCCATGGCCAGGGCGATGTGGAATGGAGCGGTGCTCGCCGAGAGTGCCACGTACGAGGTGGTGGAGGGGAACGTCTACTTTCCGCAGGAGGCGGTGAAGCGCGAGGTGCTGAAGGACAGCGGCACGCACACCACGTGTCCGTGGAAGGGAGTGGCGAGCTACTACGACGTGGAGGTGGATGGGAAGGTGAACAAGGACGCGGCCTGGTACTACCCGGAGCCGAAGGACGCGGCGAAGAACATCCAGGGCCACATCGCCTTCTGGAAGGGCGTGCAGGTGGAGCGCTGAGCCCCTACAACCCCTCTCCCTCTGGGACGGGGTGAGGGTAGCTGTCTCCCGGGTTCCCCCATCGGAAGGCCCACTGGATGACCTGGCTGTTCCCCTGCGCGCTGCTGTCCGCCACCCTGGCCCAGACACCTGAACCACCGCCCGAGGCGCCGCGTGAGACGACGGTGGTGGCGCCGAGGGTGCCTACTCCGCTGAGCCGCACACCGGCGGCGGTGAGCGTGGTGGAGCGGGAGGACATTCAAGAGGGCCGCGCCACGCTGGGCCTGTACGAGTCGCTGGTGGGAGTGCCGGGGCTGGTGACGCAGAGCCGCAACAACGCCTCGCAGGACCTGAGGCTGTCCATCCGGGGCTTCGGAGCGCGCTCGGCGTTCGGCATCCGGGGCATCACCGTGCTGGTGGATGGCTTCCCGGAGACGCTGCCGGACGGGCAGACGAACGTGGACAGCCTGGACATGGCCTCGGCGGAGCGCATCGAGGTGCTGAGGGGACTGGCCTCGTCGCTGTACGGGAACGCGGCGGGAGGGGTGGTGAGCATCACCACGGAGGAAGGCCCGGAGCGGCCCTTCGTGGAGGCGCGTACGGTGCACGGGGACAACGCGCTGTGGAAGCTGAACGTGAAGGGCGGAGGGAAGAGCGGGGACGTGCGCTGGCTGGTGGGCGCGTCGCGGCAGACGCAGCAGGGGTGGCGGCGGCTGTCGGGCACGGAGCAGGTGCTGCTGAACGGGAAGGTGGGCTGGACGCCGGATGAGCGCTCGGAGCTGAAGGCGGTGCTGTCGCTGGTGGACGCGCCGGAGGCGGGGGACGCGGGAGGGCTGACGCGGGCGGAGGTGGAGAGCGATCCGCGGCAGGCCTCGCCGCTCAACGCGCAATACCGCGCGGGCGAGTCGGTGCGGCAGGGGCGGCTGGGGCTGACGTACCGCCGTCGCCTGGGCGAGGAGCACGAGCTGGAGGCGAGTGGCTTCCTGGCGCTGCGGCGCTTCCAGAACGCGCTGCCGCAGGTGGTGGTGGCGTTCGACCGGACCTTCGATGGGGTGTCGGTGCGCTACGGGAACCGGGGGCCGCTCCTCGGGCTGCGCAGCCGCTTCACGGTGGGAGCGGAGGTGCAGGCGCAGGCGGACCGGCGGAAGAACTTCGACAACGCGGAGGGCCGGCCGGGCAGCGTGCTGCAGCTGGACCAGGACGAGGGCGTGCTGGGGCTGGGCCTCTTCGCGCAGGAGGAGCTGGAGCTGCGCGAGCGCCTGACGCTGGTGGCGGGGGCGCGGTACGACGTGTCGCGCTACACAGTGGAGGACTTCCTGAAGGAGGACGGGGACGGGACGGGGACGCGGACGTTCCAGCAGCCCACGGGACGGCTGGGGCTCATCTGGGCGCCGAGGCCGGAGGTGTCGGTGTTCGCGAGCATCACCCAGGCCTTCGAGGCGCCGACGACGACGGAGCTGGCGGTGCCGGCGGGGATGGGCGGCGGGTTGTCGAGGGACTTGAAGCCCCAGCGCTCGAACGGGGTGGAGCTGGGGGCGCGCGGGCTGCTGTGGGGCCGGCTGCGCTACGACGTGGCGCTGTTCTCGGTGTGGATCCAGGACGGGCTGGTGCGCTTCGAGGACGAGAAGGCACGCGCCTACTTCCGCAACACGGGGCGCTCGCGGCACCTGGGGGCGGAGGTGGCGCTGGAGGCGAAGGTGACGGAGGAGGTGCGGGTGCGAGCGGCCTACAACGCGTTGCAGGCGACGTTCCGCGACTACGTGTCACAGGGCAGGCAGCTGAGGGGCAAGAGGGTGCCGGGGATACCGGCGAACCAGGTGAGCGCGGAGGCGGTGTACCAGCACGCGAGCGGGGCGCGGGCGGCGGTGGAGGTGTTCAGCACGGGCGGGCTGTACGCGGACGACGCGAACACGGTGCGCGAGCACACGGCCTGGGTGGTGAACGTGAGGCTGGGGCACCGCTTCCCGATGGGAGGCTTCGAGGTGAGCCCGTTCCTGGGGTTCCAGAACCTGCTGTCGGCGCGCTACAGCGACAACGTGCGGGTGAACGCGAACCGGGGGCGTTACTTCGAACCGGCGCCGCCCCTGTCGGTGTACGCGGGAGCGGGCCTGTCACACCGCTGGTAGTACCCGGGTTGCACCCAACTCCGTGCACCCCGAGCCCCCGTGGGATAACACTCGCCCCATGACCGCCCCCGCCTCGAACCCGCTGCTCTCCGACCGCGACGTGGACTTCCAGCTCTACGAGGTGCTGGACACCGAGTCGCTGTGCCGGCTCCCGGCCTTCGCGGACCACTCGCGCGAGACGTTCACGCTCTTCCTGGACAGCACGCGCCGCTTCGCGCGGGACGTGCTGCTGCCCACGTACCGGCTGATGGACGCCGAGCCGCCCTCGTTCCGGGATGGCCGCGTCCACGTGCATCCGCTGATGCGCAAGCTGTACCCGCAGCTGGTGGAGCTGGGGCTGCTGTCGGCGACGCACCCGGTGGAGGCGGGAGGCCAGCAGTTGCCCATCACGGTGTACTCGCTGGCCTCGGCGTACCTGATGGCGGCCAACCTGAGCGCGTACGGCTTCATCGGGCTCACCAGCGGCGCGGCGCACCTCATCCAGGCCTTCGGCAGTCCGTGGCTCAAGGACGAGTTCATGGCGCGGATGTACCGGGGCGAGTGGACGGGCACCATGGCGCTCACCGAGCCGCAGGCGGGCAGCAGCCTGGCGGACGTGAAGACGCGGGCGGTGCCGGTGGGGGATGGGACGTACCGCATCACCGGCTCGAAGATCTTCATCAGCGGCGGGGACCAGGACTTCACGGAGAACGTGGTGCACCTCACGCTGGCGCGCATCGAGGGCTCACCGGCGGGGACGCGGGGGCTGTCGCTCTTCGCGGTGCCCGCGCGCCGGCCCGAGGGCGGGCGGCTGGTGGATAACGACGTGCGGGTGGCGGGGGCCATCCACAAGATTGGCTGGAAGGGGCTGCCGAGCCTGGCGCTCAACTACGGCGAGGTCGGGGACTGCCGCGGGTGGCTGGTGGGCGAGGCGGGCAAGGGGTTGGCCCACATGTTCCAGATGATGAACGAGGCGCGCATCATGGTGGGCCTCAACGGCGTGGCGACGGCCTCGGTGGCGTACCACGAGGCGCTGGCGTACGCGCAGAACCGGCCGCAGGGGCGCCTCGCCTGGGAGAAGGACGCGGCGCGGCCGCAGCGCCCCATCATCGAGCACGCGGACGTGCGGCGGATGCTGCTGCGGCAGAAGGCCATCGTGGAGGGGGGCCTGTCGCTGCTGGCGGCGGCCTCGTGGCAGGCGGACGTGGCGGCGCACGGGAAGACGGAGGAGGAGCGGCGGCGCGCGGGGCTGCTGCTCGACTTGCTCACGCCGCTGGCGAAGACATTCCCCGCGGAGAAGGGCTTCGAGGCCAACGCGCTGGCGGTGCAGGTGCACGGAGGCTACGGCTACTCGAGCGAGTACCTGCCCGAGGCGTACCTGCGAGACCAGAAGCTCAACAGCATCCACGAGGGCACCACGGGCATCCAGGGGTTGGATCTGCTGGGGCGCAAGGTGATGGCGGCGGGGGGCGAGGCGATGAGGGCCTTCTCGGAGGAGGTGGGGGCGACGGTGGAGCGGGCGCGGAAGGCGGGAGTGGAGCCGGCGTGGGGCGAGGCGCTGGGGAAGGCGCTGCAGGAGGTGGTGGAGCTGACGATGGAGCTGGGAGCGGCGGGCATGGCGGGCGAGGTGGAGCGGATGC
This sequence comes from Archangium gephyra, assembly GCF_042230915.1. Lineage (GTDB taxonomy): Bacteria > Myxococcota > Myxococcia > Myxococcales > Myxococcaceae > Archangium > Archangium gephyra_B. Next base: position 1,411,661 of record NZ_CP102578.1, on the reverse strand, counting down.
TGCGCCACAGCGCGGACTACATGGAGCTGTTCTCGGTGCTGGCGGTGTCGTGGCGATGGCTGGCGCAGGCGGCGGCGGCGCGCGAGGGCCTGGCGCGCGGTGGCGAGGGCCGGGACTTCTACGAGGGGAAGCTGGCGGCGGCGCAGTACTGGCTGAACACGGAGCTGCCGCGGGTGAGCCACCTGGTGGCGCTGTGCCGCTCGGGGGAGGACTCGTACACGCGCATGCGGCCCGAGTGGTTCTGACATGTCCGTCTCCTTCCACCTGTGCCAGCCCGGCCGCGGCGCTTCCTGCGGCGCCTGCTGCGGCCTCTACAACTTCCGCGATCACTCGCGCGCCACGCTCACCGCGCAGCTCGCCACACAGACCGAGGCCCTGCGCACCGTGCCGCACGAGCCCGAGGCCTGGCACACCGCGGCCCGGGCCCTGCTCGACTCCCGGCGGGAGAGCCCTCTCTTCCCCGCGGTGCGCGTCTGCCCGTTGCTGGGCTTCCTCGACGCGGAGCACACGCGGGTGGGCTGCCTCGGCCACCCGAAGGTGACGGGCGGCGCGGACCTGCGCGACTGCGGCGTCTACCGCGCCGACATCTGTGAAACCTTCACCTGCCCCTCCTTCACCTGGCTCACGGACGCCCAGGCCCGGCTCGTCCACGCCGCGTGCGCGGACTGGTACCTGTACGGGCTCGTCATCACAGACGTGGAGTTCGTCCGCGGCTGCCTGCGCCTGCTCGAGTGGGAATTGGCGGGGCCCGTGGACCCCGAGGCGCTCGCCGCCCGCCCCGAGACGCTCGAGGCAGTGCGCCAGCTCTTCGCCCTCAAGGAGACCGCGCCCGGCCGGGGCACCCACGCCGCCGTCTTCGGCCGCTTCACCCCGGACACCGAGGGCGAGCCCCTCTCGCGCACGCTCGACTACGCCGCGCTGGGCGCCCGCGCCGCCCCCGAGGACGAGGTGGTGCTGTGCCTCGGGTACGTCCCCACGCACCTGGAGGAACTCACCCGCGCCCGGGAGCTCGTCCGCACGCACGTGAGGGCGGTGGCCCACGCCCGGGGAGCGTGACGCCATGGACAACCTCACCCACGGGCTGCTGGGCCTCGCCCTCGGCGCGCTGCGCCGGCCCGACGCTCCCGCCGGCTCGCCCCTCTCCCCCACCGACAAGGCCGTCCTGCTCGGCTCCGTCCTCGCCGCCGAGCTGCCCGACCTCGACACCCTCCTGCCGGCCGCCAACTCCGTCGACCACGCCCTGCGCGCCCACCGCGGCCTGTCGCACGCACTCGCCTTCGCGCCCGTCGTGGCCCTCGCCGCCTCCGGGCTCGCCCTGCTCTTCTTCCGCCGCGCCCGCTTCCTCCCCGTCTACCTCTCCAGCCTGCTCGCGCTCGCCGTGGCCCACCTGCTGCCCGACCTGTGGACCGGCTGGGGCACCCGGCTCCTCCTCCCCTTCTCCGATCGGCGCCTCACGCTCGACTGGACCATGGTGGTGGATCCGCTCGTCACCCTCCCCCTGCTCACCAGCGCGCTGTGGGCATGGCGCCGCCGCATCCAGTGGCGGCGGGCCCTGCTCGTGGGACTCGCGTGCTCGGCCGCGTACGTGGGCCTGCGCGGAGTCCTCCAGGCCACGCTGACGTCCCGGGTGCGCGAGGCCTGGCCCTCGGCGGAGCGCGTGCAGGTCTTCCCCGCGTGGTTCTCGCTCACCACCTGGCGCTACGTGGCCGTGCTCCCCTCCGAGTACGTGGCCGGCTCCGTGTCCCCCGGCGAGCCCCCGCGCGAGGAGCGCCGCCTGCCCAGGCCCTCGGTGGACGCGCTCCCTGACGCCGTGCGCGCCGTGCCCACCGTGCACGAGGCGCTTGCCTGGGCCCGCTTCCCCGTCATCTCCTCGGTCCCCGGCGCGCAGGGACGCACCGTGGTGCGCATTGGAGACCTGCGCTACCACCTGCGCGGCGAGCCGACCCTCGCGTTCGTCCTGGAGCTGGCGCCGGATCTCTCGGTGGCGGACGCACGGCTCGAGCGCGGCGGCAGTGCGCGCGAGTTGATGGAACGGTGGCGCGGGCCCAGAGGGGGGAACCCGGGGGGCGAGGTACCCTCACCCTGACCCTCTCCCGGAGGGCGAGGGGAGATGGGCACATGGGGGGAGCGGGCGCACGGTGGCCTGCTTGCTTCCTCCCGGACGGGTGGCTTGCCGTGGCCGTGTCAGAGCCCCACCTTCCCCCGGGCGAGTGTGGGGGGTGCGTGGGATGGGGAAATGGATGGGGTGGAGGCTGCTCGGCTGCTGTGTCCTCTGTCTGATGGGATGCCGGAAGTCGGCGCCGGAAACCAGCGTCACGCAGGCAGCGGTGGCCGCCGAGTCCCGGCCCGAGCCCGCTCCCGTGCAAACCGTCGACGTCGTCGAGCTGCCGGAGGTGGCGGCTCCTCCCGCTGAAGACCCCCGGGCCGAGCCTCCCGAAGAGCAGCTCGCGCGTGAAGCAGGCTCCGAAGCCCGGGGGCGGCCGGAGAGCCGGCCCGTGCGCACCGACCTGGTGGACGACGAGCGAATCGGGTTCCTCGAGGCCGCGGAGGCGGCACGTGCCGGCAACGCGAACATCTCCGCCACCGCGCCCGCCGAGGAGGTCACCATCGCCTCCGGCACCGTGGACGGCCGGGTGAGGCGCGTGCGCCCCGGCACCATCGAGGTGAGTGACGACGAGGGCAACGTCTACCAGTTGCGCATCGACGGCCGCAGCCGCGGCCTGCGCCGGGGCCGCCACATCCCGCTCAAGGACATCTCCGAGGGCACGCCCGTGCGGGCCTCGTTCGACCTGGTGGGCGGAGGCGAGAGCCTCGCGCGCGACATCCTCCTGCGGCGGTGAAAAGACGACGGGCGGCCCCCCGCGTGGAGAGCCGCCCGCCCGTCACTCCATCCTGAGCACCGCGACTACGGCTTGGTGTAGCTGATGTTCAGGGTGTACGTGGCCGTGGAGTAGCCGCGCACCATGACGTACGCGCTGCTCTGGCCGGCGGGCACCGTCAGGTCGCACGTCTCGGCGGCGCCGGAGAGGTACGGACGGCAGTTGTAGGTGGTGGTCGTGGGCGCCGCGCCGAAGCGGACGTAGAGGTCCGGATCACCCGAGCCCGACATCACCACCTTGAACTTGGTGCCGGCCACCACGCTGTACGGGCCGAAGTTGTCCTGCGCGCCCGTGGCCACGCTGTCGTTGATGGTGGTGGTCACCGGCGTGCCGCCGCCACCGCCCGTGCCGCCGTACGTGCCCTTGAGGCTCACGCCCGAGTACGCGGAGAACGGGTTGATCATCACGTACCAGGTGCCCGCGGCCGGGTTGGTGAAGGGGCAGCTCTCCGCGTTGCCACCCGTGTACGGACGGCAGTCGTAGGTGCTGGCGGTCGGGATGGCGCCGAACTTCACGTACATGTCCGCGTCACCCGTGCCACCGCTCATGTCGAACACGAGGTTCGCCTGCCCGGCGGGCACGTCGAGCGAGTAGTACTTCTTGCCACCGGAGAGGCCCGTCAGCGCCACGCCGTTGGTGAGCGCGGTGACCACGGGCGGCGGAGGCGGCACGCCCACGGCCTTCCAGGCATCGTTCACCGCCAGGGCCTCGGCCGAGCCCACGCCGTAGAGCGCCTCGGCGGCCTGGATGGTGTACGTCTTGGCCTGATCGAAGGTGGTGCTGGCCGTGAAGAGGTCCGTGTTGGCCTTGTAGAAGATGCGGCCGGCCTTCTCCGGGCCGATGGCGGCCACCACGTTGGTCGACTTGCCGCGCGGGTGCGTGCCACCCTTGGTCAGCAGCGAGAACACCAGGTTGCTGATGCCGGAGCTGTAGTGCACGTCCACGCCCGCGGAGTAGTCACCGTAGAAGTCCAGCGAGGCGCCGTCCTTGGCCGGGTCATCCATGTAGCGCAGCGCGTCCCCCGCGGTGGCCGGCGTCCAGATGTCCTCGCCAATCTTGAAGATGTCCGCGTCCACGGCCCAGCCGCGGTTCCAGCTCTCGCACACGCCGGCGAAGATGTCGGACATGGACTCGTTGAGACCACCGGACTCACCCGAGTACACGAGGTCCGACTCGGAGTCCGTCACGGCGTGGGTCAGCTCGTGGACGGTGACGTCCAGGTCCTTGCCCAGCTCGATGGAGTCCGAGTTGTTGCCATCGCCGTACACCATCTGGGTGCCGTCCCAGTAGGCGTTGACGTAGTTGGTGCTGTAGTGGACGGTGCTGGTGAGGATGGCGCCCGCGTTGTTGTACGAGTCGCGGTTGAAGAGCGTCTTGTAGCAGTTGTAGGTGACGCCCAGCATGTCGTAGTTGATGTCGACATGCGCGTCGCCCACGGCCGCCTGGCCCTCGCTGCGCTTGAGCGTGCCCGGCGTCGTCGTGCCGTTGTTGGCCGAGTACACCTTGCGGTTGAGCACCGAGTGGATGAGCGGGTTCTCCAGGAGGACGCCGCCGCGCAGCGCGTCCACGTAGACCAGGTCATCGGCGGGCATGCCCTCGCGCTCGCCCTTCACGGACACCTCGTAGGCCAGCCGCAGCTCCTGGCTGTGCTCGGCGCGCACGTAGACGAGCTTCGCGTCGCCCTGGGCGGAAGCGCCCCGCGCGGTGGAGCCGGCCACGGCCGCCTGCAGCGCGGCCTCGGGGGCCACCCGGGCCGCGGCGGACACCTGCTCCCCCGTCCGGGCCGAGCCGTTGACCGCGTAGATGTTGCCCGCGCCATCCGCGTGCACGATGAGCTCGCCGCCCACCACGCGCAGGCCGTTGAGCGTCTGCTGGAAGCGCACGTGCCGGTTGCCCTGCGCGTCCACCGTGGAGCGCTTGAGCACCAGGTCCTCGCCGCTCACGCGGAACACCGGCGCGAGCTCCACCACCGCCTCGCGCAGCTCGTCCTTGGCGCGCAGCTCGCCCACGGTGCCCGCGGGCGACAGCCGGCCCAGCTTGCCCGTCACGGCGTAGGGAACGCCCGCCTCGCTGCCCACGACGCGCACGTCCTTGAAACGCGCCAGCGCCGCCTGGACGTCCACGTCCTTCTCACCCGCCCGAACCGCCTCCTCGTTGAGCTCCACCGTCGAGCCACAGGCGGCGAGGCTCGCGCCCAGCCACGCCACACACAGCGTCCGCATCACTCGATTAGCCAATTCGATACTCCTCGGAAGAAGAGGCCGTTTACTTGAACTCCAAATTAAGCCGAGAACAAGGGGCTGTGATGGTTTTCAGGATTTTTTCTGCTGCATGGGCTGTAAACGTGACCCCCCGTCCACTTGTCTCCTCCCCCGGGGCATGGAACGGTGCGCGATTTTTTCACGTGGGGCGCAATGTGCTGGCCGCGTGCGGGCTGGCGGCGCTGGTGGCATGTGCCCCGCGCCACGTGAGGCCCGAGGCGCCGCTGCCGCCGCGAGTCACCGTGGAGCAGGCGGCGCAGCTGGTGCCTCCGGGAGAGAAGGACCGGGAGGGCTGGGCGGAGGACGTGCTGGCGGCGCTGGAGGCGCACCGGCTGTACCCCTCGGCGGAGGCGGTGTGCTCGGTGCTGGCCGTCATCGAGCAGGAGTCCGGCTTCGAGGCCAACCCGGCGGTGCCGGGCCTGGCGCGCATCGTCCAGCAGAAGCTGGAGGCCTACGCGGACAAGCTGGGCCCGCTGGGGGCGCCGGCGGTGAAGGGGCTGCTGGAGGGCAAGGCGCCGGGCTACTCGCAGACCTTCGAGCAGCGGCTGGCGCAGGTGAAGACGGAGCGGGACTTGGACCGCGTCTTCCGCGAGCTGCTGGAGTACTACGAGACGGAGTTCCCGAAGACGTACTTCGCGGCGCAGCTGGCGAGCAACCTCTTCAAGTCCACGCGGCTGGAGGACCTCAACCCCATCACCACGGCCGGCTCCATGCAGGTGAGCGTGCGCTTCTCGGAGGAGCTGGCGGGAGGCGATGAGCGGGCGCTGCAGCGGGTGCGCGAGGAGCTCTACACGCGCAGTGGCGGGGTGTACTACGGCACGGCGCGGCTGCTGGGCTACGAGGCGCACTACAGCGAGCCGCTCTACCGCTTCGCGGACTACAACGCGGGCTTCTACGCCTCGCGCAACGCGGCGGTGCAGACGCAGGTGAGCCGGCTCACGGGCATCAAGCTGGTGACGGACGGAGACCTGCTGGCCTACGACAAGCAGGGCGAGCCGGTGGACGAGGACAGCAACTCGCTCAAGGCGCTGCTGGCCTTCCGGGAGCGGTACGTGCCGGACGACGTGAGCGAGCGGCGGGTGCGCAAGGACGTGGAGAAGGAGAAGGAGCTCGCCTTCGAGGAGACGGACACCTGGAGCGCCATCAAGCGCGTGTACCAGGAGCAGACGGGGGAGGCACCGGCCTACGAGCAGCTACCGACGGTGGTCATCCGGAGCCCGAAGATGAGCGGGGACAAGTCCACGGCATGGTTCGCGCAGTCGGTGAACAAGCGCTACCAGAAGTGCATGGGCCGCTACGCGGCGCTGCCGAAGTAGGCAAGGCCACGGCGGAAGACCCTCACCCCAGCCCTCTCCCAGAGGGAGAGGGGGCATACACGGGCAAGTCCCTCTCCCTCTGGGAGAGGGTCGGGGTGAGGGTATGCGCCTACTGTGCCTTCGCCGCGCCCCTGGGAGCGAAGTGCGGATCCGTGATGCTCATCTCCGTCACGGGGCCGTACTTCCGCGCCACGTCGCGGATGGCGGAGGCCTTGCCGATGAGGACGAGCGTGAGGTCGTCCTGGGCGGGCATGACGCGCTGGATGGCGGCCAGGATGCGGGCCTTGTCGGCGGCGGACACCTTGGAGGCGAACTCATCCACGTCGCTCGAGTCCAGGCCGTAGAAGGCGAGCTCGGACAGCTTGGCGGCGATCTGCTGGCTCGTCTCCAGGGTGGGAGGGAACTGGCCCAGCACGTACTCCTTGGCGGAGGCGAGCGTGGCGTCATCCATCCCCTGCTGGCGGTAGCTGGCGAGCACATCCAGCGCCATGTCCAGCGCCTGCCCGGTGGACTCCGTCTTGGTGTACGAGGAGACGGCGAAGGGACCCGGCTGGATGCCCGGTAGCACCGCCGAGCCGGCGCCGTAGGTGAGGCCGGACTTCACGCGCAGCGCCGTGTTGAGCAGCGAGGTGAAGCGGCCGCCGAGCACCGTGTTGGCGAGCGACACGTCCACGCGTGCGGGGTCGGTGCGCGAGATGCCGGTGTTGCCGGCCCAGAAGTACGTCTGCGTGGCATCCGGCTTGTCCACCAGCAGCACGCGCCGGCCCTTCAGCGGCTGGGTGGGCGGAGCCACCGGGGTCTGAGCGCCCGCGCGATTCCACCCGCCGAGCGCCGCCTCCAACTGCTTCGCGAGCTTCTTCGCGTCGAAGTCGCCCACCACCGAGAGGATGAGCCGGTCCCCGCCGAGGTGCGACTTCGCGTAGGCCAGCACGTCCTCGCGCGTGAGGGTGGCCAGCGAGGCCTCGCTGCCGCCCACCGGCCGTCCGTACGGGTGCGTCCCGAAGTGGAAGGCCTGGAAGTAGGTGCCGATGACGCCGCGCAGGTCTCCGTCCTTCGCCGCGGCGAGCTCCGACACCATCCGCTCGCGCATCTTCTCCAGCTCGGTGGCGTCGAAGCGGGGCCGCATCAGCATGTCCGAGAGCAGCTCCACCATGAGGGCGGTGTCGCGCGACATGAACTGCCCGCCGATCTCCAGCGACTCGCGGCTCGAGGCCACCCCGAGCACCCCGCCCACGCTGTCCACCGCCTCGGCGAACTGGGCGGCGTCCCGCTTGCCGGCGCCCTTCTGGAGCAGCTCGGCGGCGAGCGCGGCCACGCCCTCCTTGCCCTCCGGGTCTCCGAGCGCCCCGCCGCGCACCTTCGCGCTGAAGGACACCAGGGGCACCTCGTGCTTCTCCACCAGGAGCAGCCGCGCGCCGTTCTTCAGCTCCAGCACGGTGGCCTTGGGCAGCTTCACCGCGTCCTGCGCCGCGGCCTTGCGCACCTGCTGCGCCGTCGGGGCCTTCGTCTCCTGCGCCCCCGCCGTGGTGGAGGCCACCAGCAGCGCCGCGAGCGCCACCTTCCCGTTCATCCGCTTCATCGCGCCGCCTCCTTCTTCGCCTCGTCCGCCGCGGCCTCGGGCACCAGCACGCCCACGGAGCGGTTGTTCCTCGCGAACACCTTGGCCGCCACCTTCTGCACCTGCTCGCGCGTCACCGCCTCGTAGCGCTCCGGCGCGCCGAAGAGCTTCTGCCAGTCACCGTGGAACACCTCGTAGCTACCGAGCGCCTGCGCCCGGCCACTGTTCGTCTCCAGGCTGCGCCAGAACTCCGCCACGACGATGTTCTTCGCCTTGCGCAGCTCCGCGTCGCTGACGCCCCCGGACACCACCTTGGCCAGCTCCGCGTCGAGCACCGCCTCGGCCTTGGCCAGGTCTCCGCCCGGCGGCAGGTCCACCAGCATCCATGTGAGCGACGGGTCGAACCCCGCGCCCCGGTACCCGCCCACGTTGATGGCCACCCGCTCCTCCTCCACCAGCCGCCGGTGCAGCCGCGAGGAGTCTCCCTCGGTGAGGATGCGCACCAGCAGGTCCAACGCGGGCGCGTCCGCGTCACTGGCCTTGAGGCCGTGGAAGGCCATCTGCAGCAGCGGCGCCTGCGCCAGCTTGCGCACCACCACCCGGCGCTCGCCCTGCTGCGGCGGCTCCTGGGTGCGCACCGGCTCGGGCTCGGGCTGGGCGGGGATGGGCTCGAGGTACTTCTCCGCCAGCGCGAAGATCTCCTCGGGCGTCACCGCGCCCACCACGATGAGCGTGGCGTTGTTGGGCGCGTAGTAGGTGCGGAAGTAGCGCTCCAGGTCCGCCTGTGTCCAGCTCTCGATGTCCGAGGGCCAGCCGATGACGGGGAACTGGTAGGGGTGCGCCACGAAGGCGGTGGCCTGCACCTGCTCCATGAGCAGCCCGTTGTTGTCGTTGTCCACGCCGGAGCGCCGCTCCGAGTAGACGACACCCCGCTCGCTCTCCACCACCTTCGGGTCGATGGCGAGGTGCTGCAGCCGGTCCGCCTCCAGTTCGAAAATCAGCTCCAGCGCCGAGCGCGGGAACCAGTCCTGGTACACGGTCACGTCCTCGGAGGTGTAGGCGTTGTTGCGGCCGCCGTGCGCCTCCATGACGCGATCGAACTCACCCGGGCCGTACTTCTTCGCGCCGTTGAACATCATGTGCTCGAAGAAGTGGGACAGGCCGGTGATGCCGGGGCGCTCGTTGCGGCTGCCCACGCGGAACCAGTTGTAGAGCGAGACGCTGGGGTTGTCCGGATCCGCCCAGACGATGACCTTCAACCCGTTCTTCAACGTCTTCGTCTTCACCTGGGCGCCGGGCTTCTGCGCGGCGGTGGTGGTGGTGGCCGCCGTCCCCGCCGTCGCGGAACGGCCCTGGGCGCACGCGGCCGTCCCGGCCAGCAGCACCAACCCCGTGACGAGCAACTTCTGTCTGAGCATCCGCTCTCCCTCCATGGCACGAAGAGCCCACCCAACGGGTGGACCTGGTGGAAATTCCCCGAGGGCTGGCCGCGGCCCTCAACCCACCGAGGACTTGAAGGCGGGCGCGGGCGCGGGCGGCACCATGGCGCCCGGCGAGCCGTGGATCCACCCGCGCAGCGCCGTGGACAGCGAGGCGAGGTGCGAGCCCCTCACGGCGCCGTAGAGGTAGCGATCCGGGCGCAGGACGGCGATCTCCACCTTGTGCTCGCGGAACCACGCGTCGAGCTTGCCCTCGGTGTCCACCACCTCACCGGGCTGGGCCTGGCCGGAGCGCGGCGGGATGATGCGCAGGCACCGGGCCCCCACGCTGTCGGCGAGCACCTGGGCACCGCGGCGCACCGTCTCGCGGGTGTCGGGGTGCACCAGCACGGCGAAGCCGGGGCCCAGCAGCTCGTCGAGCCGGACCACCTCGCCGCCCGGAGCGCCCACGCGGGGCTGGGGGAAGTAGGTGCCCTCGGGGGCCTGGCGGTGGGCCCGCGAGCCGCCGAGCATGAAGCCGCGGGAGATGAGGGGCCGGGGCTTGAACTCGAAGTTGCGGATGAAGCGCTGCACGCGCGGAATGCGGTCGAGCGCCCGGAAGACGTTGTCGCGCAGCATGGCCATGGGACGGTTGCCGGTGAGGACGACGCGGCCCATGTGGACGCTGGTGTCGAGCATGGCCTCGACGTGGGGGCGGCGCTCCTGCTCGTAGGTATTGAGCAGCGTCTCGTCGGCGTGGCCGTGGAGCACGGACGCGAGCTTCCAGGAGAGGTTGTGGGCGTCGCGCAGGCCGGAGCACAGCCCCTGGCCGAGCACGGGCGGCATGAGGTGGGCGGCGTCACCGAGCAGGAACAGCCGCCCTTCGCGCCAGCGCGAGGCCATGCGGCGATTGAAGACGTAGGCGGCGGCGCGCAGGATGGTGGCGCGGTCCGGGTCCACGAAGGGGGCGATGAACTCGCGGATGCGCTCGGGCCGGAGCAGCTCCTCGGCCTTCTCGTCCTGGCGGATGGTGCAGTCCACGCGCATCTCGTTGCCGGAGCAGCGGGCGACGAAGACGTGACGGTGGGGATCGCACACCATGCGGCACAGGGGCGGCGGCGGCTCGGGCAGCAGCAGGGAGATGGCGAGCATCTGCTCGTCGTAGGTGGAGCCCACCATCTCGATGCCGGCGAGGCGGCGCAGGGTGCTGCGGCCGCCGTCACTGGCCAGCAGGTAGCGGGCGCGCACGGTGCGCTCGGTGCCGTCGCGGGCATCGCGCACGGTGGCGGAGATGCCGTGGGAGTCCTGCGAGTAGGCCTCGACGGACTGGCCGAACCGCAGCTCGACATGGGGGAAGCGGGAGAGCCCCTGGCGCAGCACGTCCTCGATGTTGGGCTGGCTGAAGAAGCGCAGGGCGGGGAAGCCGTAGCCGAAGTCGAGCCCCTGGATGACCACGCGGGCGAACAGCTCCCCGTTGGCCCCCGTCATCTCGACCTGGGGAACGTCGTACATCTGGGCATCCATGGGCTCGGCGAGGCCGGCGGCCTGGTAGATGCGCATGGCTTCGTCGTCACACGTGATGGCGCGCGGCAGGCCGTGCGGGGCGAGCTGGCGCTCGACGAGCAGCGTGCGGACGCCGTACAGCCCGAGGAAATTGGCCGTCAGCGCCCCCACGGGGCCGCAGCCGACGATGAGGACATCCGTCTCTTCCACACGTGGTGTCATGGAACTCCCTGCCTGGAGACCCCCACTGCGAGGCCCTGGCGGGAAGGAATGTACCGGATGCACGCCGTCCCACCACGTTCGTTGTCACGGGGCTACCCGGCCGTCGCACGGTCGGGGGGTTGACCGCCTACACCCGGCGTGCGCCTCCCGCTCCAGGACGCGCACTGCCCTCCCGGAGTTTCTCCAGAACGACATCGCCGGGCGGTCACGCTTTCTTCTCCTGCCCTTCCAGCGATATGACTGCGGGGGTCATGTCCTGCGAGTCTACATGGGGAGTTGCCCGCCCCTCCCACGCATTTCACCGCAATAGCGCGTGGACTTCACCCGCCGGTCAAAATGCCGGGCTTGCTCGAAGGAACCTCGACCGGCGAATTTTGCCGGATATACCTGCCTTGCACATTCCACCCGCCATGCGCACCGAGCTCCACATCATCGCCAGCTGCACCGACAGGAAGCGGGCCCCGGTCCCCCTGGAGCTGCACCTGCGCGCGCTGCGAGAGCGGGAGCCCGAGCGCCGTGCGCGGCGCTGGTGGCGCAACCTCTGGGAGCATCCCCACCCCACCCAGCCCGCGTGCGACCTGTACGCGGGCGACCACTGGCGCGTCGTGAAGGAGTTGCCCGCCCTCGCCACCGAGGCCCGCTTCCATCCGCGGCTCTGGGTGGCCTCCGCCGGCTACGGGCTCATCCCCGCGGACGCGCCCGTGCGGCCCTACTCGGCCACCTTCGCCCGCGGCCACGCGGACTCGGTGGTGCCCAAGGCGGACTCCCGGCCCACGCGGGAGCTGCTGCGCCAGTGGTGGCGGTCCCTCGCCCGCGAGCCGGGCCCCGCCCCTGGAGAGCCTCGCCTCGTCCAGGAGCTCGCGCGCGCGGCTCCCCGCGCCCGCTTCCTGGTGGTGGCCTCGCCGGCCTATATCGCCGCGCTCGAGGAGGACCTGGCGCTCGCCGCCCGCGCGCTGCGCCATCCCGAGCACCTGCTCGTCATCTCCACGCCCGCTGCCGCATCCCGGGGGGTGCTCGCGCCCCAGTGGGTGCCCTCGAGTGCCCGGTTGCAATCGAAATATGGAGGAGCGCTCTCCTCGTTGAACGCACGCGTCGCGAGAGATCTCCTCGTCCGGGCGAGGAAGAAGGGGGAGGGCAGCGTAATGGACGCGCCCTCGGTCCAGGGCTATTACGGGCGGCTCATCCACCGCAGCGCCCCCCAGAAGCGCTTCGAGCGGACCCACATGACGGACGACGAAGTGATGCAGTTCATCGCGCGGGAGTCGCGCATGGAGAGGTTCTCCTGGAGCGCAACCCTGCGGCGACTGCGCGATAGCGGCCGTGCCTGTGAGCAGCAGCGCTTCCGCCGGCTCTTCCACCAGTACCAGGAGCGGGTTGCGTGAAGTTCTTCCTGCCAGACAGCCAGGATCTCGTCGATCCGTCCTTCGACTTCGAGCGCGAGCGCCGCTCCGCCACCCGGCAGCGGCAGTTCGATGACCTCTATGCCCATGAGGTGTTCTCCACCCCGGCCTTCGATGGGCTGCTGGTGTCCAAGGGCATCGTCGATGGATTCGGCGCGCTGGGCAGCCGGTACGCCAAGCACCAACGCCTGCTCCTGCTGCGGCGCGGCGCTCCCTGGTTCTTCCGCGTCGACAAGGCGCCCAATCCCATCAAGATCATGGGCGACTGCGGCGCCTTCACCTACGTGCACGAGGACGAGCCGCCCTACACCGTCGAGGAGGTGCTCGAGTTCTACGAGGGCTGCCGCTTCGACTATGGCGTCTCCGTCGACCACGTCATCCTCGAGTTCATCCCCGCGGCGGACGCTCCGGGGGCCGACAAGCAGCTCGTCCCCAAGTCCCTCCGCGACCGGCAGAAACTCACCCTGGAGCTGGCCGAGACGTTCCTGCGCAAGCACAAGGCGGGGCATCACGGCTTCGAGGCGCTCGGGGTCGCCCAGGGCTGGAGCCCGAAGTCCTATGCCGCGGCCGTGAAGGCGCTGCAGAAGATGGGCTACGACTACATCGCCCTGGGCGGGATGGTGCCGCTCAAGTCGCGGGAGATCCACCTGTGCCTGGAGGAGATCCAGGTGGTGAGGAATCCCAACACCCGCCTGCACCTGCTGGGCGTGAACCGCACCGAGCACCTGCCCGAGTTTGCCCGCCTGGGCATCGCCTCCTTCGACAGCACGTCGCCCTTGCGGCAAGCCTTCAAGGACGATCGCGACAACTATTACGCGGACGACTTCAAATACACGGCCATCCGCATCCCGCAGATCGAGGGCAACCCCCGCCTGCAGCAGCGCATCTCCTCGGGACAGATCTCCCAGGAGCATGCCCGCCGGCTGGAGCGCGCCTGCCTGGACGCCATGAAGCTCTTCGAGGCGAACCAGCACACGGTGCGCCAGGTGGTGGAGGTGCTCACCGAGTACGAGCAGCTCTACGATCCGAACAAGGACCATGCCGAGGCCTACGAGAAGACGCTGAGCGATGCGCCCTGGCGCCGCTGCCCGTGCGAGGTCTGCGAGGCGCTCCAGCACCACGTCATCATCTTCCGGGGCGCGGAGCGCAACCGGCGGCGAGGCTTCCACAACATCTGGACCTTGTACCGCCAGATGCAGAACCTCGGGCTGGAGCGCCGGAGCACCCGCCGCCAGCCCGCACGCCGGCCCAAGTCACGGCCCTCCGGTGAGGCGAGGTAAAGCGACATGCCGAATGAACTGAGGCTCTACGCGGTCGAGGTGAGCCAGTCTCCCGGACGCAAGCTGTACTCCTTCGCGGTGGATGGAAAGCTGGTCCACCGCTTCGCCGCCATCTCGCGCGTGAGCCGGCAGGCGGGCCAGCTCAAGGGCTACCAACGCCCCGAGGTGCTCTCGCACATCGAGGGGATCCGCGACTACATCGAGAGTCCCTCGCCCCTGGTGCCCAACGCCGTCGTGCTGGCGTTCGACTCGCGGGTGCGCTTCGAGGCGCTGGACAAGAAGGCGGCTCCCTCAGCGGACTCCGCCTACTCGCGGCCGGGAGTGCTCGTCATCCCCCTGGGCAAGAAGGAGCTGCCCGATGAGCGCAAGCCCGGGTTCATCGTGGACGGCCAGCAGCGGCTCGCGGCCATCCGGGACGCGACCGTCGACCACTTCCCCATCTGCGTCACGGCCTTCATCACCGACGACATCCGCCACCAGACGGAGCAGTTCATCCTCGTCAACTCGACGAGGCCCCTGCCCAAGGGCCTCATCTACGAGCTCATCCCCAAGACGGATGCCCAGCTCCCGCCCCAGCTGCGCCGGCGCCGGCTCCCGGCCCAGCTGATGGAGCAGCTCAACCTGGACAGCGGCTCGCCCTTCCACGGGCTGATCCACACCGCGACCAACCCCACGGGCATCATCAAGGACAACTCCGTCCTCAAGATGCTCGAGAACAGCCTGATGGGGGGCGCGCTGCGCAACTTCCATCACCCCGCGACGGGCAAGCTCGAGCTCGCGTCGATGATGAAGCTGTTGAACAACTACTGGACGGCCGTGCGCAACGTCTTCAAGCCGTCCTGGGGGATGCCCGCCAAGAAGTCGCGGCTCATGCATGGCGTGGGAATCGTCAGCATGGGCTACATCATGGACACCATCAGCGACCGACTGCAGGACTCGCCCATCCCCACCGTGGCGCAGTTCGAGGAGGATCTCGAATCCCTCAAGGACCTGTGCCACTGGACGGCCGGCACCTGGAACTTCGGGAACGGGGAGCAGCGCAAGTGGAACGCGCTGCAGAACATGTCCAATGACATCGATCTGCTCACGGACCACCTCGTGGCCCAGTACATGAGCCGGGTGTGGAACCGGACCGCGAAGGCCCGGCGGGCCGCGGCGCGGCGCTGAGCACCGCGGACCGGGGAGGCCCGGCGGACTCGCCACGCCGAAAAGCAGAAGGCCGATACGTGGGTGACGTATCGGCCTCTATCTGCTGCGAAACTTTGGGAAGTGCCCAGGGCCGGAATCGAACCAGCGACACGGGGATTTTCAGTCCCCTGCTCTACCAACTGAGCTACCTGGGCGTGTGCTGCTCAACCGCGCGAAGTAGGGGCGATTTACGGGGACTCGGCCCTCCCGTCAAGCTGGTTCTTCAACGCCCCTCCACTTCCCCCCCTTCCCCCTCCCCGCTCGCACGCCCGGCCTCCCTCCCTCCGTCCTCTCCCGCACACCGCGTGCATTTCCGTTAAATCCTCCCCTGTCCTCCCGGAGGCCCCTCGCGTGAGCTGGCTCAACTACCACCACCTCCTCTACTTCTGGACCGTGGCCCGCGCCGGCTCCATCGCCAAGGCCAGCCAGGAGCTCCGCCTCGCCCAGCCCACCATCAGCGCCCAGCTCAAGCTCCTCGAGGAGTCGCTCGGCCACAAGCTCTTCGAGCGGCAGGGCCGCCGCCTCGTCCTCACCGACGTCGGCCGCACCGTCCAGCGCTACGCCGATGACATCTTCCGCCTCGGCAACGAGCTCAAGAACGTCGTCAACGGCCTGCCCTCCGGCCAGCAGCTCCGCTTCGCCGTCGGCGTCACCGATGTCATCCCCAAGCTCGTCGCCGAACAGCTCCTCCAGCCCGCCTTCGATGTCTCCCCCGACATCCACATCACCTGCCGCGAAGGCCCCCTCCCCCAACTCCTCGCCTCCCTCGCCCTCCACGAGCTCGACGCCGTCATCGCCGACGCCCCCGCCTCCGAGCCCGTCAGCATCCGCGCCTTCAACCACCTGCTCGGCAAGTGCGGCGTCTCCTTCTTCGCTGCCTCCAGGCTCGCCCACCTCGCCAAGGGCTTCCCCCGCTCCCTCGACGCCGCCCCCATGCTCCTGCCCTCGGACTCCTCCTCCGTCCGCCGCTCGCTGGAGCTCTGGTTCGACGCCCAGGGCATCTACCCCCTCGTCGTCGGCGACTTCGACGACAGCGCCCTCCTGAAGGCCTTCGGCCAGCGCGGCCACGGCGTCTTCGCCGCCCCCTCCGTCATCGAGGCCGAGGTCTCCCGCCAGTTCAACGTCTCCGTCATCGGCCGCACCGACGACATCGAGACGTGCTTCTACGCCATCTCCGTCGAGCGGCGGCTGCGGCATCCCGCAGTCGTCGCCATCGCGGAGACGGCCCGCTCGGGGTTGTTCGGGTGACCGAGCCGTAGACCCTCACCCCCGCCCTCTCCTAAAGGGAGAGGGGGCCGTCAGCGGTGGACTTCGCGGCCGTCCACCACCGTGGCCACCACCGTCGCGTCCACCAACGCCTTCGCCTCGTCCGACACCGGGTCCACCGATAGCACCGTGAAGTCCGCGTCCATCCCCTCCACCAGCCTCCCCCGCCGCGCTTCCGCGAACGACGCCCACGCCGGCCCCACCGTGAAGCCCTCCAGCGCCTCCTGTCCCGTCAGGCGCTCCTGCGGCTGCCACCCGCCCTCCGGCTTCCCCGCCGCGTCCTGACGCGTCCGCGCCGCGTATAGCCCCGCCAGCACGTCCGGGTTCTCGATCGGGAAGTCGCTCCCCAACGCCAGCACCGCCCCCGCCTCCTTCAGGCTCTTCCACGCGTACGCGCCCTTCAGCCGCTCCGCCCCCAGCCTCGCCTCCGCCCACCCCATGTCGCTCGTCGCGTGCGTCGGCTGCACGCTCGCCACCAGCCCCGCCTCCCCCAGCTTCCGGATGTCCTCGGGCCTCAGTATCTGCGCGTGCTCCACCCGGTGCCGCAGCGGCTTCGTCCCCGTCGCCGCCGACGCGCGGATCAGCGTGTCCACCACCAGCGTGTTCGCCCGGTCTCCAATCGCGTGCACGCACACCTGGAAGCCTCGCTCCATGAAGGCCCACGCCCGCCTCGAGAGCTCCTCCAGCTCCATCAGCAGCAGCCCCGTCTCCCCCGCCGCGTCACTGTAGGACGCATGCATCGCCGCCCCTCGCGAGCCCAGCGCCCCGTCCAGCAGGAACTTCACCGACTTCATCTCCAGCATCCGCCCCGCGTACGTCCCCAGCTCCAGGTACGTGTGCCGGTCCTCCCCCTGCCCGTCCGCCATCGCGTACACCCGCACCGGCAGCCGCCCCGCCATGTCCCACGTCTGCAGCTTGCGGAACGTCCGCAGGTCCATCCCCGCGTCGTGCACCCCCGTCAGCCCCACCTGCGCGCAGCGCTCCAGCGCCGCCGACAGCCGCGCCTCCAGCTGCTCGTCCGTCGGCGGCGGCACCACCTTCGCCACCAGGTCCATCGCGTTGTCCACCAGCACCCCCGTCGGCTCCCCCTTCGCGTCCCGGAGGATCCGTCCGCCCGCCGGGTCCGGCGTCTCGCGCGTAATCCCCGCACGCTTCAGCGCCTCCCCATTCACCCAGGCCGCGTGGTGGTCCACCCGCGTCAGGTACACCGGCGTCCGCGGGAAGCGCGCGTCCAGCTCGCCCCGCCCGGGGAACGCCTGGCCCGGCCACCCGTTCTGGTCCCAGCCCTTCCCCACCAACCAGTCCCCCTGGAAGCTCGTCGCCGGCGCCTCCGCCAGCCGCCGCACCACCTCGTCCACCGAGCGCGCTCCCTCCAGCCTCGCCACCGTCAGGCTCAGGCCCAGCCCCCCGATGTGCGCGTGCGCGTCCACCAGCCCCGGCACCACCACCGCGTCGCCGTAGTCGATGACCCGCGCGCCCTCGCCCGCCGCCTTCAACACCTCGGCCTTCGTCCCCACCGCCACCAGCCGGCCCCGCCGCACCGCCAACGCCCGCGCCTCCGGCTGCTTCTCGTCCAGCGTCCGGATCCGGCGTGCCACGTAGACTGTCGTCTCCACTCGCGCTCCCTCGGGCGCCCTCCGGGCGCACCCTTCCGCCAGTGCCAGCAGCAGGCTCCCCACCAGGGCCACCAGCGCCGCACCGCGGGCTCTCGTTCTTGGATTCTGATGGGCTGAACGTCCCCGCATCGACGGCGCCACTGTGCGCCAGCCCCTCGCGTCTGTCACCGGCGGAATTTGCCTGTCTTCCTTGACTTGCATGGAAATCTCACAGAGATGGAATGCTCGCGTCCGCGCCCCCCGAGAAGGAACCATGCGTCCATCCAGTCCCTCCCGTGTCACCCGGCTCCTGCCGGTGCTCGTCACCGTTCTCGCGCTCGGCTGCGAGAAGGCGGCAACCGAGGAAGCCTCTCCGTCGCAGCGCTCCAGCGGCATCCAGGTGACCACCACCAACGCCTGCTACGTCCCGTTCACGAGCACCGCCAACGTGAGCGCCCCGGCCTGTGGCTCGACCTGGGCGACGATGGACAACTGCTACAACGATGCGAACCCGCCCCTTCCGAGCGTGCTGCGCAACTACAAGGCACCGCAGAACCCGACGAACCGGCAGGCCTATACCGACAGCGGCGCCATCGCCTTCCCCTCGGGCGTGGGGACGAGCACGGACTCGCTGATCCTCCCCACCCTCCGGACGAGCAACGACGGACGCCTCGTGCTCGCCGAGGGCCGGGATGCCCCGGTGCTCGGCGTCTTCCTGCCCGAGAACGTCAATCACGACCTGAAGCAGAACGCGTCGGCCTCGCGCAAGGCCGCCCGGGTCTCGGGGCTCGGGCTCCACCCGTTCCTCTACTTCAACCCGCTCGACACCCGGCTGCCCGTGCACGTGGTGGGCGGCCAGGTCACGCAGATGCCGCCGTCGGGGCATCAGAACCTGTGCGAGGACTCCGGCAGCGGCTTCACCACCAGCGCGCCCCAGCTGAGTTCCAAGCGCAACCCGAGGCGGTGCGATGCGCAGTACACGTCCAGTGACGTGCGCGTCGCCGGTGACTGCTACGACATCACGCTGCACACCCACCTCACCGGGTGCACGGATCCCACGAAGAACGTCTATGACGGTGCCTGCCCGGGCACGAAATGGGAGATCCGCACCACGGACCTCACCGTCTTCGTGCCGAACGCGAAGCGCGCCGAGGCGGGCACCTGGGGCGCCACCACGGACACGAACTATCCCGTGTGGATCTACCCCCGGATGACGGGCTCGTCCCTGCCGCCCTTCTCCAGCTCCGACCCGGCGCAGAGCTACAACGCCCACGCCGTCGACTGGACGCACTACGACTCGGAGGCCCGGCGCTGCTACGTGAACGGCGTGCCGCCCCAGCGCGCGACCAACGCCCCCAAGTGGTGCGGCTTCCTCTATTCCCAGAAGCACTCGCCCCTCTCCGGGTTCTTCTTCGATGGAGACGGCGATGCGGCCGATGACCCCGTGGCCTGGGACGGCGCCTCCAACCTGGGCTGGATGCTCTTCGAGCCGGCGACGACCGGTGATGGGCGCCTGCTGATCGTCAACGGGATGCAGGCGGGGCTCATGTACTCGTACTCGAGCCAGGCCTGTGATGCCTCGCAGTGGACGACGTTCAAGCCGCTGAGCCGGATGATGCGCGACCCGGCGGTGCAGACGCGCTACGAGCTCACGCGGGCCCAGATGCTGCGGGACGGGCAGGGCAACCTGTTGCTCGACACCGTCTCGCGCGCCAACGCGCGGCTGTTCCGCGACACCATGGGCCAGCCCATCCCCGAGGGCTCCCCCATCCCGGGCGCCTACCTGTGGATCGATCGCCAGGGCAAGAACGCCATCTTCTCCCACGCTCCCATCCAGCGGGACGGCTACCGCGCGACGCGCGCCACCGGCTACTGCCCGGACCCCACCGACGAGAACCCCGACCACTGCGTCACGAGCCGGGTCACGTTCACGTCCAACACTACCAACGACAAGGTCCTCAACCCCGACCGCACCAATGGCAAGGGGCAGACCCTGCTGGGTGCGTGGACGCAGGGCAAGCTGGTGCACCTCGACAACGCCCTCAACCCCACCGACTGGGGCGGGCGCGGCCACTGGTTCGGCGACCGGTACGAGTACGACCTGTCGCTCTATGGGGCGTGTGATTCGCTGTGGCAGCCGCTGCTCACCCGCGTGCGGCCCAAGCACCACACCACCGTCTTCTCGCTGGAGAACCAGCTCAACCACTTCGACCCGATGAACCCCAACCTCCCCTTCGACGTGGTGTGGCGGGCCCAGGGCAACGGCAACAACAACGCGGAGATCGTCTTCGACGACTACCTGCGCAACAACGCCCTCGTCGTCGCGCACATGAACCCGGCCATCGACATCCGCTGCGCGGACGGCTCGGGCGCCGACACGAAGTGCACGGGCTTCAACTTCCAGTCCAACCTCCGCTTCAGCGGCGGCCTCATCCTCGATGGCTTCGTCGCGAACAACTCGAACTGGTGGGCCAACGCCTCCCAGCCGGCCAACGCGCGCAATGACTCCTTCGCGGTGGACCCGACCCTCCAGAACGCGGCCACCTCCGACCCCGCGTACAAGCCGGGCGCCATCAGCCCCCCCTCCACGCTCCGCCTCCGCGGCGGCGCGCGCGTCGAGCCCATCAACGCCGGTGGCGTGCTCGGCCGGGGTGTCTACCTCGACGGGCAGAACGACATCGTCGACATGGCCTACCCCTACCAGTCCAACCGCACCGAGTGGTGGGCCGGCGTCTGGCTGGACTCCCGCGACCTCTCCACGCTGCGCACCGTGTTCTTCTTCCCCGACGAGTCGTCCATCGCCCTGAAGAACGACCGCATCGTCGCGCACGACGGCCCGCGCACCCTCGGGGGCCACGGCGGCAATGAGCAGAGCGTCATGCTGCCCGCTGGCCTCCTCCAGGAGGGCCGCTTCTTCCACCTCGCGGTGAAGCTCACCACCGAGAACGACACCCGCGTCCTGCGCTTCTCCATCAACGGCACGCCGCTCGCGCAGACCCTGAGCTTCAGCCGCGTCTACAGCATGCAGTGCATCCCGACGGGCTTCGGCAAGTGCACCTGGATGAGCGTCGCCGTTCCCTTCGGCTTCCAGTTCATGAAGTCCGGACAGAGCAATGGGTACACCTGGTTCGCACTCGCCGGCTGCACCACCGACTGGAATCCCCCCTTCAAGGGCTGGGTCGACGAGCTCAAGGTCTTCGCCCTCGACTCGGCCGAGCTGGCCAACAGCGGCGGGTTCTTCGATGAGCTCGCCTGCAACCAGGCGCTCGGCACGCTCGTGGACGTCTCCGTGCGGACGGGAGAGACGGCCAATTCACAGCTCGATGCCCTGCGGCAGGTGGCCACGCGGCATGGCTTCCGGTACCCCGGCGCGCCCGCCTCCACCCAGCCCGAGCTCGCCGCCGTGTGCGAGCAACTCCGGCTCACGCCGGACGGCGGCCAGGGCGAGCTGCCCGCACAGCACAGTGGCGCCCTGCTGTGCGCCCACCGCGTGCACAAGAACCCGGGCAGCGACCGCTGCGTGCGCGAGGCGAAGAACGGCATGGTCGCGGTGAGCGCTCAGCAGCCCTTGCCCAACTTCTCGGGCAACTCCTTCTGCCAGGGCTGCCACCACTCCGGCGCCCAGGTGAGTGGCCTCACGCCCGCCGCGCTCGCCGCGGGCTCCGTCGCCAGCGAGGCCGACCCGCGCCGCCGTCCCACCCTCTGGCCCGCCGCCGTCACCGGCCGGCAGTTCTCGGACCCGTTCTCCTCCACCACACCCCTGGCCGGCTTCGGCGTCTGCGACCCCTCCACCCAGGACTGCACCGCGCTCGACCGCACCTTCAACCCGGCCGGTAGCAAGTGGTGGTTCCCGTAGCGGCGAGGTCCACAGGGGGGCACGCGGGTTGAACCCGGGGGGCGAGATACCCTCACCCCCGACCCCTCTCCCGGAGGGCGAGGGAGAGGGCCTACGGTGCGCCCCTCTTGGTTGGTGGCCTACGGTGGGCCCCTCTTGGTTGGCGGCCTACGGTGGGCCCCTCTTGGTTGGCGGCCTACGGTGGGCCCCTCTTGGTTGGCGGCCTACGGTGGGCTGCCTTGGGGGAGCGGCTACGGAGGCGTTCCCCCGTCCGTTTCCGGCATCGTGAGTGGTCCCGTCGGCCCCGGCGGCTCCGCGGGCACCAACTGGCCTCCCTCCTTCTGCGCCGGATCCTGGATGGGCCTCGCGTTCTCCGTCCCCGGTGGCTGTGTCGTCCGGCAGGCCACCAAGGAAACGACCACTCCTATCGTGATGAGCAGGGCACGGCGCATGCGTCCTCCTGAAGGCATCCCGCTCCCACCGTAGGGAGCCCCTCCCTCCTCCGCAACGCACTCCCGCCCCGCTCCGTCCTCCACCGGATGCACGCGCCCCAAGAGGCGCTCCCCTCATCGCCTCCCGCTCCGCCCGCCAGGCTCCGTCCCTCCGCCTCCCCCCGCCACCATCGTCACCTTTCCTCGGTGCCGCATCCGTTGCGGTCAGGAGGTTCCATGCTCGACGTCGTCGACATCGGTGACAGGTCCCTCGCGGCCTACCGCGGCGTCGCTCCCGACGAGCAACTCGATGAGCTCGTCCGCGTCGCCCACCGGCTGCGCGGCGCCCGCCTCCTCCACCTCAACGCCACCTCCTACGGCGGCGGCGTCTCGGAGATCCTCCGCTCCTGCGTCCCCCTCCTCCGGGACCTCGGGCTGGAGGCCGAGTGGAAGATCATCCGCGGCGATGACGCCTTCTTCCAGATCACCAAGCGGCTCCACAACGGACTGCAAGGTGCTCCCGGGGACCTCTCCGAAACCGAGAAGGCCCTCTACCTCGGCAACGCCCAGCTCAACGCGCCCCACCTCGCCGAGGGCTATGACTTCGTCATCGTCCACGACCCCCAGCCCGCCGCCATCGCCGGGCTCGCCCGCCACCGCGGCTCCCGGTGGATCTGGCGCTGCCACATCGACACCTCCCACCCCAATCCCGCCGTCTGGGACTTCCTCACGCCCTACCTCGGCGCCTACGACGCCGCCGTCTTCACCCTCGAGAACTTCATCCCCCCCCGCTTCCCCATCCGCCGCGTCGCCATCCTCCCGCCCGCCATCGACCCGCTCAGCCCCAAGAACCTCGCCCTCCCCAAGAAGCTCGCCCGCCATATCCTCGAGTGGATCGGCGTCCGGCTCGACCGCCCCCTCGTCACCCAGGTCAGCCGCTTCGACAAGTGGAAGGATCCCCTCGGCGTCGTCGCCGCCTACCGGCTCGTGCGCCAGCGCATCCCCCACCTCCAGCTCGCCCTCGTCAGCTCCATGGCCCTCGATGACCCCGAGGCCTGGAACATCTACGAGCAGGTCCGCGCCGAGACCGCCGGCGACCACCTCATCCACGTCTTCACCAACCTCGTCGGCGTGGGCAACGTCGAGGTCAATGCCTTCCAGTCCCTCTCCGACGTCGTCATCCAGAAGTCCCTGCGCGAGGGCTTCGGGCTCGTCGTCGCCGAGGCCCTCTGGAAGGGCACCCCCGTCGTCGCCGGGCGCGTCGGCGGCATCCCCATGCAGATGCCCCCCGGCACCGGCGGCATCCTCGTGGACAGCGTCCAGGAGTGCGCGGACGCCCTGCTCCACCTCCTGCGCCATCCCCAGGCCGCTCATGCGCTCGGCGCGAGTGGACGCGAGCGCGTCCGCCACCACTTCCTCATGCCACGACTGCTGCTCGATGAGCTGCTGCTGCTGGAGGCGCTCGCCGGGGAACAGCGGCGCGAAGACCCTCACCCCAGCCCTCTCCCAGAGGGAGAGGGGGTTTCGTCCACGGTGGGGTGAAGGGGCTCAGCGGCTCGCCATCGGGAGGGCGAGGGACTCCGCGTCCTCCGCCATCGTCCGCTGCTGGAGGTTGAAGCGCTGCCCCTCCACCAGCACGTGCTGCACCAGTCCCGACACCGCCATCCGGTTGTCCGCCGTGCGCGCCACCCGCGCCTTCGCGGCGTCGTAGAGCACCACCCACCCCTCCCCCAGCACCTCGAGCGTCCCGTCCGGCTTCACCCACGCCGCCGTCGCCTCGTCGATGCCCACCCCCAGCAGCGACGGGTGCTCCGCCACCAGGTTCACCAGCCGCCCCTGCCGCTTCCTCGCCATGAAGTGCGAGTCCACGATCGTCCCCGGCAGCAGCCCGATGCCCCGCGTCGTCACGATGTTCGACGCGCGCAGCACCGTCTCGTCTCCCTCGCCCACGAACATCACCTCGCTCTGGCACGCCGCCCCCGCGCTCGTCCCCGCCACCACGCCCCCGCGCGCCATCAACTCCCGCAGCGCCTCCAGCACCGGCGTGTCCACCAGCCGCTGGGAGATCCGGTTCTGGTCTCCTCCACTGAAGAAGACGCCGCCCGCGCGCTTCACCGCCTCCACCACCTCGGGCTTCAGCGCGTCCCGGCGCTCGTCGATGTGCACCACCTGCACACGCCTCGCCCCCGCCGCCTCGAGCTGCTTCTTCAGCTCCACTCCCGTCGGGCGGCTCTTCTCGCTCGCCATCGGGAACACCACCACCGGCCGCTCCCCGCCTCCCGCCAGTTCCACGAAGCGCTCGAGCACCTCCAGCGGCTTGAGGCCTCCGCCCATCAGCAGCAGATGCCCCTCTCGCGCGGGCGGCTGGGTCTCCAGGGGAGACAGGGCGGGCACGGAGTCGGGATTCGGTTGGATTCGAAGCATGGACGGGCCGCTCTGTAACACGGGAGACAACTGGCCCTCCGGGAGGCGTGCTCGGCTGGATGGATGCCTTCCAGGGAGGGGCGACACGGTGGGGCACAGTGGATACGTGGTGCTGGCTGATTCACGGGCTGGTGTCACGGGCTGGAATACGGGGGCGGATACCCTCACCCCGTCCCTCTCCCAGAGGGAGAGGGGAAGTAGGAGGCGTGATGGTCGGGTTCGGGCGTTCGGTCTGGGGAGTGCTCGTGCTGGCCTTGTTGCTGCTCGGCCAGGCAACCAGTCATGCGGAGTCTCCCGCGCCCCCCGTCGTCTCCCGCTGCGTCCTCGACGGCACCGTCGATGCCGGCTCCCGCGCCTTCCTCGTCGATTGTGTCCGCCGCGCCCAGGAGGCCGGTCATCAGGCCCTCCTCGTCCGGCTCGACACTCCCGGCGGCGAGCTCGAGTCCACTCGCGACATCGTCCGCGCCTTCCTCGGGGCCCGTGTCCCCGTGCTCGTCTGGGTCGGGCCCTCTGGCGCCCGGGCCGGCAGCGCGGGCGTCTTCATCACCCTCGCCTCCCACCTCGCGGCCATGGCGCCCGGCACCAACATCGGCGCCGCCCACCCCGTCGTCGGGCTCTCCGGCCAGGACCCCGAGGCCGCCGGTGGCAAGGAGATGGCCCGTAAAATCGAGAACGACGCCGTCGCCTTCGTCGAGTCCATCGCCAGGCAGCGCGGCCGCAACGTCGAGTGGGCCATCAGCGCCGTGCGCAACAGCGAGAGCGTCCCCGCCGAGAAGGCCCTTGCCCTCCATGTCATCGAGCACGTGGCCCCCACCCAGGAGTCCTTCCTCGAGTGGGCCAACGGCCGCTCCGTCACCGTCGGCGACTCACCCGTCACGCTGCGCACCGCCAACGCCCAAATCGTCGAGCTGCGGCCCACCTTCTCCCAGCGCTTCCTCCACGCGCTCGCCCAGCCCGCCGTCGTCTACATCCTCTTCCTCCTCGCCGGCCTCGGCATCGCCATCGAGCTCACCCACCCCGGCCTCTTCGTCCCCGGCCTCGTCGGCGTGGTGTGCATCGTGCTCGCCCTGCTCGCCTCCTCCGCGCTGCCCGTGCGCGCTGGCGCCATCGTCCTGCTGCTGCTCGGTGTCGCCCTGCTCGTCGCCGAGCTCTTCGTCACCAGCGGCCTGCTCGGCGCCGCCGGCCTCGGGCTGCTCGTGCTCGGCGGCGTGTTCCTCGTGGACCGCTTCGATCCGGACTGGTTCCTCGACACGCCCCTGCGGGTGCCGCTGCGCACGATGCTGCCCACCGCCCTCTTCGTCGCCGGGGCCGCCGTCTTCCTCGCCTTCCGCGCCGCCGAGACCCGCCGCAAGCCGCAGCTCGCGGGCGACATGGGCCTCGTCGGCGAGGTGGGCCAGGTGCTCGACACCGTCTCGCCCTCCGGCGGCGAGGTGTTCGTCCATGGCGAGCGCTGGGCCGCCATCTCCTCCGCCCCTCTGTCTCCCGGCGCCCGCGTGGTGGTGCGCCGGGTGGAGGGGCTCACCCTGTTCGTCGATGAGGTGAAGACATGACCGATTTCTTCGGCGCCCTCGGGCTGCTCATCCCGCTGGGCTTCCTCGTGCTCGCCTTCCTCTCCGGCGTGCGCATCGTCAACGAGTACCAGAACGGCGTCGTCTTCCGGCTCGGCCGCTTCGTGGGCCTCAAGCGCGCCGGCTTCCGGTGGCTCATCCCCTTCGTCGAGCGCATGGTCATCATCGACATGCGCACCGTGGCGCGCGACGTGCCCCCGCAGGACGTCATCACCAAGGACAACGTCAGCGTGAAGGTGAACGCCGTCGTCTACTTCCGCGTCATCCACGCCGACAAGGCCGTGCTCCAGGTGGAGGACTTCCTCTACGCCACCAGCCAGCTCGCGCAGACCACCCTGCGCGCCATCCTCGGCCAGGTGGAGCTGGACCAGCTCCTCTCCGAGCGCGACCGCGTCAACCGCGACATCCAGAAGGTGCTCGATGCCCACACCGACCCATGGGGCATCAAGGTCTCCAACGTGGAGGTGAAGCACATTGACCTGCCCGTGGAGATGCAGCGCGCCATCGCCCGCCAGGCCGAGGCCGAGCGCGAGCGCCGCGCGAAAATCATCGCCGCCGAGGGCGAGCACCAGGCCGCCGAGAAGCTCTCCATGGCCGCCGAGGTGCTCGACCGCAACCCCATCACCCTCCAGCTGCGCTACCTGCAGACGCTCGTGGAGATCACGGGGGGCGGCAACCAGACCATCATCCCCATCCCGCTGGACCTGATACGGGCGCTCGGCCTTCAGCCCAAGTGACGCGCTGTCTTCGATGTGCTGGCAACTTCCCGCAGCACTTTCCCCTCTCCCCTCGGGAGAGGGACGGGGTGAGGGTATCGGGTGAACCCGGGTTGAACCCCCTGCCCCCACTGCGGGCTACGGGTTGAAGAACGGGGACTGGCACCCTCACCCTGACCCTCTCCCGAGGGGAGAGGGAAGATGTGTCACTTACCTGAAGGGGATGGAAGTAGCTCAGTGCGAGTGCGGGTCTGGACGCACGTCGCCCGTGTCCAGCCGTGCGTCGCCCTCCTCCTCCACGCGGGCCACCTCATGGCGCAGCGGCACCTCCTCGGTCCACGTGCGCCGCTCCACCGCCTTCTTCAGGTGCACCTCCTCGTAGACGGCGGCGCGCTTCACCACCTCCACGTCCTCGCGCCACAAGGGGATGATCTGCTCGAACTCCTCGAAGGCCCCCGCGGTGCGCTCGGGCGCCGCAGCCGTCCCCGGCTGCACGGGCAGGCGCTCCACCACCAGCTCCTCGCGCCGCACCTCCACGGTGAGCTGCTTCAGCTCGGTGCGCACCACCTTGCGCACGCGCACCGCCCCCACGTCGCGCATGCGCAGCAGCGGGTACGCGTCCTCGCGCGCCAGCGGCACCCGCACGTCGTCCCCCTCCTCGCGCACGGTGGCGCCGGAGGGCTCGCGCGCGCTGGACTCCTCCCGGTGGGCAGGCTCGCTCAAGGGCGCCCCGGTGTGCGTCTCGCGCAGCGCGGCCCCTCCGAGCAACCGCACCTCCCCGTCCGTCACCGCCCCCACGTCACTGCGGGAGATGGTGAAGCGCTGGGGCCAGAAGAAGCCTCGCTCCACCACCAGCGACCCCGCCTCGAGCCCCACCAGCGTGCCCAGGCGCCTGCCGTCCGCCCCTCGCACCGACAGCCCCGTCCGTAGCTCCTCCGTCCCGTCTCCAGCCATGTCCGTCCGCTCCTCGGTTGCCCGTCGTGTCGTGTCTCGCTCCCACGGGTGTCCCCACCCGTGCCCTCCTCAGTGCAGGTCCTGGTCCGGACGCCCCATGTCGTCATGGGCCCCGGGCCGGCGGCCCTCCGGAGCGCCCCGCCGCGCCGTGAGCACCTCGCGCCACCGGGACCGGACCTGGGAGGCCTCGCTCGACCCGGCCAGGCGGCCGGACCCGTGCAGCCCCCGGGGTGCCGTCAGACGCCCGGCCAGCAGGGCCCGTCCGAGCGCCGCGCCCACCACCGCGCCTACCACCGTCGCGAGCCCGCTCCACCCCGGCTGCGGCAGCACGCCAATGCTGCCCGGCCCCACCACCGCCGCGAGCAGCAGCGCGCCCGCCCAGGCGAGCAGTCCGTGCAGGTACGCGCCGAGGATGCCGCGCTCGCCCGAGGCGGACGCCCCCGTCCACGCCGCCACGCCCGCGGCGAGCAGCGGCGCCACCACCCACCACACCTGCCGCCCGAGGCCGGGCTCCTCTTCCAGCAGCAGCGCCCGGGGCACGTCCCCGAAGCGCAGCAGCACCAGCCACACCGCCGCGCCCAACAACGCGCCCGTGGCCACCGCGCTCCAGCGCACTTCGGGTAGGGGGCGGAACGTTCTGCGATGGGTCTCGTCCATGAAGCCTCTCCTCACGTGGGGGTGCAGATCGCGAGCACCCTGGCGGGCGCTCCGCTGATCAGCATGTGCAGTGCCCTCCCCCCGCGCAGCACGCCCCGGGAAGCCCCGCCTCGCCACACCGGGAGGGCGTCCAGGCGGCAGGGGCCACGTCACTCACCACGAGGGCGGGCAGGCAGGTGAGCGCTCTGGACGCCCCGGCATGACTTGTTAGCCTCCCGCCCCACGGATGACTCCGGCGAGAAAGGCCGTCACCTTAGCGCTACCTCGAGGAGCTCACGCCGGACGACACCCTCCGCGATTGAGGGAGGGTCAGGGACGGGAGCGGGGGCGGCAGTCGAAGGACACGACCTCGATGAGGTCCTTCCGCGTCTGGCCGTTGCCCGTCTGGTAGACCTGCTCCCACCGCGCCATGCCTCCGAGCACGCTCGGGCACTCCAGGGAGTCGAGCGGAAGGTCATCGCCGCTCCAGGACCTCACTTCCATGCAGGGGTGCTCCTGCCCGTCGATGACCACGCCCACCCCGAGCCTGAGCACACGGCGCACGTCGATGAAGCCGTCCGCGTCGGGCGCCCGGCGCGAGGAGGAGAGCGCCAGGCGGCAGACCTCGCTGTCCTCCGAACGGTTGCGATCATGGCGGACCCGGAGCGGCTCCTGGGCCGGAGGAGCCCCCACTTGCCTCCACACCTCCTCCACCTGACGGGTCCCCATGCACGGACAGACGCCGCAACAACCCCAGTTCATGTTCTCGATGCGCTCGAACACCTCGACGTCGACGGGCTTGCCCTCGACCACGAGGCGGTCCCGGCGCAGGAAGCGCTCATGCGGCTTCTTGACGAGGGACCGGTCCGGGCTCCAGTAGACGGTGAAACCAGTCGATAGCCCACTCGGCCATTCATTCGTGACCCGCGCCTCCCAAGCCCTGTCGTAGCGGAGCTGCCGGCGACGCACGAGGAAGGGCTCGCGGCCATCCCCCTGCGTCCGCCGCTCCA
The DNA here is from genome assembly GCF_042230915.1 of Archangium gephyra. Taxonomy (GTDB): domain Bacteria; phylum Myxococcota; class Myxococcia; order Myxococcales; family Myxococcaceae; genus Archangium; species Archangium gephyra_B. Next base: position 1,382,201 of record NZ_CP102578.1, on the reverse strand, counting down.
CGAGCGTGCTGCCCTCATCACAATCCCACCAGCCCAGGGGGTGCTTCCCCGTCCAGGCCGGCACGGAAGGCACGGGCTCCGGACCACGGACACACGCCCCCGCGCCCACGGCCAGCAACACTCCGAACAGCACGGCCCACAGGCTCCGCTCGAAATGAAGCGTCTCACGAGACGGGTACATCACCGGCTCCGCTCGCCGCCGGGCCCGGGCGGCACGACGACCCCGAACATCTCGCGCTTCTCCAGCTCCAGGGCGGCGCGCCCCAGCCGCAACGACGCCAGCGCGAACAGCGCGATGGCTCCCAGCAGCACCACGCCCACCGAGAAGCTCACCACCGGCAGCACGTCCGGCACGCCGAAGCGCCGCTGCGACAGGTACAGCAGCGACGTCACCACGAACGAGATGAGCGCCCCGTAGGCCATCGCCATCGCCCGCGCCAGCAGCCGGTGCCGCCGGTCCAGGATGTCCACCTCCAGCCGCAGCACCTCGCGCCGCGGGCTGTCCTCCGCCAGCGAGCGCCACTCCTTCAGCATGTCCCGCGTGCGCGACGTCATCCGCGCGATCTGGTTGTCCAGCCCCGTGGCCAGGATGCCGCACGCCGACACCATCACCGCTGGCGTCACCGCCGCTCCGATGACCCGGATGGAGGAGATGTCCATGCCGCCCGTCGCGTCCATGCCCCTCTCTGTCACACCCGCTCCCGCCCCGCGCAAGCCAGGTCGCCTGCCCTCCCACATCCCGCCACTGGCTTCATGACAGTGAGAAATCAACAGTGGCGACTTGACACAATCACTGTCGAGTCCTACTGTCTGAGGCGTGAGCACGACGAACACACGCAAGGAGTGGAAGCTGACGGAGCTGGCCGAGGCGGCGGGCGTGTCCCCGCGCACCGTGCGCTACTACGTCCAGCGCGGGCTCCTGCCCGCCCCGCCCTTCAAGGGGCCGGACACCGTCTATGGGGAAGAGCACCTGGTGCGCCTCAAGGCCATCCGGGTCCTCCAGGCGAAGTTCCTCCCGCTCGACGCCATCCAGGTGGAGCTGCTGCGGCTGGGGCCCGACGAGCTGAAGGCGCTCGCGGATTCGGAGCCCGGCACGCTCCCGCCCCCGGGTCCCGTTGCCGCCGCCGGACCGTCCGCGCCGGCCCCCGCTTCGCCGTCCCGTACCGGTCAGGCGAAAGACGAGGCCCCTGCCAGTCCCCCGGATGGGGTGACAAGCTGGCGCCGGTGGGAGTTGGCGCCGGGGCTGGAGCTGCACCTCGCCGACACGGCGGACGCGAAGACCCGGGCGCTCGCGGAGCGTGTGCGCGCCCTCATCCAGGAGTCCCAGGAAAGGTAGAGCCATGGAGAACCAGAAGGCAGGGCTGTACACGCAGAGCGGTGCGCAGGTTCCCCTTCAGGGCGTGGACGTCACCGGTGAGCTGCTCGGAGGCCACGCCCGGGTGCGCGTGCGCCAGCGCTACCGCAACACCGAGTCCAAGCCCGTCGAGGCCGTCTACGTCTTCCCCCTCCCCTCCGACGCCACCCTCACCGCCTTCTCCATGGAGTGCGCCGGGCGCCGCGTGCAGGGCATCCTCAAGGAGCGCGAGGAGGCCTTCCGCGCCTATGACAACGCGGTGACGGCCGGCCACGGTGCCGCGCTGCTCGACCAGGAGCGTCCCAACGTCTTCACCGCCCAGGTGGGCAACCTCCTGCCCGGTGAGGAGACGCTCGTGGACGTGGAGTTCCTCCAGGCCATCCAGGTGGAGGAGGGCTGCGTGCGCTGGGCCCTGCCTACCCTCGTCGCTCCCCGCTACATCCCCGGCACGCCCTCCGGCGACCGCTCCGCCCACGGCTGGGCGGAACCGACGAACCGCGTGCCCGACGCCGACCGCATCACCCCGCCCGTGGGCGATGCGCGCTATGGCCTCACGCTCGAGCTGCTCGTGGCACTCGGCCGCGAGGTGGTGGTGGAGAGCCCCTCACACACGCTGGACGTCTCGCGCACCGAGGGCGGCACGCGCGTGAAGCTCTCCCAGCCCCACGTGGCGCTGGACCGTGACCTCGTGCTGAGCATCCGCAGCCCGGACACCAGCACCCCGCTCACCACGCTCGTCACCCACCGCAAGGGCGAGGAGCCGGGCACCTTCGCCCTCACCGTGGTGCCGGACCTGCTCGGCATGGCCGGGGGCCCCAGGCGCCAGGAGGTGGTGTTCGTGGTGGACACCTCGGGCTCCATGGACGGCGAGAGCCTGCCGCAGGCCCAGGGCGCGCTCCGGCTGTGCCTGCGCCACCTGCGCGAGGGCGATCGCTTCAACATCATCGCCTTCGAGAACCGCTTTCACTCCTTCTCCCCGCAGCCGGTGACCTTCACCCAGAAGACGCTGGAGCAGGCCGACCGCTGGGTGTCCGCCCTGGTCGCCAGTGGTGGCACCGAGCTGCGCCAGCCCATGGAGGCCGCGGTGCGGAGCGTGCCGGACGGCGTGGTGGTGCTGCTCACCGACGGCCAGGTGGGCAACGAGTCGGAGATCCTCGACGCGGTGATGGCAGCCCGCGGGACGGCGCGCATCTACTCCTTCGGCATCGGCACCAACGTGAGTGACGTGCTGCTCAAGGACATGGCCCGCTACACGGGCGGCGCGGTGGAGTTCATCCACCCCGGCGAGCGCATCGACGACAAGGTGGTGGCCCAGTTCTCCCGCGCGCTCGCGCCCCGCGTCACCGGCGTGGAGGTGCGCTTCGAGGGCGTGGAGGCCTCGGAGCTGGCCCCCGCCGAGCCCCCGCAGCTCGTGGACGGCACGCCGTGGAGCATCTTCGGCCGCTACACCACGCCCGGCAGCGGCAAGCTGGTGCTCAAGGGGACGTCCGGGGCGGAGACCTTCTCGCTCTCCATCCCCGTGAGCTTCCCCGCGCAGAGCGATCGGCCCGCGGTGGAGAAGCTGTGGGCCGCCGAGCGCATCCGCGCGTGGCAGAACGCCGCGCTGGTGGGACGGCGCGCCCAGTCCCTCAAGGAGCGCATCATCCAGCTCGCGCTCGCGCACGGCATCGTCACGCCCTACACCTCCTTCGTGGTGGTGGAGGAGCGCACGGGTGAGCGCCGCGCCTCGGGCCAGCCGGAGACGCGCGTCGTCCCCGTCAACGCGCCCGCTGGCTGGGCCATGTTCGGCACGGCGAAGCAGGAGGAGGCGGAGCGCGCCGTCCCCACCCCCGTGGGCGCCTCCGGCGGCCGGGGAGCGGTGCAGCGCTCGAAGGCGGCGATGCCCGCGAAGCCCACCCCGGCGGCACAGGACCTCCTCGCGGGTGTGGAGGATACGACCCTGTCGCTCCGTCGTTCCGCGCCCGGAGCCATGCCGCCGGCCGCGCCGCGCGCTGCGGCGCCCGCTCCGGCGCCCGCCGCTCCGGCTCCCCAGGAGGCCGCGAAGAAGAAGGGCGGCTTCTTCGGGAGCCTGTTCCAGGACAAGGCTCCGGCGCCCAAGGAGGCCGAGGAGCTGTTGCTCGAGTCGGCGCCACCCGGCATGGACGATGCGGACTGGAGCGCGTCCGAGGGCGAGGCGCTCGGGGCCGAGTCGCCCTGGGAGGACGCGCCCATGGAGCCGACGCCCGGGGCCCACGGCGGGGTGGGCCTGCTCGAGCAGCAGCTCGCCAGCGGCCTGTGGGCGGGGACGGGGACGGGCACCGAGCCCGTGCGCCAGGCCCGCGCCACCGCGCTCGCGCTGCTGGAGCTGCTGCGCCAGGGCATCACCAGCAACCACGCGCTCCACGGCGCGCAGGTGAAGAAGGCCGTGGAGGCGCTGCTCGCGCTCGTCCCGCAGCTGGGGAGCGCTCCCGACGTGGCCGAGCTCGCCCTCGGCGTGGCGTGGCTGGTGGCGGCGGGTCCGCGCACCCGCGGGCGCATCGCCCAGGCCGCTCAGCCCATCGCCGGGCTCAGCTCGCGGCTGCAGAACGAAGTGGCCCTGCGTCAGCACGTCGACGCACTCGCGACGCGCTGACTTCCCCTCTCCCCCTGGGAGAGGGTCAGGGTGAGGGTCTTCCCACACAGGTTCCCACGCGGTGGGACTCCCCTCACCCCCCGCCCTCTCCCAGAGGGAGAGGGAGCATGCGCAACACGACTACTCCCCGGCGACCTTGAGCACGAGCTTGCCCGTGTTCTCGCCCTTGAAGAGCTTGAGCAGGGTGTCGGGGAACGTCTCCAGGCCCTCGACGATGTCCTCGCGCGACTTGAGCTTGCCCGCAGCCATCCAGCCGGCCATCTCCTTCGCGGCCTCGCCGTAGCGCGCGGCGTAGTCGAACACCACCATGCCCGTCATGCTCGCGCGGTTGACGAGCAGCGACAGGTAGTTGGACGGGCCCTTCACCGGGCTCGTGTTGTTGTACTGGGAGATGGCGCCGCAGATGATGATGCGCGCGTTCCGCGCCAGCTGGGTGAGCGCCGCATCGAGGATGTCACCCCCCACGTTGTCGAAGTAGACGTCGATGCCGTTGGGGCAATGCGTGCGCAGCGCCTTCTTGACGTCCTCGGACTTGTAGTCGATGGCGGCGTCGAAGCCGAGCTCCTCGACGATGTAGCGGCACTTGTCGGCCCCACCGGCGATGCCCACGACGCGGCAGCCCTTGAGCTTGGCGATCTGCCCCACCACCGTGCCCACGGCGCCGGCCGCGCCCGAGACGACGACGGTGTTGCCCGGCTGCGGCTTGCCGATGTCGAGCAGCCCGAAGTAGGCCGTCATGCCCGGCATGCCGAGCGTGCCGAGGTAGACGGGCAGCGCGGCGAAGCGCGTGTCCACCTGGGTGACGCCCTTGCCGTTGGAGAGCGCGTACTCCTGCACGCCGAAGGTGCCGGAGACATGGTCGCCCACCGCGAACCCGGGGTGCTTGCTGGCGATGACGCGGCCCACGGCGCCAGCGCGCATGACCTCGCCGATGCCCACGGGCGGGATATAGGACTTGCCCTCGTTCATCCAGCCGCGCATGGCCGGGTCCAGCGAGAGGTAGAGCACCTTGACCAGCAGCTCTCCCTCGCCCGGCTCGCGCACGGGCTCTTCGGTGTAGGACCAGTCTTCACGCTTGGGCATGCCCACGGGACGGGCGGCGAGACGGAACTGATGATTGGTGGCGGTCATGGAGCCCCTCATAACTGGACCCTGGAGGCGCGGGCCAGCACGATGAAGCCGTGAGCACTCGTCACCTCGCAGGGAGCGGCCGGGCGGAGATCCTCGCCGCGGCCACCAGGGAGTTCGCGGACCAAGGCTACGCGGGCGCGACGACGGCGGGCATCGCCCGGCGAGCCGGAGTCACGCAGCCCCTGGTGCACCACCACTTCGGCTCCAAGCAGGGCCTCTGGGAGGCCGTGCTCGAGGCGCTCTTCCAGGAGTTCCACCAGGTGATGTCCCGGGCCATGAGCGAGGTGGAGGGAGCGGACCGCATCACCCGGCTGGAGCACCTGCTGCGCACCACCGTGCGCTTCAATGGCAGCCGCCCGGAGCTCTCCCGGCTCATCCACACCGAGAGCAGCTCGGGGGAAGCCGCCTACGAGGCCCTGTTCACGATGTTGCGCTCGGGCCCCCTGTCCATCTTCCAGCGCGAGCTGTCCGCCGCGGTGGAGGATGGAACCATCCGGCCCGTTGATCCGCGCTTCGCCTATTTCGCCATCATCGGCGCGAGCACCCAGCCCTTCACCGAGCCCGAGACGGCCCGGCGCCTCTGGGGGCTGGACGTCAAGGACGAGCACGTCATCTCCCAGTACGCGGACTTCGTGGTGGACCAACTGCTGCGGGGACTGCTCGCCGCCCCGGCGTCCTCCCGATCCCGGCCCACGCCAGCTCCGGGGAAGCGCCCGGCCGCCCGGAAGCCCCGTCACAAGCGGGGCTGACCCCCTCTCTCCCTGAGCACGGCTCTACCCGGTGGCACCTGCGGCCGCCAGGCACCCACATGCACCAACGGACAGGTCCGGTTGACGGGCCGTAGGACGAGGCTTATAGCTCCATAAGACTTATGGCTCTATAAGTCCCCTGAGACAGGAGTGCCCCGAATGCGCGCCACGCCGGCCCGAGCGGCCATCCCGCAGCCCCGCCCCCTTCCCCTGGTGGGCAACGTGCCCGACGTGGAGTCGGAGACGCCCATCCAGTCGATGATGCGGCTGAGCCGGGAGTACGGCCCCATCTTCCGGCTGTCCTTCCCGGGCAGGTCCATGCTCCTGCTGGGCTCGCACGCCCTGGTGGACGAGGTGTGTGACGAGAAGCGCTTCGACAAGCGCATCATCACCGCGCTGGACAACATCCGGGAGTTCGCCGGGGACGGGCTCTTCACCGCGCACACGCACGAGCCCAACTGGGAGCGCGCGCACCGCATCCTGCTGCCCGCCTTCGGCGCCCAGGCGATGCGGGGCTACTTCGAGCTGATGCTCGATATCGCCGAGCAGCTGGTGGAGAAGTGGGAGCGGCTGGGGCCGGAGGCGGAGCTCGACGTGCCCGACAACATGACGCGGCTGACGCTGGACACCATCGCGCTCTGCGGGTTCGGCTACCGCTTCAACAGCTTCTACCAGCGGGAGATGCACCCCTTCGTGGACGCCATGGTGCGCAGCCTCGCCGAGGCGGGCGAGCGCACCCGGCGGCTGCCCCTGCAGACGCGGCTGATGCTGATGACGCGGCAGCAGTACCAGCGCGACATCGCGTACATGCACGAGGTGGTGGACCAGGTCATCCGCGAGCGGCGCCGCTCGGGAGATGCCGCCAGCCGCAAGGACCTGCTCAGCCTCATGCTCCAGGGCGTGGACCCAGTGAGCGGCATGGGGCTGGATGACCTCAACATCCGCTACCAGGTGGTGACCTTCCTCATCGCCGGCCACGAGACGACGAGCGGGCTGTTGTCCTTCGCCCTCTACCTGCTCCTCAAGCACCCAGACGTGCTCGCGCGCGCCACCGCCGAGGTGGACCGGGTGCTCGGCCGGGACGTGTCGCGGCGCCCCACCTTCGAGCAGCTGCACCAGCTCCCCTACCTGGACCAGGTGCTGCGCGAGGCCTTGCGCCTGTGGCCCACCGCGCCCGCCTTCGCGCTCCAGGCGCGCGAGGACACGCTGCTGGGCGGCACGTGGCCGGTGAGCAAGAGCGAGCCGCTCATGGTGCTCACGCCGATGCTGCACCGGGACCCGGAGGTGTGGCCGGAGCCGGAGCGCTTCGACCCGGAGCGGTTCACCCCGGAGGCAGTCGCGGCGCGTCCGCCCAACGCGTGGAAGCCCTTCGGCAACGGGCAGCGCGCGTGCATCGGCCGCCAGTTCGCCATGCAGGAGGCGACGCTGGTGCTCGCCATGCTGCTGCAGCGCTTCCAGCTCATCGATCACACCCGCTACCAGCTGCGCATCAAGGAGACGCTGACGCTCAAGCCGGAGGACTTCCGGATCCGCGTGCGGGCGCGGGGGCGCGAGGAGGACAGGACGGTGGTGGCCCTGCGCCCGGCTCCGCAGACGGCCCCGGCGAAGCCGGTGTGGACGTCCGGCCCCGTGGCGCGGCACGGCACGCCCCTGCTGGTGTTGTACGGCTCGAACATGGGCTCATCGGAGGCCTTCGCCCAGCGCCTCGCGAGCGACGCGGAGCTGCAGGGCTACGCGTCCACCGTCGCGACGATGGATGCGTACACCGGGCGCCTGCCGCGCGAGGGGGCGGTCATCATCGTGAGCGCTTCGTACAACGGCCACCCGCCGGACAACGCGAAGGCGTTCTGCCGCTGGCTGGAGGAGCGCTCCCCCGGAGAGCTCACCGGTGTACGCTACGCCGTGTTCGGCTGCGGCAACCGGGACTGGGCCGCGACGTGGCAGTCCGTGCCCCGGCGCGTGGACGAGCTGCTGGCGGCCGCGGGTGCACAGCGGCTGCTCGCCCGCGGGGAGGCGGATGCACGCGCCGACTTCTTCGGCGACTTCGACGGCTGGTACCAGGGCGTGTGGCCCGGGCTCGGTGAGGCCTTCGGCGTGGCGGCCGCGGAGACGAGCCAGGGGCCGCGCTACGAGGTGGAGCGGCTCGACCAGGTGGCGGACCCGCTGGTGGCCGCCCATGGCGTGGTGCCGGTGGAGGTGGTGGCCAACCGCGAGCTGGTGGACATGACATCCCCGTTCGGCCGCTCGAAGCGCCACCTGGAGGTGCGGCTGCCCGAGGGCATGTCCTACCGGACGGGAGACCACCTCGCGGTGCTTCCGGAGAACGCGCCCGAGCAGGTGGAGCGGGTGGCCCGGCGCTTCGGGCTGAAGCCCGGGGAGACGGTGCTCATCCGGCGCACCCGCGAGGAGCAGAGCACGCTCCCGCTCGACAGGCCCGTGGCGGTGCGCACGCTGCTGGGCCAGTACGTCGAGCTGTCAGCGCCCGCCACCCGGCGCGACCTCGTGCTGCTGGCGAAGTACACCGCGTGCCCGCCCGAGAAGAAGCGGCTGCTCGCGCTCGCGGGCGAGGGGGACGCGGAGCCGGAGCTCTACCGCACGCAGGTGCTCGACAAGCGCGTGAGCGTGTTGGACCTGCTCGAGGAGTTCCCCGCCTGTGAGCTGCCGTTCAGCGTGTTCCTGGAGCTGCTGCCGCCGATGAAGCCGCGCCGCTACTCCATCTCGTCCTCTCCGCTGGAAGCGCCGGAGCGGTGCTCGCTCACGGTCGCCGTCGTCGATGCGCCGGCCTGGTCGGGGCGGGGCCGCTACCGGGGAACGTGCTCGAGCCACCTCGCGCGCGTCGAGCCGGGCACGCGCCTGCTCGCCACGCTCCGCGAGCCGCACTCCCCCTTCCGTCCTCCCGAGGACCCCAGCGTGCCCCTCGTGATGGTGGGCGCCGGGACCGGGCTCGCGCCCTTCCGCGGGTTCATCCAGGAGCGGGCCCGGCTGGCCGAACGCGGCACACAGCTCGGCAAGGCCCTGCTGTTCTTCGGGTGCGATCACCCCGACGTGGACTTCCTCTACCGCGAGGAGCTCGAGGCCTGGCAGGCGCGGGGCGTGGTGGAGGTGTTCCCCGCCTTCTTCCGGCAGGAGCGCGATGGCGTGACGTTCGTGCAGCACCGGCTGTGGGAGGAGCGCGAGCGGGTGGGCGCGCTGCTCGGCACGGGCGCCCGGCTCTACGTCTGCGGCGATGGGCGCTACATGGCCCCCGCCGTGCGCGAGACGGTGGCCCGCATCCACCAGGAGCGCACCGGGTGCACGGCGGAACAGGCGGCGGCGTGGCTCCGGGAGATGGAGCAGCAGCGGCGCTACCTGGCCGACGTGTTCGCCTGAGTCACTCGCGGAGCGGAGGCGTGCCCGACCGCTCCCCCACCGGCTGGGGCCAGCCCGACGGCTCCTGCTCCGGCTGGTAGCGCTGCACCTCGCGCACCATGAAGAGGGCCGCCGCCGACAGCACGCCGATGTCGTCCAACCAGCCCAGGAAGGGAATGATGTCCGGCAGCGCGTCCACGGGGCTGATGAAGTAGATGACGGCGAACAGCCCCGCGAACCTCCGCCACATCGGCACGCGCGGGTCTCGCACGTAACGGAAGAACCGGGTCCCCATTGCTCGAAGGCCTGCGACGTTCATGTCCTCTCCTACGGATGGAGGCCCAGCGCCATTGCGGCCCTCCACCGTAGGCGCCCGGCCGCTCGTGGGGCAAGCCGCCTCACCCGTGAGTGTCCTCAGTCGTCGTCTTCGTCGCACCGGTCCTTGCCGGGCTTGTCCTTCCCCGGCTTGTCCTTCTCGCCGGCCCGTGCCCCTCGCACCTCTTCGCACTCGTCATCGGGGCCCGGGTGCTTGTCGAAGGGTGGACGCCGCTCGAGGAAGGCCTCCAGCAACTGCTGCCGGGCCGGGAGGAAGGTGCCCACCAGCGCCTCCGAGAGCGCGAAGCGCGGGCCATCCGGTCCCTCCTCCGTCGTGCGCTCGCTCACGTGCACGAAGGTGAAGAGGGTCGTCTTGGTGGGCCAGGTGAGCCCGCCTCCGAGGCTCGCACCGGTGCTCAGCTGGTGGCAGCCCGCGCATGTGAGCGTCTGCGTCCGCGCGACGATGTTGGCCGGCGTGAGCGGGATGCCCAGGCTGTTGAGCCGCTCCTGGAGCTTCCTGCGCAGCGGGCTCTCTCCGTTGCCCAACTGGTGGGCGTAGAGGTTCTCCGTCCCGCTCGAGTTGCTCTGCCCGCTGTTGAAGCGATCCTCGACGTCCAGGGTGTAGCGCAGCAGATCATTGGTCGCCAGCGCCTCCACCTGGGACACGAGCGCCTCCGCGAAGGCCTCCTTCTGCGGGTGGTCCACCTTCGCGCTGAAGAGCACGCCGGCCGGGTTCGTCTTCACCGTGTCCGGCTCGAAGCGCATCACGCACGTGTCCCCCGTGCAGCGCTTGCGCAGGCGGAACTCGCGCAGCGTCCAGATGTTGTGCATGAACTGGTTGGTGCGCACCTGCCCGGTGCCGTGCTCCGTGGCGTTGCCGAAGTGGTCGATGTGGATGACCGGCGGGAACTTCCCCACGCCCTCGAAGTAGAAGCGGTGCAGCGCCTCGGCGCGCGCCGCCGCGTCCGGCTCCTGGGAGAGCTCCGCCCAGAAGCGCGCCACCTTGCGGCACCCCTCCAGCCCCTTCTTCGGCTTCGGGTTGGGCAGCACCCCCTCGAAGGCGATCAGGTTGCGCTTGTTCGGGTCGGTGAGGCCCGAGCGGCGCGCGAAGACAATGCGGTACTCCCCGCAGTCGCTCCCGTCCTCCGCCGCCAGGTCGAAGCGGTTGAAGAGCCCGATGGGCACGTACGCCGCGGGGTTGGTGGCGGGCTCCACGAAGGGGTTCTCCAGCGCCTGGCGCCACTCCTCGCGCGGACACGTGAAACTGAACCCGTTGAAGCCCGGCTTCCCGTCCGGCAGCAACGAGTCACCGCAGTGCGGGCCCCCCAGCCCCAGCCCCGGCGCCTTGCGCTGCGAGTCCCACCACTCCTGGTAGAGCCTCAGCCCCGTGAGGCCCGGAATGCCGCTCTGCTCCGCGAGCCGGTTCATCACCTCCTCGAGGCTGAAGCGCGCCAGGATGACCTCGTCCGTCACCGCCAGCGAGCGCCGCGGCTCCACGACGAAGTCCTCCCCCGGCTTCGCCAGCGTCTGGAGCCCGCTCACGGGCAGCAGAGCGATGCCTCGTCGCTCCGGATGCCGCGACCCCTGAGGCGTGGTGGGAACAGCCGGCGGCTCCACGGACGCACTACAGGCCGTCATGGCCGTGGCTCCAGCCAGGGCCAGGAGTAAGAAAGAACGCATTGAACCCCCCTCCGCGGGCCGCCTGTCTCGACGCATGCGAAAGCGCGCCCGCCTCCAGAACTTAAGGATGCAGGCAAGGCGGGGTTGACCGTCCGGCTCCAGACACCCGGTACGGGGTTTCCGTACGGTTTCTGTGCGCGGCCTCACTCCGGCTTGCCCTGGAGGGCACCGGGTCTTGAAACGCGAAGAGGGCCGGAGGAGGGAACTCCCTCACCCCAGCCCTCTCCCAAAGGGAGAGGGGGCTTCACACGGGCTCAACTCCAGGCCCGTGGCACCCTCACCCCGTCCCTCTCCCAGGGGGAGAGGGGTTGTTGCTACCTCAGCTCTGCTCCGGCTCCGGCTCCGGCTCCGAGGATCCGTTCTCCGACGGCTCCCCGGCGGTCTCCGTCTCCGCTCCGGCTTCCGTTCCGGCATCCGACGGCGCGGCGGCTTCCACCGGCGAGGTGGTCTCCCCGTTCTCCGTCTCCTCGTCCGACTCCGGCAACTTCGAGATGCCCGTCACCTTCTCGTCCGCGCTCTCCAGCGCGATCAGCCGCACGCCCTGCGTGTTGCGGCCAATGACGGAGATCTCCTTCGCCTTCATCCGGATGAGCATGCCGCCGTTCGTCACCAGCATCACCTCGTCCTTGTCCGTCACCTGGACCAGGCCCACCACCTTGCCGTTCCGCTCGGTGGCCTTGATGTCGATGATGCCCTTGCCGCCTCGGCCCTGCTGACGGTACTCGCCCTCCTCCGTCCGCTTGCCGTAGCCGTTCTCCGTCACCGTCAGGATGGTGGTGTCCTTCTCCACCACGTCCGCGCCCACCACCTCGTCACCGTCCTCCAGCGTGATTCCCTTCACGCCGTAGGCCTGACGGCCCATCGAGCGTACCTCGCTCTCCAGGAAGCGGATGCTCATGCCCATCGCCGTGGACAGCAGGATGTCCTTCGAGCCGTCGGTGATCTTCACCGCGACCAGCTCGTCCCCTTCGTCGATGCCCAGCGCGATGATGCCGCTGGAGCGCACGTTGGCGAACGCCGACAGGTCCGTGCGCTTCACCACGCCGCGCTTCGTCACGAAGAACACGAACTGGTTCTCGGCGAACTCGCGCGTCACCAGCACCTGCGCCAGCCGCTCGCCCTCGGTGAACTGCACCAGGTTGACGATCGCCTTGCCGCGCGACGTGCGGCCCGCCGACGGAATCTCGTGCACCTTCAGCGAGTACAGCCGGCCCTTGTTGGTGATGGGCATCAGGAAGGCGTGCGTGCTCGCCACGAACAGGTCCGTGACAAAATCGTCCTCCTTCGTCGTCGCCCCCGTCTTGCCGCGCCCACCGCGCTTCTGCGCCCGGTACTCGGAGAGCGGCGAGCGCTTCACGTAGCCCGTGTGCGACAGCGTGACCACCATCGTCTCCTCGGCGATGAGGTCCTCGCTCGTAATCTCATCCACCGCGCCGGTGATCTCCGTGCGCCGCTTGTCTCCGTAGCGCTCGCGGATCTCCTGCAGCTCCGTCTTGATGACGTTGAGCAGGCTCGACTCGTTGGCGAGGATGTCCTCCAGCCGGAGAATCTCGCGGATGAGGTCCACCAGCTCGCGGAACAGTTCCTCGCGCTGCAGGCCGGTGAGGCGCTGCAGGCGCATCTCGAGGATGTTCTTCGCCTGCTCCTCGCTGAAGCCCGAGCCCTCGTACTTGTGCTCCAGGCCCGAGTAGCTCGGCACCTCGGCGCGCGCGCGCGAGACGAGCATCTCCATCTGCGCCTTGGCCTTCTCGTAGTCGATGCGCTGCAGGTTCTTGAAGCGCTCGTGCTCGTAGAGGGCGGGCGAGAGGATGTTCATCAGGCCCCAGCGCGCCTCGTCCGGATCCTTCGAGGCGCGGATGAGGCTGACCACCAGGTCGATGAGGTCCTGCGCGACGAGCAAGCCCTCGACGATGTGGCGGCGGGCGCGTGCCTTGCGCAGCTCGAAGCGGCTGCGGCGCGTCACCACGTCGCGGCGGTGCGAGATGAAGCGCTCGAGCAGCTCCTTGAGGGTGAGCGTGCGCGGCTGGCCCGCGTCGATGGCCAGCATCACCGCCCCGAACGTCGTCTCCAGGGGGGTGTTGGCGAACAGGTTGTTGAGCACCACCGCGGACATCGCATCGCGCTTGAGCTCGATGACGATGCGCATGCCCTGCCGGTCGCTCTCGTCGCGGATGTCGCTGATGCCCTCCAGCTTCTTCTCGCGCACCAGGTCGGCGATCTTCTCGATGAGCCGCGCCTTGTTCACCTGGTAGGGAATCTCCGTGACGATGATCGCCTCACGGTCTCCCTTCTTGGAGGTTTCAATCTCCGTGCGGGCGCGCAGGGTGATCTGCCCGCGGCCCGTCTCGTAGGCGCGGACGATGCCCTCGCGGCCGGAGATGAAGCCGGCGGTGGGGAAGTCCGGACCCGGGATGAACTGCATCAGCTCCCGGACGGTGGTCTCGGGGTGATCGATGAGGTGCAGCGTCCCATCCAGCACTTCGGTCATGTTGTGCGGCGGGATGTTGGTGGTCATACCCACCGCGATGCCCGTGCTGCCGTTGACCAGGAGGTTGGGGAACTTGCTGGGGAGGACGAGCGGCTCGACGGTGGAGTCGTCGTAGTTGGGACCGAAGTCGACGGTCTCCTTGTCGATGTCCGAGAGCATCTCCTCGGCGAGGCGGTCCATGCGCACTTCGGTGTAACGCATGGCGGCGGGGGAATCGCCGTCCACCGAGCCGAAGTTGCCCTGGCCGTCCACCAGCAGGTAGCGGAGGCTCCACTCCTGGGCCAGACGCACCATGGCGTCGTAGACGGCGGTGTCGCCGTGGGGGTGGTACTTACCGATGACGTCACCCACCACGCGCGCGGACTTCTTGTAGGCGCGGTTGTGGTAGTTGCCCAGGTCGTTCATCGCGTAGAGGACGCGGCGATGCACGGGCTTGAGGCCGTCACGCACGTCGGGCAGGGCGCGCCCGATGATGACGGACATCGAGTAGTCGAGATACGAGCGGCGCATCTCGTCTTCGATGTTGACGGGGATGAGTTCTCCCACGCTGCCCGGAGGCGGAGGCGCGGGGGGCGTTGCCGGCTTGTCGGTAGTGTCGTCGGCCATGAAATCTGGAGGGTCTCGAAGGGGCCCGCGCGAGGGGGCCCATCTTGGGTAACGTGGTTACCTAACCCCCGGATTTTCTTGCGTCAACAAGGGAAACACGGGGGTGGTGAGGGGTAGCCAGAAAGGCGGCCCGGAGCCCGCCCGGCCGGGGGGCATCGGACACCCTTCCGGGCACCCATTTTCCCCCCTTCAACCCATGAGCGCGCGGGCTTGTTGCACCAACGGTACGAGCCGCGACGAATCCTTCCAGCCACGCAGGCTCGGCGTGCCAATGCCATGCCGCTGGATGAGCTCTCGGAAGACGTCACGGAGCCGATCACCATCCGCCCCGCCCCGGCCCTCATCCGCCCGCCAGGCCTGCTCCTCCAGCCGCGCCCAGCGTGCGGGCGTCCAATGCTCCTCGTCGGGAATATCCGGGCGCTGGGCGTCCCACAGCTCGTAGGCCACCTCGATCAGCCCGGCCCGGGCCTCTGGGAGGGCGTCCGAGGCGAGGAGCCGGATGCGGGGCACGTACTCGCGCTCGAGGAGCCACCAGAGCACGGGGAGGTACTCGTGCGGCTCGGGCACGAGCGGGGCGAGCCGCACCTGGACGAGCTGGCGCATGCGGGCCCAGGCCTCCTGGTGCCAGTACTCGGCGTGAACCAGGCGCTCGGGGCCGGTGCGCGGCGGGTGGAGCGGCGCCCGGGTGGCCTGCTTGCGGAGCTCGGCCACCATGAGGCCCTTCGCGTCCACCCCGGACAGCCGGCCCCAGACCGAGGCCAGCGCCGCCTCGCCCCGGGGCCACCACAGGCGCAGCTCCTCGCGCTGCACCTGGGTGAAGGGGATGCGGCCGGTGAGCAGCATGGGGTGGGCGAAGAGCGGCTCCAGGAAGGCCCCGAAGGCGGCGGCCTCGCGGAGGGCGGGCAGCGAGTCCGGCAGCAGTTCCAGCGCGGTGCTCGCGCGCAGGTGGGGGGGGATTTCCCGTGGGATGGTGACGAGCCAGTCCTCCAGGGCCCGCATCAGGCTGCCCAGGGGCTCCTGGGGACTGCGCCCCAGCTTGCGGGCCACGTCCCGGACGAGCTGCTCATGGAGCGAGTGCACCTCGTGCAGACAGTGGACGGTCGGGTTGCTGACGGGCCAGGCCTCGGCATGGGCGCGGCGCAGGGCGGGAGCGAGCATGGCGTCGAGGGCGTCCTGGTGGGCCGCCACCTCGCGCAGCAGGGGCAGCTCGCGCCGCAACCGCTCCTGCCACCGGGACTCGGCGAGCACCAGCACCAGGCGGTAGTAGCGCTCGCGGGCGGGCGCCAGCAGCTCCGCCCGGCCCTCCAGCCGCAGTTGGTATTCGTCGCGCGGTGCTCCCATGGTGGCCCGGAGTATATCCGGGCTCAGGTGGCTCGTTCCCGGGTCAGGGAGTCGTACTCCGCACAGCGCTCCAGGAACCGCAGGATGGCCGCCCGATGGTCTCCCCCGGCCTCTTCCAGATACAGCCCGGCCCAGCCCTTGCCGGACGGGAACTCATTCCGGACGTCCCGGAGCCAGGCGCTGAACTCCTGGTACCGCGCGTCCTCGACTCCACCGCAGTACAGGTGGAAACGCACGCCGTGCACGAACGCAGCCGCTGCCCCTACATCCAGCCTGCCGAAGAACATCTCTGGCATCACCCCACCCAGAATCTGTTCCCGGATGAAGAGCAGCACGTCCAGGGTCGAAACGAACCGGCCCTTCCACTCTTCGAGGGGACGAATCGCGCTCATGGAATCACCGTGGACTGAAGCGTTCCCAGGTACGTCATGGCGGCCTGATATTCGGCCCAGGTCATTCCCACCGCGCCCGTGAAGGCATCGAAGATTCTTCCATCATTGCGCACGGCCACATGGAAGTTGTTGTCCGAGACCAGTTGCCGGCCTCTCCACGACAGCATGTCCCCACCCGTGCTTGAGATTCGGATGAGCTGGGGACTCTGGCCCAACCGCCTGAATCCCTCGGCAATCGCATTGGCTGTGGCCTGACAAGCATTGGGAGCGCGGCTTGCCGCATTGAACGCCTGTTGGAGTGCCGAGAACCACTTCGGGAGCTGCGATGCACCCGTGGCCAGCAAGTAGTAATCGCCGGCCGCCGCGACTTCTCCGCGCAGAATCAATACGAGCGTATGCGCCTGGATTGAATCAGGAACTCCGCCCGACAAGTCGGTAAAGCGGATCGGATGACCCAGAGCAAGCACGGGGGTCGGCTCGCCCACGATTCCAGACGCATCCGCGTGCTGCATGGGGGCCAGCAGCAACGCGACACAGACCAAGAGCCGAACAATCCAGGTCATGGGTCCTCCATTGATGGAGGACCATTCTACTCGCCCCCACACACCGGACTCAGCCCACCTGGGCCATGGTGTCGCCCTTTGGACGCAGAGGAGCGGCGAGCCGCTCGGCCTCGGCGCCGAGGGGGCCTTCCGGATCCAACGCCTTGGCCCGCTCGAAAGAGGCCAGGGCCCCCGTGCGGTCTCCCTTCAGCTTGAGGGCCACCCCCACGTTGAGGTGCGCGCCAATGTTGTCCCGGTC
Source organism: Archangium gephyra (assembly GCF_042230915.1). Taxonomy (GTDB): domain Bacteria; phylum Myxococcota; class Myxococcia; order Myxococcales; family Myxococcaceae; genus Archangium; species Archangium gephyra_B. Next base: position 1,365,385 of record NZ_CP102578.1, on the reverse strand, counting down.
CATCGCCAGCGCCTCGCGGAAGTGCGCCAGGGCGTCGTCCAGGTCACCGGCGAGCAGGGCCTCCTTGCCGGCCTGCACGCGCTTGTCCGCGTCGTTGACCAGCTCCACCTGGAGCAGGCTTCCCCCGGCCACCGTGAAGACGAGCGCGCGCAGGATGCCGCCCCAGTAGAACGTCAGGCCCTCGGCGGCGACCACGGCGGCGATGGGCAGGTCCGGCAGCAGTTGCTTGCCGCGGAACTTGAAGCGCACCTTCGTGTAGCGGCCCTTGTTGGTCCAGTGGACGAGCTCGTCGCGCAGCTTGCCCAGGCTCTCCTCGAGGCGCTTGGGGTCGATCTCGAAGGGCAGCGTGGGGCCCGCCACGGGCTCGCCGGCAGGCAGGGCCTTCATCTCGGGGACGGGCTCGGCGGTGGGGACCTCCTCCTGCGCGGTCTCCTCGGGCTCGGGAGGCGGCACCGGAGCGGCGCGCTTCTTCGCGGCGGCGGGCTTCTTCACCGGAGCCACACGCTTCTTCACGGGCGCGGGGCTCTTCTTCGCGGAAACGGCGCTCTTCTTCTTCGGTGCCTCGCGGGCGGCCTTCTTCTGGCTCGCCGGGGCCTTGCGGGGTGCGGTCTTCGCCATGGTGGCTAGACTCTAACCAGTCGCGGGCCGGCTTGCTCGCGAGGCCTCACCGCCGGGTAGCCCCCCCGGCCTCACGACGGCAGCGCCCAGTCGATGGGCTCGCGCCCCGCCTTCTTCAGGGCCTTGTTGGCCTCGCTGAAGGGCCTGCTCCCGAAGAAGCCCTTCTTCGCCGACAACGGCGAGGGGTGCGGCGCCTTCAGGATGACGTGCCTCGACGTGTCGATGAGCGCCTCCTTCTTCTGCGCGTAACTCCCCCAGAGGATGAACACCACGGGCTCCGGCTTGTCGCTCACCTTCTGGATGACCGCGTCGGTGAAGCGCTCCCAGCCGTGCCCCTCGTGGGCATTGGCCTCCCCCTGGCGCACCGTCAGCACCGCGTTGAGCAGCAGCACCCCCTGCTCCGCCCACGGCACCAACGAGCCGTCCTTCGGCTTCGGCGCGCCCACGTCGCTCTGCAGCTCCTTGAAGATGTTCACCAGCGAGGGCGGCGGCTTCACTCCCGGCTGCACCGAGAACGCCAGGCCATGGGCCTGCCCCGGCCCGTGGTACGGGTCCTGCCCGAGCAGCAGCACCTTCACCTGCTCGTACGGCGTCAGCCGGAAGGCCGAGAACAGATCCTCCTCCGACGGGTACACCGTGTGCTCCCGCCGCTCCTCCGCCACGAATGCCTCCAGCTCCGCGAACTCCGGGCTGGCCAGCACGTCCTTCAGCTCCTTCTTCCAGCCCGCCGGCAGCCGGTCCTTCATCGAGCCCATCGCGCCTCCGTCTCGTGCCTCGTTGAAATCCCCGTCCTACACTACTTTTGCGGTCAGCTGGCGGATGTCATGCGCCATGTCACGCTTCCAGCCGGTGGCACCTGGGGCTCAGCGCCGCTTCGGCCCATTCCGGGTGGTGGGCGAGGCCGGGTCCTTCGGCAGGTGCCTCAGCCCCATCCAGCCGAGCGCGGCCACGTGGCGCGCCACATGGTCGATGGAGAAGGAGCGGCCCTCGGCCGCCCACCACTGGCCCACCTGGGTGACCATCCCCACGAGCGCGTTGGCGTAGATGGGCGCGACCTTCGGGTTGTAGCCCGCGCGCTCGAACTCGCTCTGGAAGATGTCTCCCACGCGCTGGGCCAGGTCGTCGATGACACGCGTCAGCCCGCGCCGGGCCTCGTCGTTGGGCGAGTCGCGCGTGAGCACGGCGAAGCCCGCCGGCTCCTCCTTCGCGTACGTCATGAAGGCCATCACCGCGGCCTCGAAGCGCCCGCGCGGCGTGCCCTGCGCGATGCTCTCCGACATGCGCGCCACCAGGTTGTCCATCTCCCGGTCCACGATGGCCGCGTACAGGCCCTCCTTCGCGCCGAAGTGCTCGTAGACGATGGGCTTGGACACCCCCGCCTTCTGGGCGATCTCCTCGATGGACGCCGCCTCGTAACCGTGCGCGGCGAAGACGGACCGCCCCACCTCCATCAACTGCACCCGGCGCTCCGCACCCGACAGCCGTTGCTTCTTCGCCACGTTGACTCCGAACCTACGATTGGGTAACTTACCTGACCGAAACCTACTCGGCGGTAACCCGCCGGAGAAGAGAGTGTCCTCGTGTACCTCGCCGTCTGCCTGGCTGTCTTCGCCCTCGCGTACCTGCTGAACATCCTCACGATTACGGTGGGCTACCATCGGGGCCTCGCGCACAAGGCGGTGCGCCTGCATCCGGCCCTGCGCCGGTGGATCATCCAGGGCGGCAACTGGTTGACGGGCCTGGACCCGAAGGCGTGGGTGGTCATGCACCGCCTTCACCACGAGCACTCGGATACGCCCCTGGATCCCCACTCTCCGGTCAACGTGGGCATCCTCGGCATCGCGCTGGAGCAGCTGCGCAGCTACGAGCGCGTCATCGTGGGGCTGCTGAAGAACGACCCGGCGTACACCCGGTACGCGAAGGATCTCGACTTCCCGCTCAACGCGCTCAACCGCACCAACCGCTGGTACCTGCCCTACGTGATGCACGGCCTGGTCGGGCTCGGGCTGGCGTTGAGCGTGGGCTGGCTGCTGGGAGCGTCCTACTTCTTCGGGATGATGAGCCACCCCGTGCAGGGCGGCCTCGTGAACTCGCTCGGGCACGCGGTGGGCCCGCGCAACTTCGAGACGTCCGACAACTCGCGCAACAACCACTTCGCCGCGTGGCTCATCTTCGGCGAGGGCTTCCAGAACAACCACCACGCCTACCCCGGCTCGGCGTCCTTCTCGTACCACCGCCACGAGGTGGACCTGGGCTATGGTGCGTGCGTGATGCTCGAGAAGCTGGGGCTGGCCACCATCAACCGCGCCTACCTGATTCCGCGCGCGCGGCGCGGGACGGTGGCCACGGCCGTGACGGTGATGGCGGAGCCCCACGAGGCCGAGGCGCAGTCATGAGCGCCGTGGGGGCCGTGGCCGTGAAGCCCCGCATGCGGGGGGTGCTGCACCAGTTCGCGGCCGCCGTGGCGCTGGGGGCGGGGCTCGTCCTCATCTCCATGGCGCCTGGCGCGCGGTCCGCCACGGCGGCGGCGCTGTTCGCCGTCAGCCTCGTCACCCTGTTCACGGTGAGCGCCACGTACCACCGGGTGAACTGGTCCGTGCCGGCGAGGGCGTGGATGCGGCGGATGGACCACGCCTCCATCTTCGTCCTCATCGCGGGCACCTACACGCCCGTCGCACTCATCGGCCTGCCCGAGGCGGCCGGCAACAGCCTGCTGCTCGCCGTCTGGTGCGGGGCGCTGTTGGGAGTGCTGAAGTCGCTGTTCTGGGTCAACGCGCCCAAGGCCCTCACGGCGGCGCTCGCCGTCGGGGTGGGCTGGACGCTGGTGCCCTACTTCAACGAGGTGCGCCACTCGCTCGGCGTGATGGAGCTGACGCTCATCCTCCTGGGCGGGGTGGCCTACACGCTGGGCGCGGTCGCGTACGCCTCCAAGCGGCCGAACCCGCTGCCCGAGGTGTTCGGCTACCACGAGGTGTTCCACGCGCTGACCATCGTGGGCGCGGTGCTCCACTTCACCGTGGTGCTCCTGCTGGTCCGCGCCGCTCCCGCCTGAGAGACCCTCACCCCCACCCTCTCCCAGAGGGAGAGGGAGCGACGGCCGCCTCCCCGCCCTGCCGTCAACCTGGCGCTCCTCTTGGGACTCGGCCGGTCTCGGGCTAGCCTCGGGGGCGCCATGTCGATGTACAACGAGTCGCTCCGCGCCTTCCTCAAGCCCGTCCTCCCCTATCTCGACGACCCCTCGGTCTCCGAGATCATGATCAACGGGCCCACCGACATCTGGATCGAGCGCAAGGGCAAGGTCTCCAAGACCGATGCCACGTTCACCGAAGAAGGGTTGATCGGCGCCGCGCGCAACATGGCGCAGTTCGTCGGCCGCCTCCTCAATGACGAGCGCCCCCGCCTGGACGCGCGCCTGCCCGACGGCAGCCGCATCCACGTCGTCATCCCGCCCATCGCCCGCAAGGGCACCACCATCTCCATCCGCAAGTTCTTCAAGGACAAGCTCACCATCGAGTCCTTGATCAAGTTCAAGTCCATGACGCCGCAGATGGCGCGGCTCATCGACGCGGGCATCCACACCAAGCTCAACATGCTGGTGTCCGGCGGTACCGGCTCGGGCAAGACGACGCTGCTCAACATCGTCTCCTCCCTCATCCCCGACGAGGAGCGCATCCTCACCATCGAGGACTCGGCCGAGCTCCAGCTCAACCAGTCCCACCTCGTCCCCTTCGAGAGCCGGCCCCCGGACAAGTTCGGCAAGGGCGGCGTGGACATGGGAGACCTGCTCAACTCGGCCCTGCGTCTGCGCCCCGACCGCATCGTCGTGGGCGAGGTGCGTGGCGGCGAGGCCTTCTACCTCGTGCAGGCGATGAATACCGGCCACGGCGGCTCGCTGGCCACCACCCACGCCAACACCCCCACCGACACGCTGCGCCGCATCGAGTCGCTGTGCCTCATGTCCGGCATCGACCTGCCCATGGTGGCCATCCGCGCCCAGGTCGCCAGCGCCATCAACTTCATCGTCTGCTGCGAGCGCCTCCACGACGGCAGCCGCAAGACGATTGCCCTCTCCGAGGTGCTCCCGCTCAACGAGAAGGGCGAGTACCGCACCCAGGACATCTTCGTCTTCACCCCGGTGACGAAGGACGAGGAGGGCCACATCCTCGGCTACCACGCGCCCACCGGCATCATCCCCCACTTCGTCGCCCGGGCGCGCGCCTACGGCTTCTCGGACCTGGACGAGTCCTTCTTCGACCCGGCCACCTACGGCGTGCCGCCGCCGCCCTCCTTCCACGCCGGCGAGAGCTACTCCGTGCGCTGGGCGCCCTCGCTCAAGCACCGCGAGCGCGGCGAGCGCGACCCGGAGAGCTACAAGAAGGAGTGGTCGGCCTTCGAGCAGCGCCTCAAGGACGAGGCCCGCGACGCCAAGGACGGCAAGCCCGCGGCACCCGCCGCCTCGCCCGTGCAGGTGCAGGTGCCCGCCAGCCTCCCCATGGCGGCCCCCCGGAATCCCGAGCCGCCCGCCCGGCCCCGCTCGGCCACCGCCGAGGTCCCCGCCGCGCGCCCCGGGCCCGCCCTGCGGCCCAACCTGCCCTCCCACCGTCCCGCCCCGCCCGTCATGGAGCGCAACGACGTGCAGGACGACGACAAGACGCCGCCGCCCACGCGCAACCCCTTCGCCTCCGAGGTGGATGACGGGCTCGGCGCGCCTCCCGACGAGCCCAGCGTGCAGGTGGCCGCGGACCTCCTGGCCGAGGACCTCGACGCGACCCAGGGCCGCGGCATCCCTCCGCCGCGTCCGGCCCGCCCCGCCACGCCGCCGCCTCGTCCCGCCCCGCCCACCGGCTCCCGCCCCGCCGTGGCGGCCCCTCCCCGCAGGCCCGCTCCTCCCGCTCCCGCGCGTCCGCCTCCCCCCGTCCCCTCCAGCGAGCTGGAGGAGGATGACGCACCGCGCGAGTTGGACAGCTCGGAGAAGACGCACATCAAACCCATCCCCGAGAAGCCCCGCCGCTGAGCCCGCTCGCCTGGGCACACGCTCGTCACGCACCCGGCGCTACTTGGAGTGCGTGACCTTGCGGTAGGCGCCACATGGGGGGAAAGTGGCACCCATCGTGTTCCTTTCACTCCTCGCCACGCTCGTCGTGCTCGGCCAGGCGCCCGCGACCCCCGAGGCCCCCCTCACCGTGCTGATCGCCCCGCCCGAGGCCGCGGGGGTCCCCTCCCACATCGTCTCCTTCGCCCAGGAGCATGTGTACGAGCAGCTCAAGTCCCAGGGGCTGCAGGTGGTGCGCGCCTCGGAGCTCTCCCAGCGCCTGCCGCCCGCGCAGCGCAAGACGGTGCTCGGGTGCAACCGCCTGGAGGCCGCCTGCCGCATTACGCTCGGCGAGGCCGCCCAGGCCGACGTGGTGATGATCGCCGAGCTGGTGCAGTTCCTCAGCGGCTACCGGGTGGGCCTCAAGGCCTACGCCACGCGCGACGGTGAGCAGCTCTCCGAGCACTACGTGCCGGGCGTACGCGAGGACCAGTTGCTCGACGCGCTCACCCAGGCCAGCGAGAAGGTGGTGCCTCCGGTGCGCCGCGCGCTGCGCCCGTCCCTGGAGCCGCTCGTCGAGGCCCCGCCCCAGCCCACCACTCCCACGCCCGTCCAGCCGGTGCCGGTGAAGCCCGAGGTGACGGCCTCGCGCTCGGGCGCGCCGGGCTGGGCGTGGCTGCCCGCCGCCGGGGGCGCGGTGCTGCTGGGCGTGGGCACCGCCTTCTACGTGCAGGCGAGCAATGACTACAACGCCCTCAAGGGGCTGAACGTCACCAGTCCCGAGGACGGCAAACGGCTGCTGGAGTCGGGCACCCAGGCCCAGTGGCTGAGCCGGGGCTCCTTCGCGCTGGGCGCGGCCGGAGTGGTGACGACGGGACTCATCTACCTGCTGTCTGGCAAGGACGAGGGCACGCCCTCCCAGGTGCGCCCCACCGCCTCCGTGCTCCACGGCGGCGGCATGGTCGGTGTGGCCGGAACACTCCCGTGAGGACTCACATGCTCGAGACGAAGAAGCCATTCGCCGCGGGGCTCGCGCTGGCGCTGCTGGCCGCGACCGGTTGCTACGACTTCGACTCGGCCTTCGAAGACTGCGTGAAGGCCGGACGCTGCCAGCCCACCACGTGCGATGACGCGGGCATCGACTTGCCGGATGACTTGTTCCACGACGCCAACTGCGACGGCGTGGACGGCATGCCCGGCAATGCGCTCTTCGTGGACCCCGACGCCGGCCAGGACTCCAACCCCGGCACCCCGGCGGCCCCACTCAAGCGGCTCTCCGTCGCCATGAGGATGGCCGCCACCCAGGGCAAGGCGCTCTACCTGGCGCAGGGCACCTATGACGAGGCGGACCTGAAGATGGAGCAGCCCGTGTCCCTGCACGGTGGCTACTCCGGCGTGAACGGCAACTGGAAGCGCGGCGCCGAATACGTCACCCAGATTGGGGGCGGCACCATCGGGTTCACGGTGAACGGGCTGACGGACGCGGGCGTCGTCATCGAGTGGGTGCGCATCGGCTCCACCGCGAGCACCACGCCCGGGACGCCGTCCATCGGCCTGCGGGTGATGGACTCGAGCGGCGTGCACCTGCGCCATGTGCAGGTGGAGGCCGGAGCCGGCGCGGAAGGCCGGGCGGGTGACTCGCCCAGCCCCAACCCCCAGGGGGGCGCGGATGGAGGCGTGGGGAAGAACGGCGACGCCGGAACGCCCACGGGCGGGGTCCAGGGGGCGAGCAGCTGTGGCCCGGGCTCCTACGCGGGAGGCGTTGGAGGACAGGGCGCCGGCGACTACGGCACCCCACCGGCCGCTGGCGCTCCGGGGCAGCCCTCCACCACGGGGGGCGGTGACGCCGGGGTGAACAAGATCAACAGCGGCTGCGGCGACGCCTTCTGCGAGTGCGTGGGAGTTCCCGGAGGTGAGGGACAACCGGGCGCGCCGGGCAGCACGGGGACGCACGGCCAGCCGGGCGATGGCACGGGGGAACTGGTGGGAGGCACCTGGGTGGCGAAGTCCGGCACGAACGGCGAGGACGGAACCCTCGGAGCGGGTGGAGGGGGCGGAGGGGGCGGAGGCTACTGCGAGGCGCCTGGCTTCGCGCAGTCCAAGGGCGGCGGCGGCGGCGGTGGTGGTGCGGGCGGCTGCCCTGGCGCTGGCGCGAAGGGAGGCCAGGGCGGTGGGGCCTCCATTGCCATGCTGCTCGTCCGCGGGAACGTGGAGCTGGAGGCCTGCACGCTGAAGACGGGGGGCGGTGGGAAGGGAGGCGCCGGGGGCCGGGGAGGTCTCGGCGGGATGGGAGGCCCGGGAGGCGCCGGGGGCCTGGGCATGTTCTCGGAGAAGACGCCGCCCGGCTACCTCTACCAGGCCACGGGCGGCAATGGCGGCAAGGGCGGCAAGGGCGGGGATGGAGGCCCGGGAGGCCACGGCGGCAATGGCGCCGGAGGCCCCTCCGTGGGCGTCTGGTGTGATCCCAGCTCCTCCCTGTCTCAGACGGGCACCACCTTCGGACTGAAGGACCCGGGTGCGCCGGGCCCTGGCCCGCTCCCCGAGGGCAACCCGGGGCTGCTGAAGAACTACAACGGGTGTCCCGGGTTTCCTTGACGGCATCCGACCAGGCGGGTCTCCCCCGCCTGCTCGCCCGCTTGTGGGAATCCGCTCCCGGTCTGCTACCCTGGGGACACTTCCCCGATGGCTGACTCCCGTCTCTGCGAAACCTGCGGTCTCTCCGTGCCGGCGGATACCGATATCTGCCCACGCGACGGCACCGTGCTGCTCGACGCCTCGACCTCGCCGCTCACCGGCGACATGGGAGGCGCACGAAGGACGGCGCCCGGGAGAACGGTGAACGTGATGGACGACTCCTCCGCGCAGGACCCGCTCACCGGGCTGAAGCTTGGCGAGTACGAGCTGCGCCAGCGCGTGGGCGTGGGCGGCATGGGCCTGGTGTACGAAGGCATCCAGCCGCTCATCGGCAAGCGCGTGGCGGTGAAGGTGCTGCGCCCGGAGCTGGCCGCGGCCGAGGAGCAGGTGGCGCGCCTGCTGGCCGAGGCCCGCGCCGTCAACGCCATCCGCCACCGCGGCATCGTCGACATCTTCGGCTTCGGCCAGGTGCCCGACGGCCGCCAGTACATCATCATGGAGTACCTCGAGGGCGTGGCCCTCGACGCGCACCTGACGGAGAAGGGCCGGCTGCCGGTGTCCGAGGCGCTGGACATCCTCGACGAGGTGCTCAGCGCGCTGGGCGCCGCGCACGGGGCCGGCGTGGTGCACCGCGACCTCAAGCCGAGCAACATCTTCCTGGTGAAGCAGCCGGACGGCTCGCGCTACGTGAAGCTGCTGGACTTCGGCCTGGCGAAGATGGGCCTGCCCACCGGGCGCACGGCGCAGACGCGCACGGACATGGTGGTGGGCACCCCGGAGTACATGGCGCCCGAGCAGGCCCGGGGCCAGCCCGTGGGGCCCATGACGGACCTCTACGCCCTGGGCGTGGTGGCCTTCGAGATGGTCACCGGCCGGCTGCCCTTCACCGGCACCTCGCCGGTGGACCTGCTGATGAAGCACGTGGACGCGCGGCCGCCGAGGCCCTCGGAGTTCGTCCCCGAGCTGCCCGCCGCGCTGGATGCCTTCATCCTGCAGATGCTCACCAAGGATCCGGAGGCGCGCCCCGGTTCCGCCGAGCAGCTGCGCCGCCAGCTCCAGCGGCTGCGCGACACCCTCACCCAGCAGGCCCACCCCCGGCCCACCGTCCCCGAGCCCGCCCGCAGGGCGACGCCGGAGGCCCTCGACCCCGCCGAGCCCCTCGAGCCCAAGCCCCTCCCGGCGCCCGAGCCGCTGAAGCCGCAGCCTCCGCCCGAGGCGCCGCGCGACACCGGGGGCACTCCGTCCTCGCGGCGGCTGCTCCTGGGCGTGGGAGCGCTCGCGCTGGTGGCCGTGGGCGGTGGCCTCGTGCTCGCCCTGCGCGGCGGGCCCACGCCCACCCCGCCGCCCCAGGTGGTCATCGCGCCCCCGCCGCAGCCCGTGAAGCCCCCGCCGCAGCCGGTGGTGGAGCCCACGCCGGACGCGGGTACGAGCCTGGCGCAGCAGACGCCGCCCCCGGCCGCCGTGCCCGACGCGGGCACCACCGTGCAGGCCGGCACCACGCAGCCGCACGACAACGCCGTCCATCCCGCGGGCCCGGCGGTGGTCTCCACCGAGCCGGTGAAGCCGCGCGCGCTCACCCAGACGGCGCTGCTCGCCCGCATCCGCAAGCTGGACAGGGAGGTCGACACGCTCTCCCAGTCCGGCCAGAAGCTCAGCCCCGCCACGCGCCGCACCCTCGACGACATCCGGGAGAAGGCCGAGTCGGCCTCGACGCCCGAGGAGCGCCGTCAGGTGGCCAAGGAGCTGGACGGCTGGGAGAAGTTCTTCCTGCGCCGCAAGTGACGAGGGGCCCGGCCCGCGCGCCAGGCCCCCGGTGCTTCACCCCAGCGCTTCAGCGGCAGATGACGGGCTGGGACATGGCGGTGCGCGCCCGCTCCTCGGTCACCAGCTTGAAGCCCGCCAGGTCCGCCAGCAGCACGTCCCGGTTCTGCCGGATGAGGCTCGCGTTGCGGCACACCAGCGCATCCCCGTACATGTCGTGCGGCGGCAGGGTGAGCGCCAGCTCGGCCAGCTCCGGCAGCTTGAGCGTGTCCAGCTCGCGCCCGAAGACCTTGAAGGCCGCGTCCTCCACCCCGACGACACCCCGGTCGAAGTAGAGCGTGGACAGGTCATAGGCGATGAGCTGGTCCTTCTGGAGGAAGGAGTGCAGGCGGTTGGCCGCCACCGCCTGCTCCAGCGCGCCGCCAATGCCCAGCGCCGTGGCGAGCCGCGCGGCGATGAGGCGCTCGCAGGCCCCATCCCCCGGCGGCTCGGTGCCGAAGGTGACGACGGAGAAGAGTCGCCAGGCCCACTTCGCGCCGTCCTCGCGCCGCGTCTGGAAGTAGGTGGGGCACCCGAGCTGCGAGATGTAGAGGGCCACCAGGTCCTTGGGCAGGCGCGAGAAGTCCGGCCGGTTGTAGGCAATGGGCCGCTTGGGCCCGAAGGTGCCCGCCTGGAGGCTCATCCGCTCGCCCTCGATGGAGTGGCGCAGCTGCTTCTCCAGGTCGAACTCCGTCTCCAGCTGGGGCAGCTTGCTGGAGGCATGGAGATAGATGGCCGGCAGCACCACGCCCGCCAGCCCGATGAGGAACAACACCAACCAGAGCAGGGTCTTCACGCCCCCCAGGTTATCAAAGGGCGACGGCGGGCCGGGACCGGGTTAAATCAGTTCCGACATGAACGACTGGCACCCCACCACCGTGGCGGCCGTCCTCCCGGCCGCGGAGGGCCTCACCGAGCTCGTCCTGGACATCGGCGGAACCCCGCTGGTGGGGACGCACCGCACCCCGGGGCAGTACGTGCGCCTGGCCCTGCCCGAGGTGGGGGAGGGGCTGTTCGCCATCGCCTCGGCGCCGGAGCCCTTTGGCACCCGCTGGGAGTTCCTCCTCAAGGGGGGCAGCCCGCTGGCGGATACGCTGGTGACGCTCGCGCCGGGAGCCCAGGTACACAGCTGGCGCCCCGAGGGCCGGGGCTTCCCCCTGGTGCAGGCGCGAGGCGGGAACCTGCTGCTGTTCGCCACGGGCTCGGGGATTTCCCCCATCCGCTCCGTCATCGAGAGCATCCGCCAGGAGCGGAGCGCCTACGGGCGTGTGACGCTGTACTTCGGGGCGCGCACCCCGCAGGCCTTCGCCTACGAGGACGAGCTGCACCACTGGGAGGCGGCGGGCATCCGCGTGGTGCGCACGGTGAGCCAGCCGGGCGCGAGCGGCTGGCAGGGCCTCACCGGCTACGTCCAGGCCCACCTGGGCGAGGAGCCGGTGGAGGAGACCCTGGCCTTCGTCTGCGGCCAGTCGGGCATGGTGCAGGGGGTGATCGACACGCTGCGGGACCGTGGACTGCCCCGCGAGGCCATCCACCTCAACTACTGAAGAGCCCACGATGGCGCACACGCCGGAGGACGAGTGGCTCTGGGGCTGGGATGAAACACCCGGCATCGTCTCGGTCTGGGCGGAGCCCGATGGCCGTGCCTTCGTCTGGCGGCGGATTCCCCAGAGTGGCTCGCTCGTGCGCGAGGATGTGCGCTTCCGTCCCTGGCTGCTCCTGGCCTCGCTGGAGGACCTGGCGCACCTCGGCGCGAGGCTCCGCCCCGAGAGCGAAGGACCCGCGCCGCACCGGGTGACGTGGCAGGAGCTCGAGGGTCCCGGCGCGCTTCGCTACCTGGTCCGCGCGGAGGATGGGCGTGCACTGGCCTCGGCCGTGCTCCAGGGCGCCTCGCGCAGACTCGGCCACTCCATCGGAAACCTGCGGGAGCTGGGCGCCCAAGCGGTGCTCGCGCTTCCCCCCGAGGAGCAGTACCTCGTCGCATCGGGGCGCACGTACTTCCGCGACCTCCGGTTCGATGACCTGCGCCGCATGCAGTTGGACCTCGAGACCACCGGGTTGAACCCCGCGCACGACCGCATCTTCCTCGTGGCCATCCGGGACACGGACGGCAGGGCCGACACCCTGGAGGTCCATGGCGATGGCGATGCCGCCGAGGCCGATCTCCTCCAGCGGCTGGTCGCGCGGGTGCGTGCCATCGACCCGGACGTGCTCGAGAATCACAACCTGCACGGCTTCGACCTGCCCTTCCTCGCCCACCGGGCGCGGGTGCTCGGCGTGACGCTCGCGCTGGGACGCGCTGGCATACCGGGCCTGCGGCAGCGCCCCGCCGCAAGAGGCGCCGCCCCTGGACGTGGGGGCCCCGGCCACGATGCGATGCGCCGCGCGCGGTACACGGTTCCCGGCCGCGAGTTCATCGACACGCTGGACGCCGTGCGGCGGCACGACTTCTCCACGCGGGAGCTGCCGGGCCACGGGCTCAAGGCCGTCGCGCGGCACCTGGGCCTCGCGGGCCCGGAGCGGGAGCACATTCCCGGGGCCCGGGTGCACGAGGTCTTCGGCACCGACCCCGAGCGCGTGCGGCGCTATGCCCGCGACGACGTGACGGAGGCCGCCGGACTGGCTCGCATGCTCGGCGGAGCGGCCTTCGCACTGGCCCGCATGGCACCCCGCCGCTACGAGCGCCTCGCGGACGCGGGGCCCGCCACCGGCGTCATCGACCCGCTCCTCGTGCGCGCCTATCTCCGGGCGGGGGCCGCACTGCCCACCCATGAGCCCGGCGATGGCACACCCCACAGCGGGGCGGCGCTCCACCTGTTCGCCACGGGCGTGGCCCGGCACGTGGTGAAGGCCGACGTCGCCAGCCTGTACCCCTCGTTGATGCGCCAGTACCGCATCGGCCCTCGGAGGGATCGGCTCGGCGTGATGCTCGCGCTGGTGGACCGGCTCGTGGAGCAGCGGCTCGCGGCCAAGGCCCGTGCGAAGGCCGCGGCCCCCGGCTCGCCGGAGCGGCACACGAATGAGGCGCTCTCCGCGGCGATGAAGATCGTCGTCAACTCGGCCTACGGCTACCTGGGCGCGGGCGGGCTCACGCGCTTCGCGGACGTGCACGCCGCCAACGAGGTGACGCGGCGCGGGCGCGAGGTGCTGGCGCAGATCTGCCAGGAGCTGGCCCGGCGCGGCGTCACACTGCTGGAGGCCGACACGGACGGCGTGTACTTCTCCGTGCCGGACGGCTGGGGCGAGGCCGACGAGCGCCGGGTGGTCTCCGAAGTGGCGGCCCTGCTGCCCCCCAAGGTCCGCCTCGAGTTCGACGGACGCTATGCCGCGATGCTCTCGCATGAACCGAAGAACTACGCGCTGCAGCCCTATGACGGGGCGCTCATCCTGCGCGGCGTGGCGTTCCGCTCCAGCCGGGCCGAGCCCTTCGGCGAGGACTTCCTGCGCCGGGCACTGCGCTGCCTGCTCGCGGGAGACATCCCCGGCGTGCGGGACATCTATGTCGAAACCGTGATGGCGCTGCGCCGGCGGGCACTGCCAACCCGGAGCGTGGCGGCACAGGTGCGGCTGACGAAGACGCCGGAGCAGTATCTCGCCGCGCGCAGGCGCGAGCTGCCCTACGAGGCCATGCTGGCGAGCGGGCGGAAGCACTGGGCCTCCGGCGAGCAGGTGCGGGTCTACCGGGCGGTGGGCGGACGCGCGGGACTGCTGCCCGAATCCGAGGCCGGTGAGAATGAGAGCGATCCCCGGGACTATGACGCCGACTTCTACGCCCGGCAGTTACGCGAGACGTTCGCGGCCCGGCTGGTGCGAGCGCTGACGCCCGAGGACTTCGCGGCGGTGTTCGCCGATCCCGAGCAGCCCTCGCTCTTCGCGCCGTCGCTGGCGGATGCCCGGCCGGTGCTCACCGTGCTGGACGAGCCCGAGAGTGAGCAGCCTCGGTCCGAGAACCCGTGGATGTCCCCTCTCCCTCTGGGAGAGGGCTGAGTCCCTGGGAACATGCGCTGATGACCGCGGCCATTTGCTGACAACCGCGGCCATTTCCCCTCGCCCTCCGGGAGAGGGACGGGGTGAGGGTATCGGGTGAACCCGGGTTGAACCCTCTGTCCCCAGTGTGGGCCACGGGCTGGAGAACGGGTTCGGGCACCCTCACCCCAACCCTCTCCCGAGGGGAGAGGGAGTACGTCACCGCTCCACGGTGGGGGCGGCGTAGCACACGGGGAAGAGGGCCGCGGCCGGATCGCTCTCCTGGTTTCCGGCGGCCTTCTGCGGCGTCCACGCGGCCACGCCCACCAGCCGCCCGTCCGGGCTGAAGCGCACCCGGCGCACGGACCAACCGAACTTCCGCTCCGCCACCGGCGACTCCTGCCCTTCGCGCCAGACGTACAGCTGCTTGTCCCAGCCACCACTCACCAGCGAGCGCCCATCCGGGGAGATGCCCGCGGAGGCCACCACGCCCCGGTGCGCCGTCCACTTCCGCAGCACCTGGCCCGAGCCCGCGTCCACCAGCGCCGCGGCGTTCCACTCGGCGGGCGGCTCCACCAGCCCCTTCTTCTCGCGCTCGTAGACAGTGCGGTTGCGCTCGGCCTTCGGCTCGGAGAAGGCCACCCCCAGGCGGCGCCCGGCCGCGTCGAGCGTCACGTCATTCACGTGCGCCTCGAAGGTGAACCCGGTCCGCGGGGCGAGCACCAGCCCCCGCTCCTCCTGCCGCACCTGCGCCGCAGCCTTCAGCGTGAAGACGGCCTCGCCCGTGGCGTCGTCGAAGGCCACGTCCACGCGCTCGGCGAAGGGCGCACCCAGCACGCCGCCCACGCCCGGAGGCAGACACGCGTCACACACCGCCACGTCCAGGCCGTCCAGCTCCAGCCCCTTGAGGCGCAGCCGCTGGCCGCGGGCCACCCGCGCCAGCGTGGAACCGAGCGCCGTGGGCAGCGACACCGTCTCCTGCAGCATGGCCGTGTCGATGCCGGCCTCCGCCGCCGCCTGCGTGCCGAGCACCAGCGCCGGAGCGCGCGCATCCAGCGCGAAGGCCACCGGCGACTTCCCATTGAGCGTCCCGCCCACCACGGCGAAGCCACCGCGCCGCTCGAAGCGCACCCGCGCCTGCTCGCGCCGCAGCGCCTCCTCGCGCGCGTCGAAGACTCGGATGCGCTTGTCCCAGCTCCCCGAGTACAGCGTCCCGTCCGGCGCGAAGACGAGCGCGCTCACCCGGTCCGTGTGGGGCCGCGCCTCGAAGGAGAAGCCCAGGTCCACCACGCGCAGCACGGTGAGCAGCCCCTGCGCGCTGCCCGCCACCAGGTAGCCACCGGCCGGGTGGAAGGCCACCGCGGTGAGGGGCTCCTCGGTGCGCAGACTCGCCTTCAGCGTGCCCGTGGCCGCGTCATAGAGGCGCACCATGCCGTCCCAGCCCGCGCTCGCCAGCAGCGAGCCGTCCCGGGAGAAGGCCAGCGCCTCCACGTCGAAATCGGTGGAGTTGATGCCCTGCTCCACCACACGCGCCAGCGAGGGCCGCAGCGTCCACAGGGCCAGTTGGTACTCGCGCGCGCCCAGGTGCGAGTAGGCCACGCGCGAGGACTCCGGCGAGAAGGCCAGCGTCCAGACGAAGTCCCGGCGATCGAGGACGGCGCCGTCCTCGAGGCCCACCACCTCACCGGCGAGGTGGCCGCCCGGCGTGGACTCCAGCCGGTAGGCGGTGTCCGGCGCGAGCACCGGCGCGGCGTGCCGGCACCCCGCCAGCAGCAACAGCCCCAAGAGCCACGGCGCACGAGGCGCGGCGGCCCTCACGAGCCACCCAGCGCCGCCGACTGCTCCGGAGGCACCTCCGTCACACCCTTGTTGCTCACCGAGAGCAGGAAGAGGGGCTTGCGCGCCTCGCGCTTGTCATCGAAGGACGTCTTGCCCGTGGCACCGTCGAAGTCCTTCACGTTGGCCAGCGCCTCGCGGAACTCCCCGCGGCTCTTGGGCGCCTGCTTCGACTCGAGCAGCTGGCGCACCATGCGCGCCGAGTCGTAGCCATAGGCCTCGAACAGGCCCGGGTCCCCGTTGTTCGCCTGGCGGTAGGCCTTCACGAAGCGCTGCGTGGCCGGCCGCTGCGAGTCCACGAAGAAGCCGTCCACGTACACCGAGCAGGTGACGAACTTGCCCCCGCGCTCGACGAGCTCGGGCAGGCCGCTGGCGCCCTTGCCGCTGTTCCACGCGTTGGTGCCCAGCAGCATCACCGTCTTGAGATCCTTGCGGCCCGTCGTCTTGCGGATGCGCTCCAGGTCGCGCGCGTCGCACGCGTTGGTGACGATGTCCTCCACCGCCAGCGCCGGAGCCACCAGGCTCACCCGCTTCCACTCGTCGGGGATGAAGATGGCCTCGAAGTCGATGATGGGCGGCACCTCGCCCTTCATCTTCTCCATCGCCTTGCGCTTGCGGAACGCGTCCTTGCCGGTCGTCTCCTTCTGCACCTCGCGCACGCCCTCGAGGTAGTCGAGCCGGTCCTCCAGGTAGTAGCGGCCCACCAGCTTCTTGGCCTCGGTGGTGAACGTCGTCTGGTCGTGGTCGTACGTCTCGGCGCCGCGCACCTGGCCGCCGTTGGCCACCACGCGGTCCCAGAAGTCGTTGGCCAGCTCCACCCCGTACGTCATGTTGGGGTAGAGCATCGCGAAGCTCTTGAAGCCCTTCTGCTTCATCGCGAAGTCGGCGATGGCCTGCGCCTGCGCCGAGTTGGTGAGCATGTTGCGGAAGACGAAGGGCCCGATGCCGGTGATGTCCTCCTGGCGCGTGAGCGTCAGCAGCGGCACCTGCAGCTCCTCGGCCAGCAGCGCGGCGCGGCGGGACTCGTCCACGGTGATGGGGCCCAGCACGGCGATGACGCCCTCGTCGAAGGCCAGTTGCTCCATGGCCTGCCCGGTGACGTTCACGTCCCCCTGGGTGTCCTTGACGATGAGCTCGATGTCGCTGCCGGCCAGGGCCAGCTTCACCCCGCGCAGCACCGCCTCGCCCACGGCCTTGTACTTGCCAGACAGGGGCAGCAACACGCCCACCGTCTTCGTCTGCACCTCCACGCGGCGGGTGGCGCGCGCGAGCAGCTCGCGGGCCTGTCCGGCGAACGGGTGGTTGGGCGCCTCCGCCAGAAAGCGGTTGAGCGTCTCCTCCAGCCGCGTCCAGTCGCGCAGGTGGTAGTAGATGCGGGCCAGCTTGAAGCTCAGCACCGGCCAGGCGGGGTTGGCCGGCGACAGCTCCTCCATGATCTGCGCCACGTCCATGAAGCCCGCGCGGCCCTCCACCAGCTGCTGCACCCGAGCCACCGCGGCCTGCTGCGCCTCGGGCGTCTGGGCGTTGCCGGCCAGGTCCACCGAGATGCGCAGCGCCTGCCCGAACAGGCCCGCCTTCTCCGCGGCCTTCGCGGCGTCCTCGAGCAGCTGGGTGCGCTCGGCGCCCTCGGCGCGCTCGGCGAGGCTGTAGAGCGTCTGGTACGCGTCGCGATAGGCCCCCACCTCCAACGCGGCCTTGCCCAGCCGGCGCTTGGCCTCGGTGGCCTGCGGATGGAGCGGGTTCTCGAAGAGCAGCTCGTTGAAGCTCTTGCGCGCGTTGGCGTAGTCCTGCGCGTCATAGAAGAGCACGCCGGCCCGGTACAGGGCCTCCTGGCCCGCCGTCGTCTGCGGGTACGCCTTGCGCACCGCCAGCAATCCCTCGGCGGCCTGCTTGCGCGGCGCCGTCTCGGCCTGCTGGATGGCCTGGGCGAGCGCCTGGTCCGCCTGCGCGTCCTTGCGCGCCTCGACGGAGGGCCTCGACGGGAACGGGTCTCCCTGGGGGACGTCTTCGGTGCGGCCCTGACTCGAGGAGCCGGACGAGGTGTCAGGGGAAGAGCCACCGCCCGTGGCGGAGGTCGTCTTGCAGGCGGACATCAGCAGCACCAGCGCGAGCAGCAGCGCGCGGCGCGGAGAGGGGCGAACATCCATGGTGTGGGTGTGCATAGCAGTGGGGCGCGCCTCCGTCGACAGTCGAGCGGGGGGGACATTCCCCACGCCCTCTGGTGGGTTTTGCACCAGACGTGCCGCCCTGGTGCCCCGGGCGCGGAGGCCTCGGAAGGGGGGCCCCCGTGGGCCTTGGGCCACGGGGGTGTGTGCCTGGGTACTCGCCTGCCCGGCGGCCGGTGGAGAGGGCGCCTCCCAGGACTGGACCGGGGCCGGGCTCTCCCAGGGAGGGAGGCGTTGCGGTCCCCTCCCCCCATCCCAACCGTTAGGGCTTGGACGTTCACACCCAGGAGCGGATGACCATGACCGGCAAGGAACGGCTGCGGGAGGGCTACGGGAGCACGAGCGAGCAACGGCAGCGCAACCTGGAAGGCGACGGCTTCGAGGAGCGGGCGCCCCACACCCCGGAGGAGAGCGAGGCCACCCGCGCGCCGCCCGACGAGGGCGGGCATGTGGTGCACGTGAATGCCCTGCCCGGGCCGCTCGACACGGAAGACGGGGACTGAAGCAAACGAACGGAGCCAGTCATGTCTCGAACCAGGATTCGTGCGGGAATGGTGGTGCGCTGCCACGATGGCGAGCCGCTCGGACGCGTCATCGCCGTCGACGATGAGGGCTTCGTGCTCGAGCGCCGCGTGGTCGTCACGCGCGAGCACCGGGTGCGGCTCGAGGAGGTGCAGGCGCTGGACGAGCACGGCGTGGTGCTCACCCCGGAGCATGGCCACCCGAAGGCGCGCCTGGAGGCGACGGACCTCGTGGAGGTCTTCTGGTCCTCGCGGCGCGCGCGCGACGAGCAGAAGTCCCTGGAGGAGCGGGAGGCACCGGAGACGCTCGCCTCGCACCAGATGGTGGCCGCGACGGAGCACGGCGAGGCCCACCCCGTCCAGGTGGAGCGCGGCACCGTTGCGCATCCCCGCTACGTGCCCATGTCCGAGGAGGAGCCCCGCAGGAGCGCGAGCGCCCCCGAGGAGCCACGCGACGCCGACCCGTCGCGCGCCTCACCGGCCGATCCTCCGCCGAAGCGCTGGATGCGCGGGCCCTGGAGCCGCGGCGTGAAGCTGCCTCGCGTGGAGACCGTGAGGCACTACGCGACCCATCCGCTGGAGGCGGCGACCTCACTGCTCGGTCTGCTGCGCGGAGAGAAATCCAGCTTCCGCCACTGAGCGGATGCGGCACCGGATTCCTGGAGTTGCGGGATAGGCATTGCTGGGAGCGCGTGCTAAAAGCCCTTGGGCTTTGGCACCGTCCTCCTCGTTCGACTCCTCCTCGCTCCTCGAGCTGTCGCGCCGCCGTGCCGAATCCCAGCCAGAGGAACTCGCGTACACCTTCCTCGTCGATGGTGAGACCGAGGAGGCACACCTCACCTACGCCGGACTGAACGCGCGCGCACGGGCTATCGGCGGACTCCTGCAGGAGCTGGGAGCACGGGGCGAGCGGGTGCTGCTGCTCTACCCGCCCGGGCTCGACTACGTCACGGCCTTCGTCGGCTGCATCTACGCCGGAGCCATCGCCGTGCCGGCCTACCCGCCGGACCCGATGCGCCTGGGACGGACGCTCCCGAGGCTCGAGGCGCTCATCTCCGACGCGCGCGCCCGCTTCGCGCTCACCAACGGCTTCATCCGCTCCATGGCGGACGGGCTGGCCGAGCAGTTCCCCGGACTGGCCGGGCTCAAGTGGGTGGCCACCGACGAGGTGCCCGCGGACGCCGCCAGCGCCTGGAAGGACCCGGGCCTCACGCGCGAGTCGCTCGCGTTCCTCCAGTACACCTCGGGCTCCACCGGCACGCCGCGCGGGGTGATGCTCAGTCACGGCAACCTGCTGCACAACTCGACGGCCATCCAGCGCGGCTTCGAGCCCTCGCCCGGGAGCGTGGGCGTCATCTGGCTGCCGCCCTACCACGACATGGGCCTCATCGGCGGCGTGCTCCAGCCGCTGTTCGCCGGCATCCCCGTGGTGCTGCTCTCGCCGCTGGACTTCCTCAAACGGCCCGTGCGCTGGCTCGAGGCCATCTCCCGCTACCGCGGCACGCACAGCGGCGGGCCGAACTTCGCCTACGACCTGTGCGTGCGGAAGACCACGCCCGAGCAGCGCGCCGCGTTGGACCTGAGCACCTGGAGCCTGGCCTTCAACGGCGCCGAGCCCGTGCGCGCCGCCACGATGGACCGCTTCGCCGAGGCCTTCGCCAGCTCCGGCTTCCGCCGCGAGGCCTTCTACCCGTGCTACGGACTGGCCGAGGGCACCCTGCTCGTCACCGGTGGGCGCAAGGGCGAGCTTCCCGTGGTGCGCGACTGGAAGCAGGAGGGCTCCGAGCGCGTGAGCCAGCTCGTGGGCTGTGGCACGAGCGTGATGGACCAGGAGCTGCTCATCGCCGACCCCGAGACACGCGTCCCCGTGCCCGAGGGCCAGCGCGGTGAAATCTGGGTGCGCGGCGGGAGCGTCGCCCAGGGCTACTGGGGCCAGCCCGAGCAGAGCGAGCAGACCTTCCGCGCCCGCCGGAGCGACACCGGCGAGGGACCCTGGCTGCGCACCGGAGACCTCGGCTTCCTCTCGGGCGGCGAGCTGTTCGTCGCGGGCCGCATCAAGGACCTCATCATCCTGCGCGGGCGCAACCTCTACCCGCAGGACTTGGAGCAGACCGCCGAGGCCAGCCACCCCGCGCTGCGTCCGGGCTGCTCCGCCGCCTTCGGCCTGGAGACGGACGGGCAGGAGCAGCTCGTGCTCGTCCACGAGGTGGACCGCGCGAAGCTCCCGGAGCCCTCCGAGGCCGTGGACGCCATCCGCCGCGCCGTCGCCGAGCAGCACGAGGTGGCACCGAGCCGCGTGGTGCTCGTCCCCGCGGGCCACATCCCCAAGACGTCCAGCGGCAAGATTCAACGCAGCACCTGCCGCGCCATGTACCTCGCGGGCGAGCTGGAGCTCGTCACGGAGAGCGCCGCGCCCCAGGCCGCGTCCACGGCACAGGCCGAGCCGCCCGCCCTCACCCGCGAGGCCCTGCTGAGCGCCTCGGAGACGGAGCGGCACCGGCTGCTCGGCGAGCACCTGCGGCACCGGCTGGCACGCGCCCTCGCCGTGCCCGCCTCCGCGCTGGATGAGGCGCGGCCCCTCACCGCGTACGGCCTGGACTCCATCCACTCCATCGAGCTGAAGGGCGCGCTGGAGGAGGAGCTGGGCATCCACCTGCCCGTGGCGCTGCTGCTCGATGGCGCCAGCCTGGGCACCCTCACCACCCGCGCGCTGGAGGCCCTGCACCCCGCGCCCTCCGCCCCGCCGCCCCTCGAGCCCGCCCACCACGGCCCCCACCCGCCCCTCGCCTACGGACAAGAGCGGCTCCTCTTCCTGGACCAGCTCGCGACGGGCAACTCGGCCTACAACGTCGCCGCGGCGGTGAAGCTGGAGGGACGGCTCGACGTGGAGGCCCTGGGACGCGGGCTCGCGGCCATCCTCCGCCGGCATGACTCGCTGCGCGCCCGCTTCCCCTTCGTGGACGGCAAGCGCGTGCAGGTGCTGCTCCCCGCGGAGCAGGTGCCGGACCTGGGCCCGCTCGCCGGAGAGGGCGCCCTCGTGGACCTGTCCGGCCTGCCCGAGGCCGGGCGCGAGGCCGAGGCCACCCGGCTCACCACCCTGGAGGCCCGCCAGCGCTTCGACCTGGAGCGCGGCCCGCTGCTGCGAGCGAAGCTGCTGAAGCTCGCCCCGGAGCGGCACCGGTTGGTGCTCTCCGTGCACCACATCGTCTCGGATGGCTGGACCATGGGCGTGCTCGTCCGCGAGCTGGGCGCCCTCTACCCCGCCTTCGCCGAGGGCCGCCCCTCGCCCCTGCCCGCCCCGCGCGTCCAGTACACGGATTACGCCGCGTGGCAGCGGCGCTGGCTGGAGGGCGGCACGCTCGCGGCCGAGCAGTCGTGGTGGAAGGAGCACCTCACCGGCATGCCTCCCCTGCTGGAGCTGCCCGCCGACCGGCCCCGCCCCGCCACCCAGTCCTTCGAGGGCGCGCGCCACCCGCTGACGCTCTCCGCGCCCCTCACCGTGGGCCTCGAGCAGCTCGGACAGGCCGAGGGCGCCACGCCCTTCATGGTGCTGCTCGCCGGCTTCCTCGTGACGCTCCACCAGCGCACCGGCCGGACGGACGTGGTGGTGGGCACGGACCTCGCCAACCGCGAGCACCCGCGCACCCAGCAACTGGTGGGCCTCTTCGTCAACCAGCTCGTCCTGCGCGTGGACCTCTCGGGCAACCCCACCTTCCGGCAGGTGCTCGCCCGCGTGCGGCAGGTGGCGCTCGGGGCCTACGCGCACCCGCACGTCCCCTTCGACAAGCTCGTCGAGACGCTCCGCCCCCCGCGCGACGCCCGCTACAACCCGCTCTTCCAGGTGATGTTCGTCCTGGAGAACGCGCCCCTGCCCGCGCTGGAGCTGCCCGGCCTGCGCCTGGAGCTGCTCGAGCTCGATGACGGGGGCTCGCCCTTCGACCTGTCGGTGCTGCTGTCGAAGCACGGGGGCGTGCTGGGCGGCGTGCTGCGCTACAGCACCGCGCTCTTCGATGGCGCCACCATCGCCCGGCTCGGCGAGGGTTATCAGGCCGTGCTCTCGGCCGCCGCGCAGCGCCCGGACGCCACGCTGGAGGAGCTGCGCGACGTCCTCACCGAGCACGAGCGGCAACACGAGCGCGCCCGGGCCGAGGAGCTGAAATCCAAGCGGCAGGACCTGTTCCGCAACGTGCGCCGCAAGACCGACGTCCCCTCTCCCTCTGGGAGAGGGTCAGGGTGAGGGTCTTCCTCACGGTGACTCTCGGGCCGACCACCCTCACCCCCCGCCCTCTCCCAGAGGGAGAGGGAGCATGCGCAACAAGGGAAGGCACACCATGAAGAAGGCACTCCCCCAGGTGAAGCGCCGGGAGGTGGCGGAGTCCGGCGAGGACTGGGTCCGCTTCGAGCCGCTCCAGCCCGGACTCTCCCTCCCCGTGCTCGCCCGGCCCACGCTCCCGGGCGTGGACCTCGCCGACTGGGCCAGCAAGCACCGCGCGCGCGTCGACGAGCACCTGCACCGCCATGGCGCCGTGCTCTTCCGCGGCTTCGACATCGCGTCCGCCGAGGCCCTGGAGCGCGCCATCCGCGCCGTGGCCGGCGAGTCCCTCCCCTATGAGGAGCGCTCCTCGCCGCGCTCGCAGGTGAGCGGCAACGTCTACACCTCCACGGACCACCCGCCCGCCGAGCACATCTTCCCGCACAACGAGCAGTCCTATAACCAGGCCTTCCCCCTGCGCCTCTTCTTCTGCTGCGTGACGCCCGCGCGGGAGGGAGGCCGCACGCCCCTGGTGGACTCGCGCCGCGTCTTCCAGCGCCTGCCGCCCGAGGTGCGCGCCCGCTTCCTGCAACAGGGCTACACGTACGTGCGCAACTTCGGCGGCCAGTTCGGCCTGAGCTGGCAGACGGCCTTCCAGACGGAGTCGCCCGCCGAGGTCGAGGCGTACTGCCGCCGCAACCACATCCAGTTCGAGTGGCGCGAGGGCCAGCGGCTGAGGACGCGCCAGGTGCGCCGCGCCGCCGGGCTCCACCCCGTCAGCGGCGAGCCCGTGTGGTTCAACCACGCCACGTTCTTCCACGTCTCCACGCTGCCTCCCGCGGTGGCCTCGGCGCTGCTCGCGGAGTTCGGCGAGGAGGACCTGCCCAACAACACCTATTACGGCGACGGCTCGCCCATCGAGCCCGAGGTGCTGGAGACGCTGCGCGCGGCCTACCACGCCGAGACGGTCTCCTTCCCCTGGGAGCGGGGAGATCTGCTCGTCGTCGACAACATGCTCGCGGCGCACGCGCGCACGCCCTTCTCCGGCCCGCGCGAGGTGCTCGTCGGCATGGCCCGCCTCTTTCCCTGGGACGGCGTGCGCCCCGTCCCCGCCCACTCCTAGGAGACTCCGCCTTGTCCTCCTCCAACGGCTTCCGTCTCTCTCCCCAGCAGGCCCACCTCTGGGCCTGGCTCACCTCGAGCCCGGACACGCCCTACCGCGCGCAGTGCGTGGTGGAGCTGCGAGGCCCGCTGGACAAGCCGCGCCTCGAGCGCGCCGCGCGGGAGGTCATCTCCCGGCATGAGATCCTCCGCACCACGTACCGCCGGCTCCCGGGCACCGAGGCCGCCGTCCAGGTCCCCGGGGACGTACCCGCCACCGTGCTGCAGGAGCTCGACTGGACGGGCGCTCGCGCCCAGTGGTGGAGCTCATTGCTGGAGGACCTGCTGCTCGGCCCGTCCGAGAACCCCTGGAGCCACACGCCCGAGAAGCGCGCACCCGAGGAGCCGGGCGGCCTGTGGCTGGCCACGCTCGGTCCCGAGCGGCACCTGCTGGTGGTGGACCTCCCGGCGCTCGCGGCGGACCGGAAGGGACTGGCCTGTCTCGTCCGCGAGCTCGCCGGAGCCTGGGCGGCGCAGGGAGGCGGCGAACCCCTGCCCGAGCCCGCCATGCAGTACGCGGACGTCTCGGAGGTGTTCCAGCAGCTCCTCGAGTCCGAGGACGCCCAGGACGGCCGGCGCTACTGGGAGGGCCTCGAGTTCCCCGCCCCGGGCACCGGAACACCCGTGCCTGCCTTCAATCCCAGACCGTGGCGGCCGAGGGAGCTGCCCCCCGGACTCACCGCTTCGGTGATTGCCGCGGCCGGGCGCATCGGCGTGCCGGTGCCGACGTTCGTGCTGGCCTGCTGGCAGCTCCTGCTGGCCCGCCACTCCGGATGCCTCGAATGGTCCGTGGCGGTGCGCTTCGATGGCCGCACCTACGAAGGACTGGATGAGGCGATCGGCCTCTTCGAGCGCTACCTCCCGCTGCGCTGCGAGGTGCGCGCGCACGCCCGCTTCGCCGATTTCGCCCGCGAGGTGGCCCGGTCCACGCAGGACACCATCGCGTGGCAGGAATACTTCGACGTGGCGAAGGCCCCCTTCTTCCCCTTCGCCTTCGAGGACTTCACCTGGCCCGAGGAGTTCCACCAGGACGGCCTCACCTTCACCCCCCGGCGGATGAGCGCTTGCACCAGCCGCTTCGAGCTCAAGCTGAGCTGCGGACAACACCAGGGGATGCTCGACCTGGAAATCCAGGGGGACGGCTCGCGCTACTCCAGTGAGGTGCTGGGAGAGCGGCTGCTGGCGCTGCTGGAGGCTGCCGCCACCGGGCCGGAGCGCACGCTGGAGTCCCTGCCGGTGATGGGTTGGGCGGAGCTGCGGCGGCTGGAGTCCTTCCACCGCACCGAGCGTCCCTACGACACCACGGGCAGCTTTCCCGAGCGCTTCGCCGCCGTGGCCCGGAGCACCCCGGACGCGCTCGCGGTGGCCTTCGAGGACGAGCGGCTCACGTTCTCCCAACTGGCCTCCCGCGCCCACCGGCTCGCGTGGCACCTGCGCTCGCTGGGCGTGGGACCCGAAACGCGCGTGGGCCTCTTCCTGGAGCGCTCCGTGGAGCAGGCCGTCGCCCTGCTCGCCATCCTCCAGGCCGGCGGCGCCTTCGTGCCGCTCGATCCGCTCTACCCCCGCGAGCGCCTCGGCTCCATGCTCCAGCAGGCCGACGCGCGGCTCGTCGTCACCCGCGCCCACCTCCAGTCCCTGCTCCCCGAGGGCGTGGCCACGGCCGTCCTCCTGGACTCCGACGCCGAGCGGATCGCCAGCGCTCTGGACACCGCGCCGGACGTCACCATCGCGCCCGAGCAGCTCGCCTACGTGCTCTTCACCTCCGGCTCCACGGGCAGGCCCAAGGGGGTGATGATCCAGCACCGCTCACTGCTCAACCTCGCGGCTACCCTGCGTGACACCGTCTACGAGGGCCGTGGCCCCGGCCTGCGCGTCAGCCTCAACGGGCCGCTCGTCTTCGATACTTCCGTCAAGCAGTGGGTGCAGCTCCTCAACGGCCACTCGCTGCACATCGTCCCCGAGGAGGCCCGCATGGATGCATCGCGGATGCGCGGCTTCGTGCAGCGGCAGGCGCTCGACGTGCTGGACACCACGCCCTCGCTGCTGGCGCCCCTGCTGGAGCAGGGCCTGGGCCGCGAACCGGACTTCTCCCCCGCGCTCGTGCTGGTGGGCGGTGAGGCCATCACCCCGGGCACCTGGACGGAGCTGCGCGCCCGCTCGCGCACCCGCTTCGTCAACATGTACGGCCCCACCGAGTGCACGGTGAACGCCACCACCTGCCCGGTGGCCGACGCCCCCGAGCCCACCATCGGCGGGCCGCTCGGCAACGTGCGCGTGCACCTGCTGGACGCGTACCTGCGTCCGGTGCCCCCCGGCTTCCCGGGCGAGCTCTATATCGGTGGCACGGGCGTGGGCCGTGGCTACATCGGCCGGCCCGAGCTCACCGCCGAGCGCTTCATCCCCGACCCGTCCGGCACACCGGGCTCGCGCCTCTACCGCACGGGAGACCTCGGCCGCTGGCGCGAGGACGGCCGCATCGAGTTCCTCGGCCGCGCCGACCACCAGGTGAAGCTGCGCGGCCTGCGCATCGAGCTGGGGGAAATCGAATCCGTGATGCGCACCCACCCCGAGGTGGGCGAGGTCATCGTGGTGCTGCGCGAGACGCAGCCCGGCGAGCAGCACCTCGTGGGCTACTTCGTCCCGCGCCAGGGCCTGCCTCCGGGTGCCGAGGCCCAGGGACACGAGCTGGCCCACCAACTCCGGGGCCTGCTGCGGCAACTGCTGCCCGAGTTCATGGTGCCCTGGGCCCTGGTGCCGCTCGCGCGCCTGCCACTCACGCGCAACGGCAAGGTGGACCGCGCCGCGCTACCCGACCCGCGCACCGCCACGCGCGAGTCCGATGTCCCCTACGAGGCACCCACCAACCAGCTCGAGCAGACCATCGCGGGCATCTGGCAGGAGGCCCTCAAGACGGACAAGGTGGGCCTGCACAGCAACTTCTTCGACCTGGGAGGGCACTCGCTCCTGATGGTCCAGGTGCACGAGAAGCTTGCCGCGGCCTTCGGCCGGCGCTTCTCCATGGTGGAGCTCTTCCAGCACCCCACCGTCGCCGCGCTCGCCCGGCACATCGGCCAGGCGCAGAGCGGAGCGGCGGCGGCCTCCGGACAGAGCCAGCAACGGGTCGAGGACCGGGCCCAGAAGCAACGTCAGGCCATGCAGCAGCAGGCCCTTCTCATCAAGGCGGGCAGAGGCCGGAAATGAGCCCTCGTTGACGGAGCGGACCCGCCGGAGCCGGTCAGGAGCAACTGGTCCAACAGTCGGACCAGTTGGTGAAGCGCATGGCCGGGAGGTCCGCCGGGCGCGGTCTTCCCAAAGTTGTCCAACTGTTGGACAAGTTCGTGAAGAGCGCGCCCGGGAGGCAGCCCCGGTTCGAGGCTCGTGGCTCAGGCGCTCGCGGAAGCGGAGACCCCAGCCATCGCCGCCGGCACGGGTGCCGGAGCCGGAGTCGGAGTCACCGTCGCCCTGCGCGGCTGCAACGCACGCCGCAGCTTGGCCACCAGCACCTCCGGGTTGACCGGATACGTGAGGACGTCGTCCGCGCCCGCATCCAGCCCGGCCTCCACCAGTCCCGGGTCCTCCGGGGGTGCCAGCACGAAGATGGGCAGCGAGGCCGTCTCCGCCGCGGAGCGCAACGAGCGCGTGAGCTCGGCCCCGTCCCCATCCGGCAACCGCGAGGCCACCACGAGCGCCTGGCTGCCCTGTGACAGCAGCACGCGCGCCCGTGCCGCGGAGTCGGCGAGCACCACCCGCACCCCGTCCGCGAGGAAGCGCGCCTGGAGCGCCGAGGCCCGCGCCACGTTGGGCTCGGCGAGCACCACCGTGTGCGAGGCACTGTCGCCCAGCACCAACTCCATCACCTCGGCGGAGAGCGCCTCCAGGGCCGCCGCGGGCAACCGCCCCTCGGCGCGCAGCTTGACGAGCGACTGCGACGCGGCGGCAGCCCCCAGCATCGCCGTGCCCGCGACCTCCAGCAGTGACACCGCCGCGGCCAGGGCCTGCGTGGCCTTGTCCGCCTTCTCCGTCAGCGGCGCCGCGTCCCGGGTGCACGCCCCGATGAGCCCGGCCAGCTCGCCCGCGTCCCGGCCGAGGATGGCGCGCATCGACTCACACGACGGCCGGGTGAAGCGCTCGCCCGAGCCCGACTCCTGGAAGGCCGCGAGCGCCAGCGCATAGGCCACCGCGGAAGCACGCTCGGCCTCCGCACGCCCCGCGCCGAGCCGCCGGGCCACGCGCCGGGCCAGCTTGGCCAGTGCCGCGCCCTGCACGCCCACCCCACCGAGCGCCGCGAGCGCCGCGTCCACCACGCGTGCATGCAACCGCGCCGCGCGGCTCAACGGACCCGCCTCGCCCCCGAGCGCCTCGGCCAGCGAGGGCAGCACGCGCACCTCCATGGAGGGCGCCACCGTCATCAACCGCGCCACCACCGCGGGCGCGTCCTGCACCGTGTCCGCGGCCACCAGCGCCACCTCGGTGCCGCCCAGGGCCATGGCCTTCTCCACGTCCGCCGCGCTGCTGCCCGAGGCCGCCACGCCCTGACGCGTGAGCAGCCGCACCGCCGCCTCGCGCAGCTCCGCGTCGTCCGACACCACCAGCATGGTGCGCGCCAGCGAGGCCGGCGCGGGCGTCGCGCGCAGCACCGGCGGCGCGGGCACGGGCGTGGGCTCGAGCACCGGCGGCGGTGAGGCGGGCGGCGGCGTGGGTGCCGCCGAAATCTCCTCGAAGGCGGACTCGTCCAGCAGGCGCTCGCGCGTGCGGGTGTGCTTGTCGGCGTAGGGGGTGACCCCCTTGTCCGACTCCGAGCCCGCCAGCGGCATCATGTTGGACCAATCGTCCATCTGGTCCGGGTCATCCCCGCGGTAGAAGCGGCCGATGGCGCGGCGGATGGCGCCCTCGGTGGCGTAGATGCCCCGCACGGGGCAGCCGGTGATGAACTTCAGCTCGTCCAGGCGGGCCAGGTCGCGTGGCTCGCGCATGGCGCACACCAGCTCCTTGGACTGCTGGGCCACGGGCACCGCCTCGAGCCGCTCGGCCTTCTCCAGCGGCAGCAGCGCCAGCAGCGCCTTGGGCACCGGCATGGTGCGCAGCACCTTGTCCGAGACGAACGAGATGCCTCCCTGCTCGCTCAGGGCACGGACCACGTCCTCCTCGGAGACGATGCCCTCGGCGACGAGCAGCTCGCCGATGCGTCCACCGGTGCGCTTCTGCCGCTCCAGCGCGCCCTTGAGCTGCGTCTCCGACAGCCTGCCGGAGGCCACCAGCATCTCCCCCAGCTTGCGGCGCGCCGGGCGCATCACACGCGTCTGCGTCTGCAGGGAGAGAGAGGTGTTGAGGCCAGGCTGCGTCCCCGTGCGCGCACCGGCCGGAGGACCCACCGGCATGGTGAGGGAGGTGTTCCGGGTGCCGGGCTGCGCAGGCACCTGCATGGTGAGGGAGGTACCCGCGCGCGCCTCGGGCGGCGGAGGCGGCGGCGTCAACCGGCCTGGATCCGTCACGGCCCGCGTCACGGGAATCGAGCCCGTGCCCGGACGAGGCCCACCCGGGAAGGGCGGGCGCGAGCGCACCGAGGTGAGCGTCGGCGGGCGCTGCAGCCCCGCGTCGGAGCCCAGGCGGATCTCCTCGCCCCGTACCTCGGTGGCACCCTCCAGTGGCGAGCGGCGCTCGGGGAAGCAGCGCGAGAAGAGCGCCGCCACGTCCTGCGGGCCCACGCGCAGCCGGTGATCGAAGAGGAAGTTCTGCAGCGCGTCCGAGATGTCCCGTGCCCGCTGGAAGCGCGCGGACGGCTCCGGTGCCAGCGCCCGGGTGACGATGCTCCAGAGTGCCGGCGGCACGCCCGGCACCGGCGCGAGGCTCTTCACATCGAACTGGGCGATGTTGCGCAGCGTGAGGAAGTAGTCCGGCCCGCTGAAGAGCTGCTTGCCCGCCAGCAGCTCGTACAGCATCAGGCCGATGAGGAAGAGGTCCGCGCGCTGATCCACCTCCGCGCCCTTCACCTGCTCCGGCGCGAGGTAGCCCGCCTTGCCCTTCACCACGCCCGCCTGGGTGCCATTCTGCGCGTTGGCCGCCTTGGCGATGCCGAAGTCCGCCAGCTTCACCTCGCCGCTGCTGGCCACCATCACGTTGGACGGGTTGACGTCCCGGTGGATGATGTTGAGCGGCCGGCCCACGGCGTCCGAGCGCCCATGCGCGTACGCCAGGCCCTCGGTCACCTGCTGGACGATGAAGCACACCTCGCGCATGCCCAGCGGCACCTGGTTGCCCGCCGCGCCGCGCTGCACCGCGCGCAGGTTCTCCCCGTCCACGAACTCCATCACCATGTAGTACTGGCCGTTGATGGAGCCCAGATCGAACACCTGCACCACGTTGGCGTGCTGCAGACAGACCGTCAGCTTCGCCTCGCGCAGGAACAGCTCCACGAACTCCCGGTCCTGCGCCAGCGACGGAAGGATTCGCTTCACCGCGACCGGCTTCTCGAAGCCCTCGGCCCCGACCACCTTGGCCAGGAACACCTCCGCCATGCCGCCTGCTGCCAGCTTGCGGATGAGTCGGTATGTGGCCATGCCGGCACCTCCCCCATCTCCCTTGGTTGCGTGCTCGGTATGGGCACGGGGGGGCGGGTTGGTGAGCCCCCTTCGCCTCGGGACGTGATGAACGTCCACCCGGCGGCACTCGGGTGACGCACCGCGCCCCCGGGGCGTTCACGGGTGGTCAGCCGCCCTGGCCTCCAGGGCCGGTGGGGCCCTCTGCGGCACGGGCGCAGGTGGCGGCACATGCGCCTCCACTCCGAAGCGCCCGTGTCCGGTTGGATCAGAAAATTCGCGCCCACGCCGAGCGGCTCTCGTCATCCGCCCCGGCGAGCACTACCTCCACGTCGCTCGGTGACAGGGGGTGGATGATGCGCGCGAGCCGGACCTTGGCTTCTCTGCTGGCATGCCTGGCGCTCACCGTGGGGACGGCCGCCTGCCGGTCCGCGGCGCCGTCCGCGCCCGACGCGGGCCCGGAGCCCGGCACGGATGCGGGGGTGCTGCCCGGCGTCACCGGACAGCGGGCCCTGCTCTACCTGACGAGTGCCGGAGAGGAGCGCGTCCCGGTGGATGTGTCGGCCACTCCACCCAGGGCGCTCGTGCTGGAGGGCGGCGCCTTCGTCACCTACGAGGGCGTGGGCAGGGCGGACGGCACCTTCGTCATTCCCCACGTCCCCGCAGGCCCGTACTACCTGAGCATCGAGCCCACCGTCTTCGTGGTGACGGATGCACGGGAGGTGGAGCTCTCCTCGGGGACCTACGGCCGGCCCGGGGCGGCGACCCTGCCCGCGGGCGCTGGCGGCGCGACGGTGATCTTCGAGCTCGGCAACCTCCACCCCTACGAGAGCACGGACGGCATCACCCTCTTCTCCGCCAACGTCAACGTGGCGCGCTACCGGCTCACGCCCTCCGCCGCCAGCAAGGCCACCTCGGGCGCCTTCACCTATTCGGTCCGCGCCGGCCAGCCGCTCATCGATCCGGGCCTGGGAGATCGCGTCCTGCTCACCCAGCTCAGCAGCCGCACCGCCCCGCTCGAGGGCAGTGGCGAGGCGGTGGCCTACCGCTCCGTCAGCCGCGCCTTCGAGGCTCCGGCGTTCCAGACGCGGCCCGGGGAGACGCAGAAGCTCTCCGGCACCATGACCGAGCCCCCCGCGCTCACGACGTCCCTCCACTGGGAGCTCGCCGCGTACAGGAACCTGGCCACCGCCGTGAATCCGCGCGCCACCGTGGCCGGGCAGTTGCTCGTCTTCGACGTCCTGCCCACGCCGCGCTCCTACGGCTACCTGAGCCTCGTGCCCCGGCTCGTCGAGCTGCTCGAGCCGCCCGCCGTGGACGCGCTGCGCACCACGCTCACCTACGCCAATCCCTACCCCGCGAGCTGGAGCCCCATCGGCCTCACGGAGTCCCGCTACCAGGTGGCCTACCAGCTGCCGGGGACGAAGAGCCCGGCCACGCTCTCCGGGGTCCTGTCCTCCACGGACACGCTTCCCGAGTTCCTCTCGAAGCCGATTGCCCCCGCGTTCGGTCCGGTGCGGCAGCCGCGCATCGAGGGCATGGACGCATGGCAACCCGTTACCCTCACCACCCCCACGCCCGAGCTGAGCTGGACGGCGCCCGACGTCCCGCCGGGCACGCGCTGCAACTACACCGTCTTCATCCACCAACTCTCAGCGCAGGGCTCCGCGACGGTGAGCCGCTTCGTGGGCTCCGTGCGGACAACGGACACACGGGTGCGGCTGCCTCCGGGGCTGCTGTCCCCGGGCGGCACGTATGTCTTTGTCTTCGACGCGAACACCACGCCGGGCAGGGACATCCTCCAGCAGGCAGTGCGCATCCCCATTCCCCTCACGGGCTCGCAGGCCCTCTCGGAAGTCATCACCGTGCGTTAGGACACGGCTGAAGACAGCAGCGAAGAGCAGGGCCTGAGCTCCAGCGAGAAAAATCGGCCGCTCCTTCACTCCGGCATGGCTGTGTCGAGGGAGCAGTACTTGACCGTATGAAACCTGATCTCGTACAAGCGGCCAGTATCGAGGAGGAGGGGAAAACCATGAAGAAGATGTTTGTTTTGCTGGCTGCTTCAATCACCTTGACCGCGTGCGGTGGCACTGTCGAGTCCGAAGAGCAGAGCGAACTCCAGACCACGCGGCAGCAGATCGACGGCGCAGAGAACATGCACTGCGAATCGACCTGCGGCTGCTACGCGCAAAGCCAGGGGGGCAACTGCGGATGGAAATGCGTCTTGAACTTTGACTCGCCAACGTCGACGTACCAGTATTGGAACGTCACGGCCGCTTGCTTCAACGGCAGCAATACTTGCAGTGCCGCATACAGCAAGCTGTGCTCGGCGCCCTGCATCGTGGGTTCGTATTCCACTTCGCCTTGTTCCTGAGGCAGAAGGGGTCCAGCCCACGCGGCGCTCCTCGTGACATGGCCCCCTCTTGAAGCAAGAGGGTGCCCGGACTCCGTGGTCCGCGGCACCCCCACCCCGTCCTCTCCCAGAGGGAGAGGGGTTGTTGTTCAGCTCAGCCGAACAGCTCGCGCACCTTCTCGAAGAAGTTCTTCGACTGCGGGTGCACGTCTTCCCCGCTGGAGTCGGCGAACTTCTCGAGCAGCTCGCGCTGCTTCTGCGTCAGCCCGGTGGGCGTCTCCACCACCACTCGCACGTGCTGGTCTCCGCGCTGGCCGCTGTGCAGGTGCGGAATGCCCTTGCCCTTGAGCCGGAACACCTTGCCCGACTGCGTGCCCTCGGGGATGGTCATCTTCACCTTCCCGTCCAGCGTGGGCACGTCGATCTTCGCGCCCAGCGCCGCCTGCGTGAAGGAGATGGGCACCTCGCAGAAGACGTCGTAATCCTCGCGCTGGAAGAGCGAGTGCTCGCGGACGATGACCGTCACGTAGAGGTCGCCCGGAGGCCCGCCCCGGTCACCCGGCTCGCCCAGGCCGCCCAGCCGCACCCGCGTGCCGTTGTCCACGCCTGCGGGGATGTTGACCTCGATGACCTCCTCGGAGGGCACCTTGCCCGAGCCCCGGCACTTGCCGCACGGATCCGGCACCACCGCGCCCGTGCCGCCACAGTCGGTGCACGGCCGGCTCACCGCGAAGAAACCCTGGGTGAAGCGCAGCTCGCCCGTGCCGCCGCACGTCCCGCACGCCTTGGGCGCCGAGCCGCTCTTGCTTCCCGAGCCGCTGCACGTGTCGCACTTCTTCGGGCGCGGAATCGGCACCTTCGGCCGACAGCCGAACGCCGCCTCCTCGAACGAAATCTCCAGGTTGAAGCGCAGGTCCGCGCCGCGGTTGCTCACCCGGCCGCGGCCCCCGCGTCCCCCGAAGATGTCTCCGAAGATCTCCCCGAAGATGTCGTTGATGTTGACGCCCTGGAACCCGCCGAACGGATCTCCCCCGGCCGCGCCACCCACGCCCGCATGGCCGAACCGGTCGTACCGGGCCCGGCGCTCGGGATCGCTCAGCACCTCATAGGCTTCCGAGGCCTCCTTGAACTTGTCCTCGGCATCCTTGTTCCCGGGGTTCCGGTCCGGGTGGTACTGCAAGGCGACCTTGCGGAACGCGCTCTTGAGCTCCTGCCCCGAGACGTTCTTCTGGACCCCCAGTACCTCGTAGTAGTCGCGTTTCTGGCCCGCAGCCGCTGGCATTGCGTTCAAACCCCTGGATTTATTGGACTTTCTACGCTCGCGTAGTCTTCGAAATCACTATAACGCAGGCGAGAGGTCCGGCAATCCGCGCCCGCCCCGACAGGGGGGCGGGCGCATCGGAATGAACGCTCGAAACAGCAGGGCTCAACGAGGGCTCAGACCGTCCAGACCCGGTTGGCCGTCAGCTCCATGCGAGCGAGCCGCCGTTTGAGCACCGGGTCGACCGCGCCCCTGGAAGCCCACTTGGGGACCACGAAGTGCAGCTCCGCGTTGTAGAGCTTGGCCGCGCTGGACAAGAGGCTCCAGCGGTTCTCCGTGGTGGGGTCCTCCACCATGCCCGGAGTGACGATCTCCAGGATGATGGGGGTGCGAGCCGAGTCGGACTGACGGCATGTGAAGTCTGGCCGGTGGTCCTCGATGGTGCCCGAAAGAATGGGCGGTGGCATGAAGCCGGGCAGCCGGGCTTTGAGGTCCGTGCAGCCGATGGTTCGGAAGTACTCCGCCATCAGCCACAAAAGCCGGCGGCGCTCTTCATCCTCGACCACCGGCTCACAGCCCGGACTGAACAGCGCCTCTTTCCCAGTGTTGGTGTTGTCCATGGCTAGCGAAAAGCTGTCCGCCGCTTCCCGCAGGGGCAATGAAAGGTCCCACATGGACCGGGTACCCGGCAGCAGGGCAGACGGGCGGCCACGAGGCTTTGCCCGGGAGGCTTGACGGTGCGAGAGTGCGCGCTCCGCCGTGGCCCCCCGTCCTTCACCGCACGTCTATCGCCGCCTGTTGGGCTACCTCCGTCCCTACCGGAGGCTGCTGCTGTGCGGTGTGAGCGCCTCTCTAGCCGCCGCCGCCGCCACCTCAGGGTACGCCTGGCTGGTGGGGCCGCTGTTACACGCTGTCCTAACGGGAACACCCGTGGTGCTGGCGGGATTCACGCTGCCGGGCGAGCAACTGCTCGGAGTGCTGCCCGTGCTGGTGGTGGCCCTGGCCGCGCTGAAGGCCACGGCCGGCTTCCTCCAGGGCGGGTGGATGCAGCGGCTGGGGCAGCGGGTGATGGCGGACCTGCGGGCCTTCCTCTACGCCCGGCTGCTCGCCCAGCCTCCGGCCTTCTTCGAGCGGCGGCACTCCGGTGAGCTGCTCACCCGCTTCACCGCGGACGTGCCGCTGGTGGAGTTCTCCGTCACGCAGGCCCTGTCCTCCTATGTGAGGGACGGGCTGCAGATGGTGGCGCTGCTCGTCACGTGTCTGCTCATCGACGCGAAGCTCTTCCTCATCACCTTCGTGGTGATGCCGCTCACGGTGCTGCCGGTGCGCAGCTTCGCCCGCTCGCTGAAGAAGGTGGCCAACCGCTCGCAGACGAGCCTGGGTGCCCTCACGGCGCTCACCGCGGAGCAGCTCCAGGCGCTGCCGGTGGTGCAGGCCTACGGGGGCTCGCCCCGGGCGCTGGAGTCCTTCGAGGCCGAGTCGGAGCGCTACCTCGGGCAGATGCGCCGCTCGCTCTTCCTGCGCGGGGCCTACAGCCCCACGGTGGAGGTGATGGGGATTGTCGGCGTGGCGCTGGCGGTGGCCTGGGGCGCGCGCGCCATCTCGGTGGACCCGTCGCTCTCCGGGCGGCTGCTGTCCTTCCTGGCCGCGGTGCTGCTGCTCTATCAGCCGGTGAAGTCGCTCAGCGGCACGCTCTCGCAGGTGCTCATCGGGCTGGTGGCCGCCGAGCGCCTCTTCGCGGTGGCGGACGAGCCCATGCCGCCGGACGAGGGAGCGGAGGCCGGGCCCCTCACCCAGGCGTTGACGCTCGAGGGCGTGCGCGCCACCTACCCGGACGGCCGCGAGGCGCTGCGGGGGGTGGACCTGACGGTGCCGGCGGGAGCACGGGTGGCGCTGGTGGGGGCCTCGGGCGCGGGCAAGACGACGCTCTTCTCCGTGCTGCTGGGCTTCATGCCCCCGAGCTGCGGCACGGTGCGGTGGGACGGCGCGGCGCTGTCCGGGCTCAAGCCCTCCAGCGTGCGCGCGCAGCTGGCATGGGTGCCGCAGGAGCCGGTGCTCTTCTCGGGCAGCGTGCGGCACAACCTGTTGCTGGGGCGGCCCGAGGCCACCGACGAGGAAGTGTGGGAGGCGCTGCGGCTGGCGCACGCGGAGGACTTCGTGGGGGCGCTGCCGGGCGGCCTGGACGAGCCGGTGGGAGAGCGCGGGGCGCGGCTGTCGGGTGGACAGCGGCAGCGGCTCGCCCTGGCGCGGGCCTTCCTGCGCCGGCCCTCGGTGCTGCTGCTGGACGAGCCCACCAGCGCGCTGGATGCGCAGAGCGAGGCGGCGGTGGGCGCGGGCCTGGCGGCGCTGATGAAGGGGCGCACGGTGCTCGTCATCGCGCACCGCCTGTCCACGGTGCGCGACGCGGACCTCATCGTCGTGCTGGATGCGGGCCGGGTGGTGGAGGCGGGCACGCACGCGGAGCTGTCCGCCCGGGGTGGCCGCTACGCCCAGCTGCTCGGCGAGGGTGCCGTCGCCGCTTGAGGTGCAGGCGCCTCAGAGCAGCCAGTACAGCAGCCACACGCTGAACAGCAGGCCCAGTCCGAGCACGATGAGCATGGTCAGGCCCTCCGTCTTCTGCCTGCGGAGCATGACGGGGTCGACCGAGGGGACCTGCAATGGCAGCGGGGACGGAGCGGCGGGCGGCGCCCCCCGCGGCGTGGACACGGGCGCGGCGGTGGTAGACGCCGGAGGCGCGGAAGGCGCGGGCGCGGAGGCTCCAGCGCCTCCGGCGAGCACGAGGCCCTGGCGCGCGAGCGCCAGCACGCGCTGGATGTGTTGGATGTACCGGTCCTCGCCCTGGTAGTGCTCGAGGGCGAGCGCGGCGCGCAACAGCCGGGCGGGGACGGGCTCGGCGTCCGGGTGGACGACGCTCGTCTCGGTGCGCGCGGCGCCGTCCTGCTCCACGCGCCCGGTGCGCAGGCCCACGCCGCTGGACCACACGCAGTGCTCGTCCAGCAGCGTAAGCTCCTGGCGCTGCACGCGGCCCTCGGGGTCCACGAAGGAGAGCAGCTCCGCCCCCTGGGTAGACAGGTGCCAGACGGAGCGCTGGCCGTCGTCACCGGGAGGTCCTTCCACCGGGCGTGCCTGGTACAGCGCCAGCACCGCGGCCTTCAATCTCTCCGTTGACAGATCGCTCATGGACGGGGCGTGAGCCTAGGGTCGGAAGGCAGGAAACGGAAGGCGCAAAGGCGGGGAGCGGGTCTCGTCCAGGACAGGACGGGTCGGGCATGCCGCTGGTCCCCTGGCCGGTCTCCCCGGGACGGGCCGGGCCTCCGGGTGAGGTCATCCCCATGGTTGGACTGGAGGAGCCGGCACATGGCGATCATCTACCCCGACAGTCCCATCGAGGCCCCCTTCGTGGTGCCCCCCAACCGCACCGAGGTGACGGACGAGCCGGAGCCCCACTACCCCCGTCCCGATTCACGCTTCCCCGACGTGAGCTGGATTGGCACGGCCGAGCAGGGCGGAGGCCACATGCCCGAGGACTACGAATGGCCCACCAACCCCAAGCAGCACCAGGACGATCTGATGGGCGAGTGGGAGCCCACCCCGCATTGAGGCGCGTGCCTCTCCGCCGTCCGGGCGCTACGGTGTGCACCTCATGAGTCGCTCCCGTTCCAAACAGATGGATTTCGTGCGCCACTTCGAGGGCGCGCAGGTGCTCGACGGGCTGCTGGAGCTCGCGGGCACTTCGCATGACAGCCTCACGGTGCTCGCGCACATGCGCCAGGCCCACGCCGAGGGACGCCCCTCGCAGGAGGTCATTCCCAGCCTCTTCGGGCAGGAGCCGCGCTTCGAGTCTCCGGAGCTGGCCCGCCGCCTCTTCCAGAACCTGCTGGGGTTGTGGGACCTGGTGCAGGAAGGCAAGCAGGTGCGGCTGGAGGACGGGCCGCGTCCGCCCCGGCCCAAGAAGCAGAAGACGGAGGCCCCCCGGCCCTTCGCCCCGGGCGAGCCAGACACGGCATTCGTGGAGGGGGCGTGGCGTTATCTGGAAGACGACGAAAAGGCGCGCACCCGCCTGCACCATGCGTTCGAAAACAAGCAGGACGCGCTGCTGGGTGTGCTTGACGCGGCGGGGCTGTCGGACGAAGGATACGGTGTTGCCCGTCACCTGCTCTTCGAGCTGCACGCCATGCTGGAGCTTGGTTGGCCGCAGGGACTGGCGAGCGTGTCTCCCGCGGCACTGGAGACACCGGGCATGGAGACTTCGCCAGTGCCCACGGCCCTGACCGCGTACGCGGACGAGGCGCTGTTCGAGGCGGAGCAGGACGAGGAGCACCCCCTGTCACCCGAGGAGTTGGCGACGGCTCGCACCCTGGTGAAGCGCGGACTGGCGGCGCTGTGGGGTGCTCGGAAGGGAAAGTGA
The DNA here is from genome assembly GCF_042230915.1 of Archangium gephyra. Classification (GTDB taxonomy): domain Bacteria; phylum Myxococcota; class Myxococcia; order Myxococcales; family Myxococcaceae; genus Archangium; species Archangium gephyra_B. Next base: position 1,326,842 of record NZ_CP102578.1, on the reverse strand, counting down.
AGAATGGCACGTGACAAGGACGACGATCGGGGCGGCGGGGGCTTCTCCGGCAAACGGACGAAGAGCTGGCGGGAGATCGACGCTTCGCGCGGCAAGGGCCGGGGCCCCAGCTCGCGGCAGGATGATCCGGCGCAGCAGCGCATCGAGCGCAGCGCGTCCTACCAGAAGTACAAGGCGGCCGCGGACGCGCTCTTCACGGGCGGCGAGCTGCCCGAGGGCCTGGCGAAGACCTTCGACCCCGAGGGCAAGCGCAAGGCGCAGAAGCAGGCCATGCAGAAGCTGATGGAGTCCGCCGAGGATCCGCGGGCCTGGGCCCAGGGCGTGCTGGACTACCTGGAGAAGTACCCCGAGCTGCCCGAGGACCCGTACTTCCTCGACAGCCTGCTGGGCCACCCGCGCGAGCGGATCGCCGACAAGGCGCTGGGCAAGCTGGAGGAGATGGAGGCCGGGGGCAAGCTGGTGAAGGCGAAGCTGCCCAAGAGCCTGGATCAGCGGCTCAAGGGCATCGAGCTGACCAGCTCGGACCCGGACACGCAGGGCCGCGCCAAGGCGCTGCGCGAGAAGCTGCGCGTCTGAGCCTCACGCGTCCGAGGCGCTCGTGGGCAGGCGCACCGTGAAGCGGGCGCCGCCTTCCGGCGGGTTGTCCACCGAGATGCTCCCGCCGTGCGCCTGGACGATCTCCCGCGTCACGTACAGCCCCAGGCCCAGCCCGCCGTAGTGCTTCATGGGCGCGGCGCGCTCGAACCGGTTGAACAACCGGGCCATGTCCTTCTCCGGGATGCCGGGCCCCTGGTCGTGGATGACGAGCACCGCCTCCGCGCCCTCCCGCGTCACCGAGAGCTCGACGGGACTTCCCGCCGCGTATTTGAACGCGTTGGACAGCAGGTTGGAGATGACCTGCTCGATGCGGAGGCGATCCCACGTCCCCTCGACGGGAGACCCTTCCCGGACCAGGACCGGACAGTCCGCCTGGGCGGCCGCCTCCTGCAGCCGCCCGGTCACGTCCTTCACCGTGGCGAGCAGCTCCATCTGTTCCGGCTTGAGCGTGAGCTGGCCGGTGCTCAGCCGGGAGACGTCGAGCAGCGTCTCGATGAGGCCCGCCAGCCGCTCGGTGCTGTGGACCGCGCGCGCGAGCTTCGCGGACACCCCGGACTCGAGCGAGTCCACGCGCAGCTGCAGACTCTGGAGCTGGAGCTGGAGCGCCGTGAGCGGCGTCTTCAGCTCGTGCGAGGCGATGGCGAGGAACTCGTCGCGCAGCCGGACGGACTCCTGGGCCTGGGCGAGCCGCAGGCGCTCCTGCTCCGACCGCTTGCGCTCGGTGAGATCCCTCGTCACCTTGGCGAAGCCCCGCAGCTGCCCGCTCTCATCGCGCACGGCGGTGATGACCACGTCCGCCCAGAAGAGCGACCCGTCCTTGCGCACGCGCCAGCCCTCGTCCTCGACGTGTCCCGACGCCGCCGCCTCGCGCAGCAGATCCCACGGCTTGCCCTGGGCCACCGCCTCCTCCGGGTAGAAGCGCGTGATGGGCTGGCCGATGATCTCCCTGGCCTCGTAGCCCTTGATGCGCTGGGCCCCCGCGTTCCAGCTCTCCACGCGCCCCTGGGGCCCCACCATGAACATGGCGTAGTCCTTCACGCTCGTGACCATCAGCCGGAAGCGCTCCTCGCTCTGCCGCAGCTGCTCCTCGGCCTTGCGGCGCTCGGTGAGATCCCTCGTCACCTTCGCGAACCCGACCAGCCGGCCCTTGGCGTCACGCATCGGCGTGAGGATCACGTTGGCCCAGAAGCGATCGCCGTTCTTGCGGACGCGCCAGCCCTCCTCCTCGAAACGGCCCTCCGACTCCGCGACCCGCAGCTCCCGCTCGCACTTGCCCGTGCCGATGTCCTCGGGCGGGTAGAAGAGGGAGAAGTGCCTCCCGAGGACCTCCTCCCGGGTGTAGCCCTTGATGCGCTCCGCGCCGCTGTTCCAGCTCCTCACCCGCCCCGAGATGTCGAGCATGAAGATGGCGTAGTCGTAGAGGCTGTCGATGAGGCGCCGGGATTGATCGTCCCGGGCATCCACCAGCTCCAGGACCGCCTGCGATTTCTGTTCGAACATGTCGTCTCCCCGGCTCAGCGCCTGGCGCTCGCGCCAGTGCGGGAAGAGTTCGGCAAGCCATTGCCACGGGGGTGGGTGCGCGGGTCCAAGGTGTCGTAACGCAGTGGGTCAGGTCCGTGCATGGTGCGGTCCTCGAAAGGTGTACCGCCGCGGCGGCCCGCGTGAACCTGTATCGTTGATGCTCGTTTATGTCCCAACAGATACGTCCACGCGCACGAATCTCTTCCGCGTGACTCGCGGCCTGGCGGGCAGACGAGCGCACGGTGTGCACGGCCGTGTTGCCCGGGAAATGAGAACCGGGCTCACCGGTTGATGACGAAGCCGCAGGCCGAGTCGAGCACCACCTTCGCGCCCGCCAGCGCCGTCAGCAGCCGCTCGTAGTGCGAGCGCTCGGCCGACACCTGCGCCTCCACCGCCTCCGCCTCCAGCCCCTGGTGCGTCAGCGACAGCCGCATGCGCTCCAGCACCCCGTCGCGCTCGGCTTCGATGGCCTTGCGCGCCCGCGTCTGCAGCTTCGCCATCTCCGCCTCGGCCGCCTTCTGCGCCACCGGGATGCCCTCGTCCACGAAGGCACCAAAGCCCGGGAAGACGCGCAGCCACTCGTCGCCCTTCAGCCCCTTGCCCTCGGCCTCCAGCGCCGGCAGCACCGTCGTGTCGGCCTTCGGGCCCGTGGGGCCCTCCACCACCGCCACGTGCACCAGCGTGCGCTCCAGGAAGCGGGCGATCTGCCGGCTCGGCACCCGCGCGCCTGGGGACGTGTCCTCCGGCTCCGGCATCTGCACGTGGTAGAGCAGCTCCACGCCCTTGGCCTTCAGCGGCCCCCGCTTCTCGATGAAGCGCGCCCCGCTGCGCCCGTACGGCCCGTCCCTCAGGAAGCCGAACAGCGCCTCGACAATCGGGTGGCCCGTGGCGAAGTACTCCAGCTCCTCCGCTTCCACCGCCGTGTCGCGCCAGAAGGTGCCCAGCACCGTCCGGTCCTCGTTGATGTCGATTCCGGGCAGGCCCTCCACCTTCAGCGCGTGGCCGAAATGGAACGCGCACTGGAAGGCATCCACCTGCTCGTCCGTGTCCACCCCGATGCCCACCCGCTTCGCCAGCTCCGTCACCGTCTCCTCGAGCTTCTCATCGAGGTCGCGCGCCACGCTCCACAGGCCCTCCTCGAGGCTCTGCTCCTCCTCGTCGTCGGCCTCCACGCCGATGCGCTCCTGCGCCCGCGTCACCAGCCGCGCCACCGCGTCCTTGTCGAACGAGCGGATGTCCAACAGCGGGTCATACGCGCGCTTCACCTGCGCCCGCGCCTTCTCCACCCGCTCCTTCAGCTCCGAGGCGTACGCCACCCGCGACTCGCGCGGCAGCAGCGCCATCTCCGTGAGCCGCTCCTCCACCTCCTCCAGCACCGCGTCCAGGCCGCCCACCGTCTCGCCGAACACGCCCACCGCGTCCGCCAGCAGCATCAGCACGTCCGACGCCAGCGTCCCCGCCGGATCGAACACGTGGATCTCCACCGGGTGGTTCTGCCCGATGCGGTCCAGGCGGCCAATGCGCTGCTCCACCGTGGACGGGCTCCACGGCAAGTCGTAGTGAACCAGGTGGTGCGCGAACTGGAAGTTGCGGCCCTCGCCGCCCACCTCCGTGCACAGCAGCACCTTGGGGCCCTCCGGGTCGCGGAAGCGCGCCACCTGCCGGTCCCGCTCCACCATGGGCAGGTCTCCATGGTAGGCGAGCGCCTCCACGCCCTCGCGCCCCAGCTCCGCGCGCAGTGCCTCCAGCGTGTCGCGGCTCTCCGTGAAGACGAGCACCTTCGCGTGGGGCTCCGCGCTCCAGATGCGGCCGCGCAGCACCTCCAGGAAGGCGCCGAACTTCGCGTCGCGCGAGGGCAGCTTCAGGCTCCCCGCCACCCCCGCCAGCGCCTTGTTGCCGCGCAGCGCCTCGCCGAAGGCCGTGGGGCTCGACTCCAGCCGGCGCAGCAGGTTGCCCAGCGGCGCGCCGCGCAGGTTGCTCTCCGCCAGCGCCGCCAGGGCCGCATCGCGCGTCTTCAGCTCCTCGGCCGACAGCTTCACCGGGTGCCGGTGCAGGCGCCGCGTGGAGAAGCCGCCCACCACCGCGCGCCGGTTGCGCACCAGCCGGTCCGACAGGCTGTACGTCTCCGCCAGGTGCTGCATCAGCGCGTCGCGCTCCTTGAGCGTCTTCAGCTTCGCGTCGTCCGGGAAGCGCGCCGCCAGGGCCTTCACCGCCCCCGCCGCGTCCTTGCCCTCCAGCAGCCCGCGCACCGCCGCGCTCAGCTCCTCCTGCCGCGCCAGCCGCTGCTCGAAGCCCTTCACCGTGGGCGCCGTGGACGCGTCGATGAGCGTCAGCAGCCCGTGGTACTCGGCCGGGTCCAGCTGCATGGGCGTGGCCGTCAGCAGCAGCAGGCCCCAGCTGTTGCCCGCCAGCGCCTCGGCCGCCTCGAAGGCCTTCTCGCCCTTGAGGTGGTGCGCCTCGTCGATGATGACCAGGTCCCAGAAGGCGTCCTCGCCCGCCACCGCCCGGCGGTGCTCCTCGCCACGCGCCAGCATCTCCAGGCTCGTCACCACCAGGGGGAAGCGCGCCCACGGCGACACCGTGGGCATCTCCTTGAGCGACTGCGCGTAGCGCTCCGAGTCCATCAACGTGAAGAGCTGGTTGAACTTGTGGAAGAGCTCCACCAGCCATTGCACGGTGAGGTGGCTGGGCGCCACCACCAGCACGCGCCGGGCCAGGCCCGACAGGCGCAGGGCGCTGAACACCATGCCCGCCTCGATCGTCTTGCCCAGGCCCACCTCGTCGGCGAGCACGAAGCGCGGCCGGCGCGCGCTCAGCACGCGCTGCACCACGCCCACCTGGTGCGGCTTCACCATCACCCGGCTGGCCAGCAACGCGCCCAGCGCGTCACACCGCCGCTCGTCGTCCATCACCAGCGCCTGCTTGCGCAGCGCGAAGGCGCGCGAGTCCCCCACCCGCCCCTCGCGCAGCGTGGAGAGCAGATCCGAGCGCGGCGCGAGCGCGTGCACCTCGGACTCGGGCATCTCGTCCTCCTCGCCCGTGTCGGTGTAGCGGAGGACGTAGCGGCGCAGGCCCCGGCCGCCCTCCTCCTCGCCCAGCACGGTGGCGCGCCGGCCCTTGGCCGTCTGCACGGGCTCCCCCTTCGTCAGCGCGTAGTGCACCAGGGCGCCGCCCTTGGTGGACACCAGCACCGGCTCGCCCGTGCGGGCGGGGAAGAGGACGAGCGCCTTGGCGCCCTCATCCTGCAGCTCCAGGAGATGCCCCACGCCCCACTCGGGCTGGGGGAGATAGCGGACCTTGTTGCCAGGTACGAAGGACATGGTCGGAAACGGACCCTCGAAGTGAAAGGGGGTTCGCTCATAACCCCGGCCCGCCCCCTCGGCCATCCCGCGAACCCCTCGAATTCAGGACCGGCCTCGTACTCCGGGGCGATGCGGCTGTCACCCATTCGACAGCCCCCTGCCCACCGGGGCGATTTCTCGCCCCCCCCGCTCCAGGCAAGGTGGCTCGCACCTGCGCGCCTGGAGTCCGGGGCCGCTGGGGGGGAGAGCCACATGCTGCCGCGTCATCCGACGACCGCGCTGCGCGCGGGCGTGAACCTGTTCGCCTTCACCCTGCTCCTGGTGGGCTACCTGCTGCTGGCTCCGGGGCCCCTGCCCACGCGGGGCGAGGAGGCGGGCAGGCTGCGGCTGGTGGTGATGATGATGGGCTTCGTGGGGCTGGCCGTGGGGTGCGCCCTCGGCTGGACGCTGCGCCAGTCCTTCCGCCCCGAGGAGCCGGACGCCTCCGAGCCGGACGCGCCGGACCCCAGGACGGACGCGCTGGCCCGGGAGAACGAGCGCCTGCGCGCCCAGGTGCAGGGGGCCTTCGAGCTGGTGGGCGTGGCCGCGCATGACCTGGGCAATCCCCTGCTCGCGCTCCAGCTGCGCCTGCAGCGGCTGCGGGCCCAGACGCGTCAGGATGCTCGTGCCCAGGAGGGGCTCGCCCTCGTCGAGCGCGAGGCGCGCCGCATGGGCCTGATGGTGCACGATCTGTTGGACGTCTCGCGCCTGTCCGAGGGCCGGCTCTGCCTGGACCTGGAGGAGGTGGACCTCGCCGCGCTCACCCGCGAGGTGGCCGAGCGCTTCTTGGATCAAGCCACCGCCGCGGGCAGCACGCTGGTGGTGCACGCGCAGGGCCCGGTGCGCGGCCGGTGGGACCGCCAGCGCCTGGACCGCGTGGCCACCAACCTGCTCAGCAACGCCCTGAAGTTCGGCCCGGGCCAGCCCGTCGAGGTGCACGTGCTCGCCGAGGGAGGCCGGGCCCGCCTCGCCGTGAAAGACAGCGGCGTGGGCCTGCCCCCCGACGCCCAGGAGCGCCTCTTCGGCCGCTTCGAGCGGCTGGGTGACACCGGACGGCCCGGCGCCGGGCTCGGCCTCTACATCGTCCATCAGCTCGTCCAGGCCCATGGCGGCACCATCCACGTCTCCAGCCGCCCGGGCCTCGGGGCCACCTTCACCGTCGAACTGCCCTCCTCCCACTCCCCGTCTTGACGGCCGTGTGGGTGACGCGACGCGTCCTCTCACCCAACCGCACACGTCACCTACAGAATCTCACACCAAACCGTCAAAAATGGACTTCAGGGGAAGGTGAATAATTCCCATAGAAGTTGAAATTCCAGGTCGAATCACTTTATTCTGTCGTTGCTCAAATCGAGCTGTTCCCTGATGGACAGGGGAGCACTCGAAGACGCATCGGCTCCGACCTGGCAGGTAGGGAACGGGAGCCGGTGACGAGAACCAGGGCTGGGTGTGACTTCGCCCGTCACCCAACCGACAAGAGGAGGGGCCGCCATGAGCGGAGTGAGAGCACTTTGTGTGCCGTCGCAGTCGTCTGTCCGCACCCCCAGCCGGATGAAGGGGATGTGGTTCGCGGCCCTGGCCCTGCTCGCGGGGGGCTGCGCGGAGCAGGAGTCCTCCGAGACGGCGCCCCTCAGCCTCTCCCAGCAGCTGGCCCAGGCCGCGGAGATGCGTCCGGCCCCGGCCCCCGCTCCCGTCGGGCTCGCGCTCGAGGTGGATGGCGGCACGGGCATCCCGCTGAAGGTGAAGGCGGGGCAGCGCTTCTTCATCAACCAGATTGATCTGCGCGCCTCCATCACCGCCTCGCGGGACGAGGGCGTGGACGGCCTGCGGCGCGCGGGAGACTTCGCGCAGCTGCCCTGGCAGGGCGTGCGGCTGGCCGACGAGGAGCCCATCCCCCTGCCCAACCCGGACGGCACCTTCACCCGCCGCCGCTTCTACCGGGATGCGCAGTGGATGGAGCAGCCGAGCGTCTTCACGGTGCAGCCGGTGGATGCCCAGGGCCGCCCCACGGGCCGGGCCATCAGCCTGCACATCGGCAAGGACGACACGCTCAAGGCCAACGACGACTTCTTCATCCGCCGCCTGCGCGCCATCCAGTGGGGCTATGACTGCCGCACGGGCACGGACTGCACCGGCGCGAAGAGCTTCTCCGAGGAGGCGCTCGTCGAGGTGCGCAACGCCCGCAGCGGCGCCACGTCCTTCACGCTCTCGGCGAACACCCGGGCCCTGCAGCTGGGCTGGTCGCTGCGCCCCGGCGCCCCCTACACCATCCCCGTCGAGCAGGTGGCCCAGCCCACCTACGCGTATGGCTTTGGCATCGACGTGAAGGCCCTCACCCCGGCGCGCGCGGATGGCACCTACGCGCCCGGCACGGCCGTCACCTTCCAGCTGGCGTTGCGCGACGGAGCCGGCAAGCGCCTCCACCCGGAGGGCAACCTGCCGTCCTACAACGAGGTGGTTTTCGGGCAGAATGAGCCGGGCATCCAGTACTACCGGGCCTTCGCCTTCATCGACCCCACCACCACGTACTACCGCCGCAAGCACCGTGAGCGCATGCTGATGACGCAGATCATCGGGCCCGCCCAGCGCATCCAGCCCATCCGCAGCATCGTGGACCTGGACGCGTTCCTCGGCCCCGACGACGTGCAGACCGTCGCCACGTTCGAGCGCGACGGCGTCTACGCCCAGTTCCAGACCTTCCCGGCCTCCAACAAGCTCTTCGGCGGCGCCTTCTTCCCGGAGACGCGCGGCTGGGACGCGGCGGTGAGCACCTCGTGGACGTACCAGATTCCGGCCAACGCCGAGCCCGGCACCTACCTGGTGACGGTGAAGGGCCGCCGCGTCTACCTGGGCGAGGACGTCCCCGCCAGCCGCACCATTGAAATCCAGGTGGGCAGCCCCGAGCGCACCCAGGCGAAGCTCACCACGGGCTCCTGCAAGACGTGCCACACCGAGGGCGGCGAGTTCTCCCAGGTGCTGCACGGCAATGACAACCGCGCCGCGTGCGCCGCCTGCCACGCTCCGCTCGGCTTCGAGCTGGAGGGGCCCATCGTGGTGCGCACCCACTTCCTGCACTCGCGCTCGGACCGCTTCGACGCGCCCAAGGAGCAGTGCTCCAGCTGCCACCTGACGCAGGAGAGCACGCAGCGCACCAGCAAGGCCGCCTGCCTCTCGTGCCACAAGAGCTACCCGGACTCGCACGTGGAGAAGTTCGGCCCCATCGAGAGCATGTACGTCGGCGGCGGGCGCGAGTCCTTCCAGCAGTGCACCGGCGCCTGCCACAAAACCCACCCGGGGAGCGGCTTCTAACGCCGCGGCCCCCCCTCATCCCGGAGGTCCTCCTTGGCTCGAGTGAAGATGCAGACGGCACGTACCACGCAGGCCGAGCCCGTCGCAGCCGCGGAGGACCTCCTCAGACAGTTGCAGGGCGACACCCCCAAGCTCGTCACCCTGTTCGCCTCGCGGGAGCGCGACCAGCTGGCCCTCAACCGCGCCGTGCGCGAGCGGCTGCCCAAGGGCACGCGCCTGGTGGGTGCCACCACCGCGGGCGAGCTGGACAACCAGGGCATCCACTCCGGCAGCGTGGTGCTGGGCGCGCTCTCCGGTGACTTCGAGGTGGGCCTGGGCCTGGGCACCGGCCTGTCCGTGGACGCCGTGGGCGCCGGCGCCACCGCCATCAAGCGGGCCGCGCAGGAGCTGGGCGTACGCCAGTCGGACATCGACCCGCGCCAGTACGTGGGCCTCGTCATCGACGACGGCTTCCGTTACAAGAAAGAGGAGCTGCTGCTCGGCATCCTCGAGAAGAACCAGACGTTGGTGCTGGTGGGCGGAGGCGCCGCCGACCACGAGCAGGATCCCGCGAAGCAGTCCGCCCTGCTCCACGTGGACGGCGAGGTGGCCAGCGACGCCGTGCTGGTGGCCCTCTTCAAGACGAGTGCGCCCTGGGCCGCCTTGCGCTCGCACTGGTACCTGCCCACCGGCGAGCGCCTCACCATCACCCGCGTGGACGAGAGCGCCACCCGCGCCCTGGAGATCGACGGCAAGCCGGCGGCCGAGCGCTACGCCGATCTGCTCGGCGTGCCCGTGGGGGAGCTGGAGTTCGGCAAGCCCCGGGGCTTCGCCGTGCACCCCACCGCCCTCAAGGTGGGCCGCGAGTACTTCATCCGCTCCCCCTGGAAGCCCCTGCCCGACGGCTCCATCCTCTTCGCCAACCTCCTGGAGGAGGGCACCGAGCTGGAGCTGATGAAGATGGGGGACATGGCGGGGATGACGCGCTCCTTCTTCCAGGAGGAGCTCCCCCGCCGCGTGCAGAACCCCCAGGCCACCCTGCTTTTCCATTGCAGTGGGCGCATGTGGTACGCGGGCGCGACCGGTACCATCCCCCAACTGGCCGAGACCTTGCGTCACGCACCGGCGGCGGCTGGAATGAATGTGCACTTCGAGATCTACTCGGGGTTCCACATCAACACGACGCTGACCGTCCTGGCGTTCGGGGGAAACTGACAGATGAGCACTCCGGCGCCCGCGGTGCCAGGCAGTGAGACACCCCGCAGTGACACGCCCCGCGGTGACACGCCCCGGCTGCTCCTGGTGGGGGGCGAGCGGGAGTGCACGCGCGTCCTGGAGACGCTGCGGCGCGCGGAGCTGAAGGTATCCGCGCAGCGCGTGTCCTCCCGCGAGGAGCTGGCGGCGGCGCTGGAGAAGCCGTGGGAGCTGGCCGTGTGCGGGGCGGAGCTGCCGGGGCTGGGCTTCCGCGAGGCCGCGCCGCTCTTGCGCGAGAAGGCGCCCCAGTTGCCCTTCCTCGTCATCTCGCCCAGGTGGGACGACGCGGAGATGAGCGCGGCCATGGAGACGGCCGGCGCCAGCAGCTACATCGAGATGGACCGCCTGGCGGTGCTCGTCCCCGTCGTCCGCCGCGAGCTCAAGCGCATCATCGAGCGCCGCCAGCACCAGGAGGCCGAGACGAAGCAGGAGCGCTCGCGCTGGCTGCTGGAGTGCATCGTCGACAGCCTGCCCTTCGTCCTCTTCGTGAAGGACGCCGAGGAGCGCCGGCTGCAGGTGGCCAACAAGACCTTCGCCGATGCCTTCGGCGTCACCAAGGACTGGCTGCTCGGCAAGCTGGACCACGACTACTTCCCCCAGGAGCAGGCCGATTCCTTCGTGGCCATCGACACGGAGATCCTCCAGACGAAGAAGCTCAAGGCCTTCGAGGAGGTGGCGCGCACCAACGGGGTGGACCGCATCTACGCCACGCGCAAGCTGCCGCTGCTGGATGACAAGGGCGAGGCCCGCTACGTGCTGGGCATCACCGAGGACGTCACCGAGCGCAAGGCCTCCGAGGAGGCGCTGCGCAAGTCCAAGGCCGAGCTGGAGGAGTCCAACAAGCGCCTGGCGGAGAACCTGGAGGAGCTCAAGAAGAGCCGCGCCGTGTCCGCGCGCACGCTGGCCAGCTACCAGCAGCGCGCCCTGCAGATGGAGATCATCCGCCAGCAGAACGAGGACCTGGACCGGCTGGCCACGGAGCTGTCCATCGCCAAGCGCAACGAGGAGGAGCGCGCGCGCGAGGCCGAGGCCGCCGCCCGCCTCAAGAGCGAGTTCCTCGCCAACTTCAGCCATGAAATCCGCACGCCGCTCAACGGCATCATCGGCTACTGCGATCTGCTGATGCGCGAGGAGGGCAGCCGGCTCACGCCGCACGGCCGGCGCGACCTCAACGTGGTGAAGAAGAACGCGCAGACGCTGCTGGCGCTCATCAACGACATCCTCGACCTGTCCAAGATTGAAGCGGGCCGGGTGGAAGTCGTGGTGGAGCGGGTGGACATGCAGGAGCTGGCCGAGGAGTGCACGGCCACGGTGAAGGAGTACCTCAAGGGCAAGGACGTCGAGCTGCGCACGGACATCGACGAGCGCGTGGCGTACGTGCGCACGGACGCGCTGAAGCTGCGTCAAATCCTGCTCAACCTGCTGAGCAACGCGGCCAAGTTCACCGAGTCCGGCGAGGTGTCGCTCACCGCGCGCGCCGAGGGCAACGAGGCCGTCTTCATCGTCGAGGACACGGGCATCGGCATTCCGCCGGACCAGCTGCCCTTCATCTTCGAGAAGTTCCGCCAGGTGGACGGCTCCACCACGCGCAAGGTGGGCGGCACCGGGCTGGGGCTGGCCATCGTCAGGGAGTTGAGCAAGGTGCTGGGCGGCGGCGTGGAGGTGCAGAGCATCCTGGGCCGCGGCACCACCTTCACCGTGCGGCTCTCCGGCATCCTCGAGGGGGAGGCGCTGGGCACCTCGCGCGAGCTGGACAGGCCGGTGGCCCCCCAGGACTTGGGCGCGGCGCTCCCGTCCATGGTGCGCGGCGGCACCGTGCTGGTGGTGGATGATGATCCGCTCGTCCAGCACCTGGTGGCCGGGCAGCTCGGGCCCGCGGGCTTCACCGTGGTGACGGCCTCGGACGGGCTGGAGGCGCTCAAGAAGGCGCGGGACATCCGCCCGCACGCCATCGTGCTGGACATCTACCTGCCGCGCCTGGACGGCTGGAGCGTGCTGTCCACCCTCAAGAGCGAGCCGGACCTGGCGCGCATCCCCGTCATCATCATCTCCGTGGAGGAGCAGCGCGCGCGCGGCTTCTCGCTGGGGGCGTGCGAGTACCTCATCAAGCCCATCGAGCCCGAGCACCTGGTGGACGTGGTGCGCCGCAACATCGTCGGCAGCACCAGCTCCGGCGAGGTGCTGGTGGTGGACGACGACGCCTCCACGCGCGAGCTCGTCAGCCGCTCCCTGCGCCGCGCGGGCTTCTCCACCAACGAGGCCCACAACGGCGAGGACGCCCTGCTCAAGGCCCGCGTCTCCCCGCCCACCCTGGTGGTGCTCGACTTGATGATGCCCAACCTGGATGGCTTCGAGGTGCTGCGCCGCCTGCGCGCCGAGAAGCTCAACGTCCCGGTGGTGGTGCTCACCGGCAAGACGCTCTCCGGCGAGGAGCAGACCGTGCTGCGCGAGGGCTTCGCCGGCTTCGTGCAGAAGGGCGGCCATGCCCTGGAGGACGTCATCGGCCAGGCCAAGGGGCTGCTCCTCAAGCAGAGCGCCCAGCGCGCCGGGCGCCTGCCGCGCATCCTCTACATCGAGGACAACCCGCAGAACCGCGACATCGTCCGGCGCTACCTCGGCGGCCTCTTCGAGGTGCTGGAGGCCGAGGACGGCGAGCTCGGCGTGGAGCGGGCCACCAAGGAGACGCCGGACCTCATCCTGATGGACCTGTCGCTGCCGCGGCTGGACGGCTGGGAGGCCACGCGGCGCCTGCGGCAGTTGCCCGCGGCGGCCTCCATCCCCGTCATCGCCGTCACCGCGCACGCCGGACGCGAGTACCAGGAGAAGGCCTCGGCCGCTGGCTGCAACGGCTACCTCACCAAGCCTCTCGACCGCGACCAGCTGCTCGAGACCATCCGCAAGCATCTCGGGAGAAGTCATGGTTGATGTCGCCGTCCCCAAGGTCCGGGTCCTCGTGGTGGACGACGACCCCGACTTGCTGGAGCTCGTCCGCCGCACCCTGACGCCGCACTTCGAGGTGCAGACGCACCACTCGGCGCTGGGCGTCTCCAACCTGGTGCGCAATGGCGAGCCGGACCTGGTGATGCTGGACGTGAACTTCCCGGCCCTCAAGGGCGACCAGGTGGTCAGCCTGGCCCGCCGCTATGCGCCGCGGAACACCAAGTTCATCCTCTACTCGGCCTCGGACGAGGCGCGGCTGCGCTCGCTCGCGCGGGCCTCGGGCGCCGATGGCTACCTCTCCAAGAGCGTCCAGGGCGCCGAGCTCATCCAGAAGCTCACCGCCTTCCTCGACAAGGACCACACCGTCCCGGCCTGAGCGCCCCCACCCGAACAAAAGAAGACCGGGGCAGAGTGGGACAGCCCTGCCCCGGCCCGGGGGACATTGGACAGACGCGGCCGCGCAGCGGAAGCCGGAGGGAATGGCCAGGCCGCCGTGGACCGGGCACGGCCAGCAGGCAGATGCCGTGTCACTCTTGAGGGTGTGTCCGAGGAGCACTCGCGGACAGTGTGCCCCGGTACAACGCACTCCAGGACAGGGGGCCCGGCGTGCTACGGGTGCTGCGCGTCCGCTGCCGTGGAGAGGCCCGTCTGGTAGGCCATCATGGCCATCTCCACGCGGTTCTGGACGCCCAGCTTGCGGTAGAGGTTGGACACGTGCGCCTTCACCGTGCGCTCGGTGATGCCGAGCCGGGCGGAGATCTGCAGGTTGTCCGCGCCCGAGGCCACCAGGCCCAGCACCTCGCGCTCGCGCAGGGTGAGGCGGTCCACCGGAGAGGCGGGGCGCTCGGTGCGCGCCGCGGCCTGCACCGGGTTCATGAAGTCCGCGGGGACGACCCACTCGCCCCGGGCCACCTGCTCGATGGCGGTGAGCAGCTCCGCGCTGGTCACGGTGAGCTTGCTCAGGTAGCCGGCGGCCCCGGCCTGGAAGCAGCGCTCCATCACCGGCAACTCCCGATGGGACGACAGCACCAGCGCGCGCGTCTGCGGCTGCTCGCGCAGCGCCTCCACCACCTTCAAGCCATCGCCTACTTCCTGGCTGTCCGGGCTCTCGAGCCGCAGGTCCACCAGCACCACGTCCGGCTTCACCTCTCGCACCTGGGCGAGAAACGCCTCGACCTGGCGTCCCTGAGCGACCACGTCCATCCCCGCGCCCTGCAAGAGCGCGATCAGGCTCTCCAGGAAGACCTGCTGGTCCTCCAGGATGCCGATCCGAATCCGACCTGTCATAGGTGACTCCTCACGTCCCTGCCCCTTACTCAACCCACTGCGCTCATGGTGGATTCTAGGTGCGGAGGTGCAACTTTGGAGTGACCCTGTCCGGCCAATGTGTCGGCCAAGCGGCAAATGGCCTGGGGAGTGGACACAGTCCGCCCGCTCGCGAGGAGGCCCGCCTACCAGGCGAGCGCCAGGGAGTCGGGGAGGCTGATGCGGACGCGGCCGATCTGCTCCACCACCAGCTCCCGGCGGCGGGGAAGCAGGTGGAGGCGGACGCAGCAGCCGGCCACGTAGGTGCGCAGGCCATCTCCATCCGGCTGCACCATGTCCTCCCAGCGGGGATCCTCCGGGGACAGGAACTCGGCGGTTTCGGCGATGCGCTGGAGGTGGGCCTGGAGCGAGGCGCGGACCGGAAGCGGCAACTCCTCCATCAGGGGGGCCAGGGGCTTGTCGATGTGAATGGTGAAGGACATTTGTCCCTCACGTTTCTCAGCGGGGGCGTGGAAGTGAATTGTACCCCTGAACAAGGCCGCGCCCGCCCCGGCCCCTCGCGTCCTTGGCCGCTCTCCTTGGAACACGCTCGGCACTGGCATGTGGGCCGCCGCCGTGTCTAGCTGCGCTCCCATGGGCGCACTGGCCGACCTCCTCGCCGCGCGGCGGGAGGACATCCTCCAGCGGTTCGAGCGCGAGGCGAAAGCCCGCTTCTCGCTGGAGGGACAGCCGCGCTCCGTCATCCGCGACACGCTCCCGCAACTGCTCGATGAGTTGTATGAGCTGCTGAGCGCTCCCGGCAACGGCGCGGAGCCGTCCGCGATTCGCGGCCAGATGCGCCAGACGGCCCGGGAGCACCGGGCCCAGCGGCATGCGCTCGGCTACGACGTCACGCAGATCGTCCGGGAGTACGGCATCGTGCGCGACTGCATCCTCGGGCTGCTGGAGGAGACCGGCGGCGTGCTCATCCTCTCCGAGCAGCGGGCCCTGCACCGGGGCTTGGATCTCGCCATGGGCGATGCCGTCGCCGACTCCGAGCACGGCCGGGACGAGGAGCGCCGCGAGGCGGAGCAGGAGCGGATGGGGCTGCTGGAGCGCGAGCGCGCCGCCCGGGCCGAGGCCGAGCGGCAGCGGGCCCTGCTCGAGGGCATCATCGCGCAGAGCGGGGATGCCATCATCGTGGTGGATGCCCAGGGCGTGCTGCGCCTCTTCAACCCGGAGGCCGAGCGCCAGCATGGCGTGCCCTTGAAAGAGGTGGGCCCCGAGCAGTGGGTGGAGACGTACGGGCTGTGCGACGAGGAGGGCCATCCGCTGCCGCTGGAGCGGGTGCCGCTCTACCGTGCGCTCCAGGGCGAGCACATCCGCGACGAGCTGCTGTGGCTGCACCGGCCGGATGGCACACGGCTGCCCGTGTCCGTCGCGGCCCGGCCCCTGCTGGGGCCCGACGGCGCTCCCGCGGGGGCGGTGTTCTCCGCGCGCGACATCGCGCTGCGCCGGGCCCTGGCGCAGGAGCGCGAGGAAGCCCTGGCGCTGGTGGACACGCTGCTGAGCACCGCCCCGGTGGGCCTGTCCTTCCTGGACAGGGACCTGCGCTACGTCCGCATCAACCCCGCGCTCGCCGCCATCAACGGCGTCCCCGTGGACCAGACGCTCGGGCGCACCGTCTGGGAGATCATCCCGCACATCGCCCCCACCATCGAGCCCCACTACCGGCGCGTCCTGGAGACGGGCGAGCCGGAGTTCAACGTGGAGTTCACCCTGCCGAGCGCCCGCCGGGGTGGAGCGCCCGGCCACTACCTGGTGAGCTACGCCCCGGTGAAGGATCGCGAGGGCCGCCCCGTCATGGTGACCGCGGCGGTGGTGGACATCACCGACCTCAAGCGCTTCGAGGAGCAGCTGCGCCAGACGGCCGAGTTCCGCGAGCGCTTCCTCGGCATCGTCAGCCATGACCTGCGCAACCCCCTGAGCATCATCACCCTGTCGGCGACGCTGCTGCTGCGCCAGGAGACGCTGCCGGAGCGGGCCCTGCGGCTGGCCCAGCGCATCTCCCTCAACGCCGAGCAGATGGCGCGGATGATCGGCGATCTGCTGGACCTGACGCGCGGGCGGCTGGGCGGCGGCATCCCCATCACCCCGGCCTCCTGCGACCTGGGCCCGCTGGGCCGGCGCGTGGTGAGCGAGCTGGAGGTGGCCCACCCGGCGCGCGAGCTGCGGCTGGAGGCCCGGGGAGACCTGCAGGGCGAGTGGGACCAGGACCGGCTGGCGCAGCTGCTCGGCAACCTGCTGCGCAACGCCGTCGACTACAGCCCCGAGGGCACGCCCATCACGCTGGCCTTGCACGGGGAGGGCGAGCAGGTGCGCCTGGAGGTACGCAACCAGGGCGAGCCCATTCCCGCCGCGGTGCTGCCCGGCCTCTTCGAGCCCTTCCGCCGGGGAGAGCTGCGCGGGAGCAGATCCACGTCCGGACTGGGGCTGGGGCTCTACATCGTCCAGCAGATCGCCACCGCGCACGGGGGCGGGGTCGAGGTGCGCTCGACGCACGAGGAAGGCACGGTGTTCACCGTGCGGCTGCCGCGGGTGGCCTCCCGGCGCGCGTGATCGTCCCGGCCCCGCTCGCGCGGTGTCGTCTTCCGGGCTTTGCGTACCTCACTGGACCCGGGTCCATGCGTTCTTACCGGCTTTGCACATCTCCCCGGGCTGGAGAGGCGGGAATTGTGGCCTCGGCGGCTTCTGAGAGGGGGGGTGGGCCTCCCAGTGGCAGCCCGAGGCGGTATCCTGGAGATCATCTTGCCAAGCCTCCAAGGGGAGCCCATGTCCGAGAGCGAGAACAAGATTCGTGTCCTCGTGGTGGACGATGATGTGGATCAGCTGATGTTGCTGGAGCGGTCGTTGCACGCCTACGGCTTCGAGGTGCGTACGCACCGCTCCTCGCTGGGCGTGTCCAACCTGGTGCGCCACGCGATGCCGGACCTGGTGCTGCTGGACGTGAACATCCCGGCGCTCAGCGGGGACAAGGTGCTGGCGCTGGCGCGCAACCAGGCGCCGGCCACCACGCGGTTCATCCTGTATTCGGCCTCGGACGAGTCCAAGCTGCGCTCGCTGGCGCTGGCCTCGGGAGCCGACGGCTACATCTCCAAGAGCGTCCAGGGCGAGGCGCTGGCCCGCAAGTTGATCAGCATCTACAAGAAGAGCCGGCTGCCGGCGTCGGGGACGCGTTAGCGCCCGGGACGGCCTCGCTCACAGGAGCGAGGCGACCTCCTGGAAGACGCCGCGGAAGTCCCCCCGGGCTCCAATCAGCTTCAGGTTCTGCGCCAGCCCTCCGGTGGAACGGAAGAACATCACCGCCTCGGCGGGCGGACGGATTTTGAGGAAGCGGGCGGCGTTGCGCGCGAAGTGCAGCTTCATGTCGCGCGGGATGGTGCACGTGGCGTAGTCGTAGGGCGTGGTGCGCATGGGCCGCCCGGCGATGTGCAGGATTTCCTGGATGAGCGGGGCGGCCTCCGCGTCCGGCAGCTCCGAGGTGAAGCCCACCTCGCGGCTCAGGCCCATCACGTCCATGGACTCGAGCCGCACGGCGTGCAGGAACATGCGCCGGTTGGCGTCCACGAAGCGCGGGCTGAAGCGCTTGATGGAGCCGAAGTCGAGCACCCCCAGCCGCCCATCCTCGAGCACCATGAAGTTGCCCGGGTGCGGATCCGCCTGCAGCTCCCCCTGGAGGAAGAAGGGCCCGTAGATGGCGAGGATGAGCTGGCGCGCCACGCGGAAGCGCTCCTGGGCGGAGGGCTCGGAGACGACCCAGTCCTTGAGGGTGCGGCCCTGGAGCAGCTCCAGGGTGAGCACGCGCCGGGTGGTGCGTCCGGGGATGACCTCGGGCACCTTGAGGTCCGGCAAGCGCGCCGCGCCGCGGGCGAAGCGGGTGCACAGCTCGGCCTCGCGCAGGTAGTCCGTCTCCAGCAGCATCTCCTCGCGCAGCTCCTGGAAGTAGGCGGTGCCGTCGGTGAGGCGCGAGGCCTTGGAGACGGTCTTCACCACCAGGCCCAGGTTGTCCATGTCGCCGGAGAGCGTCTCGGCGATGCCGGGGTACTGCACCTTCACCGCCACCGGACGGCCATCGTGCAGCACGGCGCGGTGCACCTGGCCCAGCGAGGCGGCGGCGAGCGGCTTCGGGTCGAACTCGCGGAAGAGCGCCTCCGGGGCGTCCCCGAGCTCCTCGCGCAGGACGCGGGCCACCACCTCCCAGGGCATGTGCGGGGCCTCGTTCTGCAGGCGGGCGATGACCTGGCGCACCTCGGGGCTGAGCAGCTCCGTGTCCATGGACACCACCTGGCCGAGCTTCATGGCCGCGCCCTTGAGCTCTCCCAGGGTGGAGACGAGCTTCTCGGCGGCGGCCTTGCTCAGGAACTCCGGCTCCTGGCCCGCGAGCCGCTTCGCCCCGTTCTTGAGGACGTCCGCGCTGAGCTGGGCGGAGAGGCCGGCCAGCTTGCGGAAGCGGTTGAAACGTCCCTGGAGGGGAAGCTTGTCGTCGGTGTCTACGGGGTCGGAGGCCATGAGAGCGGCCCCATACTAACGGGGGGCCGCGGGGGCCGCATGACCACGCATCCTCACCCGGAGGGCATGCCAGCGCTTGAGGGCTTCGAGGTGGAGCGGATCCACCCGCAGGGCGGCCTCGTAGGAGGAGAGGGCCTCGGGCAGGCGGCCAGCGGAGCGGAAGGCCTCCCCGGAAGCGAGGTGCAGCAACGAGTGGCCCTCCGTCTCCGGGTGGCGGGCGAGGTAGCGCCGGCGGCACGCCTCCAGGGAGGTGACGGTGAGGCCGGCGGCGAGGCAGCGCACCACGCCGTCCAGGTTGCGCAGCTCCGCGTCGTACTCCACGCGCCGCTCCAGGTGGCCGAGCACAAGGAGCGCCTCGGCCACCTTGCCGAGGGCGCGCTGGACGAAGGTGCGCTGGCCGGGAGACAGCGGGAGCGCGAGCAGGGGCTCGAGCCGGTTGCGGGAGTCTCGGGCGCTGGTGCGCACCATGTCGGCGTCGGCGTCCCGGGGCAGGCTCAGCACCGAGTAGTGGTCCCCGGAGAGCCGCTGGCGGAACTCGCGCAGCAGGGGCTCGGCGCGGGCGTCGTCCTGGGGCGCGGCCGGAGGCGTGGACGCGGTGGGCTTCTCCCCCGCGAGCAGCCGGGCGAAGTGCTGCTGGAAGGTGGCGGTGGCGTCGCGCAGCTCCACGCCGAAGCCCGGGACCATGTTCCACGCCCGGGCCTGCTCGGCCGTCACGTGGCGCACCACCTGGCCGGTGCAGGGCAGCTCGCCCCCGGGCAGCCGCAGCAGCAGCGACACGTCCGAGAGGACAGGAGGTGGCTCGTCGCCGGTGCGCACGAAGAGGCCGGTGCGGCCCACGCGCTCACACGGGTACTCGCGCGTGCCCAGCGAGCCATGCACCGGCACGCGCGCGAAGAAGCCGGCCGCGGGCAGCGGCGCGGGCGTGCGCGCCGGGGTGATGGAGGCCTCCAGGGCGGAGCGCAGCTCGGCGGCGGTGGCGTAGCGCGCCTCGGGACGCTTGGCGAGCGCGCGCAGCAGCACCGCGGACAGCGAGGCCGGAATCCCCGGGCGCACCTCGTGCGGCGGGCGCGGGGCCTGCTGCAGGTGGGCCACGAGGATTTCGGCGGCGTTGCTGCCGCTGAAGGGCGTGGTGCCGGTGAGCAGCAGGTAGCCGAGCACCCCCACCGCGTAGAGGTCGGTGCGCGCGTCCACGTCCGTGCCGCCACACTGCTCGGGGGCCATGAACTCGGGCGTGCCCATGAGCACGCCGGTGCGGGTGGGCGTCTCCCCCTCGAGTTGGACGAGCCGCTTGGCGATGCCGAAGTCGAGCAGCTTCACCCGGTGGCGCCCGTGGGGGCCCGGCACGAGGAAGACGTTGGCGGGCTTGAGATCGCGGTGGACGATGCCCCGGGCGTGGGCGGCCCCGAGCGCCTCGCACACCTGGGCGAGCAGCTCCACGGCCAGCGCCGGCTCGAGCGGCCCGCGGGCGAAGGCGGCGAGGCTCTGGCCCTCCAGGTACTCCATGACGAAGTAGGGGCGGCCCTCGCGCGTGTCCAGGTCGTACACGGTGACGACGTTCTCGTGCTGCACGAGGCTCATCGCCCGCGCCTCGGCGAGGAAGCGGGAGACGAGCTCCGGCTCATCGGCGAGGTGGCGGTGGAGCACCTTCACCGCGACGCGCTTGGGGATGAGAACGTGCTCGGCGAGCAGCACCGTGCCCATGCCGCCGCGGCCCAGCTCGCGCAGGGACATGAAGCTGCCGAAGCGCTGGCCCACGAGCCGCTCGGCCCGCTCGCCCGAGGGCGGCAGGGTCATCGGTGCCGACGCGCGGGCCTCTGGGGTCCGCACGACGGTGGGGCACTCCGCCATCTCCGCGTGCGGAGTGTGGCAGGCGCAGTTCGGGCGGGAGTCGGGTTCCACGGCACCCTGAAGCCTTGCCAGCTTCGTGCCGTCGCCGCCCACGAGGACTCGCGCACTTGGTGCGTCGCGAAGTGGTTGAAGTGCCCTGCCTGTAGGACACTATCGGAGCGCATCCCCTCATTCCCTGGTACAGGGACTCGGTCGGGAGGCTGTAAGAAGCACCAGAACCGGGCTGAAACTTCTACCGCTCCGCCGCCCGTTTCCAGTCCACCTCTGAATGATCCACTGCGGCTGCGTGGAGCCGCGCCCCGGCCGCGCTGTTCACGAACGTGTCCAACAGTCGGACACCTTTCGCGAGCCCGGGTCCGGAGGGCAGCCTCTGGCCGCGACGCGCACCAACTGGTCCTACTGTCGGACCAGTTGCTCGAGCCCGGGCCCGGAGCGTGCGCCTGCCGCGGCGGCGCGACGTGCGCGGAGCGAGCGGTGGTGCGTACGGCATGGACGCGCTGCGTAGGGCGGGGGGGCCTCACGGCCGGCCTGCGTGCGGGGCATCATCATCGCCGAGGGGGGTCGATGACGGCGTACGGCGTCCTGCGCACCAGGTGAATCGAATCCACATCCCCTCCCCCAACAGGGCGAGGGTGCAACGGGCGACGGTGGGAGCCGCGTCTAGTGACGGCCGTTGGCGGCCAGGAGATCCGCGGACAGCGAGGCCGAATCGGACTCCTCCTGCTCGACGTCGAGCACGGAGACGGTGCGGCAGGACTCGTCGACCTCGTAGAGCAGGGCGTACCCGTCCACGATGCAGCGCAGCAAGGGCCGGTCGGTGGCGCCGAGCTTGAACCAGAGCGGGTTGAGAGGAGGAGCCACCTCGGCCAGCTGGGCGATGTCGTCGATGCGCCGGTGAACCCGTTCGACGAGCGCGGGTGGAAGCGCCTTCAAGGTGCTCCACAGCTCCACTGGGATATGGACGCGGTAGGCCATGGGAGGCCAGATGGCCATTGCACCAGGGACCGACAAGTGGGGGGCTGCGCATTCCCTGACATGCGGGGCTGTCCCAGGGTTCCATTCCGCTGCAATCCAGACACTCGGATGGCCCGAAGTGTGCGCCAGTGGTCACGGGAGGGGCCGAGGAGCCGGGGAGGCCCCGTGCCGGTTTTCTCGGAAGGCGTGCTGCTCCGTGTTCAGATGAGGCCCCGGGAGCGCAGGTCCGTCCCCCCCTCATTGGAGCCCGACGTCCCGTGGAAACACTCGTTCGCATCGCGGAGGCCCTTGGCCGGTTCTCCGCGCGCTTCGTGCCCAGCTCGTTCGCCATCGCGGTGCTGCTGTCGCTGCTCACCATGGGGCTGGCGATGGGCTGGGCGGACACCTCGGCCGGGCGCGTGGTGGACGCGTGGGGCGGCGGCTTCTGGGAGCTGCTCACCTTCTCCATGCAGATGGCGCTGGTGATGTTCACCGGGTACCTGCTGGCGCTCACCCGGCCGGTGCGGGCGGCGCTGGAGCACCTGGCGGGGCTGGCGCGAAGCCCCCGGGGCGCGGTGGTGCTCATGGCCTCGGTGTCCATGGGCCTGGCCTACATCAACTGGGGCCTGTCCCTGGTGGCGAGCGCCATGCTGGTGCGCTTCGTGGTGCGGCGGCAGCCGGAGGTGGACTACCGCCTGCTGGTGGCCTGCGCGTACTTCGGCCTGGGCGCCACCTGGCACGCTGGCCTGTCCGCCTCCGCCCCGCTGCTGGTGGCCACCCCCGGCCACTTCCTGGAGAAGCAGCTCGGCCTCATCCCCATCGACCGCACGCTCTTCTCCCCCTTCAACCTCGGACTGACCGTGGCGGTGGTGTGCGGCCTCACGCTGCTGGCGTGGGCGCTGCACCCGCGGCCCGGGGCGGCGGTGCGGGTGGACCCGGCCATCCTCGAGCAACTCAAGGACTTCGAGCCGCCCGTGCGCCCGCGCGAGAAGAGCGCCGCCGTGTGGCTGGACTTCTCGCCGCTGCTCAACGTGCTCTTCGGTGTGCTGGGCCTCGTCTGGTTCGGGCGCCACCTGTGGCTCAACGGTGGCTGGAAGGCCATCAACCTCAACGTGGTGAACTTCCTCTTCCTCACGCTGGCGGTGCTGCTGCACGGCACGCCCGCGCGGCTGCTCAAGGCCAGCGAGGAGGCCGCCAGCGTGCTGCACGGCATCGTGCTGCAGTTCCCCCTGTACGCGGGCATCTACGGCATCTTCAAGGCCACCGGCCTCACCGAGCGCATCGGCCAGCTCTTCGTCTCGCTCTCCACCACGAAGACGTTCCCCGCCATCGTCTACCTCTACAGCGGCGTGGTGAACTACTTCGTGCCCTCGGGCGGCTCCAAGTGGGCCATCGAGGCGCCCTACCTGCTGGAGGCGGCGCGGACGCTCGGGGTGGCGCCGGAGAAGGTGGTGCTCGCGTATGCCTGGGGAGACATGGCCACCGACCTCATCCAGCCCTTCTGGGCCTTGCCCCTGCTGGCGGTGGCGCGGCTCGACTTCAAGGACATCCTCGGCTTCCTGCTGGTGGCCTTCTTCGTCTACCTGCCGCTCGTCACCCTCGCCTTCTTCCTGTGGGGGTGAGGCTGGCCAGCCCGGGTGCCTCCTGTGCTAGACACCGGCCCCTCATCCCAACACGAGGGGGAAACACCATGGCAGGCAATCTGAAGAAGCTGGCGATGTGCGCGGTGGTGGCGTTCGGCGGCGTGGCGATGGCCCAGGAGGACGCGGCCGCCCCGGCGCATGAGCCCGTGAAGGTCCCGTCCGCCGACGCGGTGAAGACCACCTGGGAGTACTTCTACAAGGGCCAGGGCCAGGGCCCCGTGCTCGTGGACGCCAAGCTGTGCACCGAGGTGGCCAAGGACGGCCCCAACAAGTTCGAGTGCACCGTCGAGGCCAGCCCCGATGGCGTCAAGGCCGGCAGCAACGTGATGCTGTGGCAGTCCTACCTGGTTCCCCAGGGTGACAGCATCGAAGACATCATGGTCCAGGTGAAGCAGGGCAACGTGGTGCGCGAGACCAAGGACGTGAAGATCAAGGGCGAGGGCTGGCGCTCGCGCCAGTGGACCGGCGTGCGCCTGAACAAGGCCGGCGACTGGACCGTCACCATCATGCGCGGCGATCAGGAGCTCAAGAGCATCAAGGTCAAGGTGCTCTGAGGCGTCCCCCCTCTCCCTCTGGGAGAGGGCGGGGGTGAGGGTCTTCACGAGAAGCCGACCTTACCTGTGGGATAAGGTCTGGAGCGGCACAGTGCCGGTGCGACACCCTCACCCCGTCCCTCTACCAAAGGGAGAGGGCTGAACCCGGCTGATCCCGCGACGGTGGGGGGGAGAGGCGGCTCACCCGGTGAGAATCACTCTCACGGGAATTCGACTTCCCCACCGGGGCCGTGGTACACGCGGGCCGCCTTCAGGCGTGCTCTCCGGCCCTGAAGGGCGAGGCTGTGCTGAAGCGTCGGCGTGCGGACCCCCGCCCGCAGGCGGCCAACCCCTCGACACCCCCTCTTCTTCCCGGCGAGCGGAGGCCGAGAGCGCCGCCCGCCACAGATGATGAGCTTTTGAGGAGTTGAACCCCACCATGAACCTCACTTCACGGATGGACGCTCTCCGCGCGAGCGTCACCGGAACCGCCGTCAGGGTCCTCGGACTCCTGGCCGTTCTGGCCTCCGGCACCGCCCGCGCCAGCGAGGCGGACCTCGTCCTCCCGGACTTCACCAGCGTCTCCTTCGTCGGGGGCCTCAACGGCCGCGCCCTGCTGATGGCGGGCATCGCCGTCTCCCTGTTCGGCCTCGCCTTCGGCTTCATGCAGTACACGGCCCTGCGCAACCTGCCGGTCCACAAGTCGATGCTCGAGATCTCCGAGCTCATCTACGAGACCTGCAAGACGTACCTCATCACCCAGGGCAAGTTCATCCTCATCCTCGAGGTGCTCATCGGCGCCGTGATGGTGGTGTACTTCGGCTTCCTGCGGCACATGGCGCCCGTCAAGGTCGTCACCATCCTGGTGTTCAGCCTCATCGGCATCGCCGGCAGCTACGGCGTGGCCTGGTTCGGCATCCGGGTGAACACCTTCGCCAACAGCCGCACCGCCTTCGCGTCGCTGCGCGGCAAGCCCTACCCCACCTACGCCATCCCCCTGCAGGCCGGTATGTCCATCGGCATGGTGCTCATCTCCACCGAGCTCCTGCTGATGCTCATCATCCTCCTGTTCGTCCCCGCCGACTTCGCCGGCCCCTGCTTCATCGGCTTCGCCATCGGTGAGTCGCTGGGCGCCTCGGTGCTCCGCATCGCCGGCGGTATCTTCACGAAGATCGCCGACATCGGCTCGGACCTGATGAAGATCGTCTTCAAGATCAAGGAAGACGACGCGCGCAACCCCGGCGTGATCGCCGACTGCACCGGTGACAACGCCGGTGACTCGGTGGGCCCCTCGGCCGACGGCTTCGAGACCTACGGCGTGACGGGCGTGGCGCTCATCACCTTCATCCTCCTGGCGGTTCCGAGCTCGGAGTTCCAGGTCCAGCTGCTCGTCTGGATCTTCATGATGCGCATCGTGATGGTGCTGGCCTCGCTCGGCTCCTACGGCCTCAACGGCATCATCCAGGGCGGCAAGTACAAGAACGCGGACCAGATGAACTTCGAGCACCCGCTCACGTTCCTGGTGTGGCTGACGTCCATCGTGTCCGTGGCGCTGACGTTCCTGGTCTCCTACCTGCTCATCCCCAACCTGGCCGGTGACACCACGCTGTGGTGGAAGATGTCGGCCATCATCACCTGCGGCACCCTGGCCGGCGCCATCATCCCCGAGGCCATCAAGGTCTTCACCTCCACCGAGAGCCGCCACGTGCGCGAGGTCGTCACGGCCTCCCGCGAGGGTGGTGCGTCCCTCAACGTCATCTCGGGTCTGGTGGCCGGTAACTTCTCCGGCTACTGGATGGGCATCATCATCGCGTCGCTGATGGGCGGGGCCTACTTCTTCAGCCTCGACATCCCCAACCAGCTGATGATCGCCCCGGCGGTGTTCGCCTTCGGCCTGGTGGCCTTCGGCTTCCTGGGCATGGGCCCGGTCACCATCGCGGTGGACTCGTACGGCCCGGTGACGGACAACGCGCAGAGCGTGTACGAGCTGTCCCTCATCGAGAACGTCCCCAACGTGAAGGCGGAGGTCCAGAAGGACTTCGGCTTCACCCCGGACTTCGAGAAGGGCAAGGAGTACCTCGAGGAGAACGACGGCGCGGGCAACACCTTCAAGGCCACCGCCAAGCCGGTGCTCATCGGCACCGCCGTGGTGGGCGCCACCACGATGATCTTCTCCATCATCGTCATCCTGGTGGGCATCACCGAGGGCGCCGGCGGTATGCGCATGCTCAACGCCACCAACGCCGCCAACCTGTCGCTGCTGCACGCCCCGTTCCTGCTGGGCCTGGTGACGGGCGGCGCCATCATCTACTGGTTCTCTGGCGCGTCGATGCAGGCCGTGTCCACCGGCGCCTACCGCGCGGTGGAGTTCATCAAGGCCAACATCAAGCTGGAGGGCGTGGAGAAGGCGAGCGTCGAGGACTCCAAGCGCGTGGTGGAGATCTGCACCCAGTACGCGCAGAAGGGCATGCTCAACATCTTCCTGGGTGTGTTCTTCAGCACCCTGGCCTTCGCCTTCCTCGAGCCGTACTTCTTCGTGGGCTACCTCATCTCCATCGCCATCTTCGGCCTCTACCAGGCCGTCTTCATGGCGAACGCCGGTGGCGCGTGGGACAACGCCAAGAAGCTGGTGGAGACGGAGCTGAAGGCCAAGGGCACGGACCTGCACGCGGCCACGGTCGTGGGCGACACGGTGGGCGATCCGTTCAAGGACACCTCGTCCGTGGCGCTCAACCCGGTCATCAAGTTCACCACCCTCTTCGGCCTGCTCGCCGTGGAGCTGGCGGTGGAGCTGGCGGCCTCCGGTCAGCGCACCCTCACCACGGTGCTCGCGGGCGCCTTCTTCGTCGCCTCGATGGTGTTCGTGTACCGCTCGTTCTACGGCATGCGCATCGAGACCCCGATGGCCGCCATCGCCGAGGGCAAGCCGGGCGTGAAGCCGGCCTAGTCACCCCCGGCCCCCACGGGCTGAGGTGACACGAGCGGCGGGGAGCCTCGGCTTCCCGCCGCTTCGCTTTTGCGGGCTCCCTGGGCGAGCCTTCAGCGGATGCGGAACGCGGGCGGCTCGATGCGGGTGGAGCGGCACTCGGGGCAGGAGCCGGGCCGCGTGAGGCGTTTGCGGTCCTTGAAGACGAAGCCGCACGCGAGACACTCGGAGGGAATCACCTCCAGCGCGGCGCCCCCGGTGCGCAGCGACTTCTCCAGGTGCTCCAGGTGCCCGGCCACGTCCTTCTCGGAGATGCCCACCCGCGCGGAGAGCTCCTTCGCGGTGAGGCCCGTCTCCGGTGCCGAGGACAGCTCGGCCTCGAGTGCGCCGCGCACCGTGGCGGCCCGGGGTTGGGGAACAGGGCTGGGACTCATGAGCCACGACCTCCCACGTTGAGGGTAGTCACGCCCTCGCGCCGCTGCGTTCAGCGGTACATGCCTGCTCGGACAGCACGGGGCGCACTGCTTCCTGAAACAGTCCTGGCTGCTCCATACTGGGCCGGATATAGCCCCGGAACGATCCTATGACTCCTCGCTACGCAGCCGACTACCGAACCCTGTTGTGGTGTCTCTTCATGCCGGTCGTCGCCCTGGCGCAGTACGCACGGCCCGAGCTCATTCCCTACCTCAGCCCGCTCGGCTGCTATCTGGCATTGGCGGCCGGAGTCATCGCGCACAACCACAACCACTGCCCCACCTTCAAGAACCGGCGGCTCAACTCGCTGATGGGCCTGTGGATCTCCCACTTCTACGGCTACCCCACCTTCGCCTGGGTGCCCACGCACAACCTCAACCACCACAAGCTGGTGAACAAGGCCGGCGACGCCACCATCACCTGGCGCCACACCAACAAGAACAACTGGCTGGTGGCCTTCACGTACTTCTTCGTCTCGTCCTATTGGCAGAGCGATCCCATCAAGCAGTACATCGCCAAGGCGCGCCGCTCCAACCCCGCGCTCTTCCGGCAGATCGTCCTGCAGTACGTGGTGTGGGCCGGCGCCCATCTGGCGCTGCTGGGCGTGGCCATTGCCATCCACGGGCTGGGCCTGGGCATCAAGGTGTGGACGTTCGCCTTCCTCATCCCGGCGCTCTTCGCGCTGTGGACCATCATGTTCTTCAACTACATCCAGCACGTCCACACGGACCCCTGGAGCGAGCACGACCACTCGCGCAGCTTCGACGGCAAGCTCATCAACTTCCTGCTCTTCAACAACGGCCTGCACACGGCCCACCACGAGATGGCGGGCGCGCACTGGAGCACCCTGCCCGAGCTGCACGCGAAGATTGCCCCGAACATCCACCCGGAGCTGGTGCAGCGCAGCTTCTTCGGCTGGTGCATCCGCAACTACCTGCTGGCGCCCTTCTTCCCCAGCCTCGGCACGCAGCAGATCGGCCGCGCGCCCTTCGATCCGCCCACGGGCGAGTCCGTCCAGCTGACGTCCGGGGACGTGGACGCCCTGGAGTCGGGCATCAACGCTGCTCGAACCTGAACAGTTGGGGGGAGACCCCTCTCGACATTTAGGAATAGACGGATTACGCCTTGAGCCCCGGCTCAAGTCCGAGCCGAAAAGGCGGCATGTTCCGCCTTGTAACGAAAGAAGAACGGTTCATGGCAACTGGCACTGTCAAGTGGTTCAACGACGCGAAGGGCTTTGGGTTCATCACGCAGGACGGCGGTGGCGAGGATGTGTTCTGCCACCACACGGCCATCAACATGGATGGCTTCCGCACCCTGGCCGAGGGCCAGCGCGTGGAGTTCGAAGTGACCAAGGGCCCCAAGGGCCTGCAGGCGCAGAACGTTCGCGCCGCCAGCTAGTCCGTTAACCCGGACGAGTCCAAGAGCCTGACCTCTTCCGGGGTCGGGCTCTTTCTTTTGGATGGCCATGCGACTGCCTTCCCTGCCCCGAGTGGCGGGATTCGACGATGCCCCCTTCGCGAAGCGCCCGGGAGCGAGGGTGCCGCTGGTGGGGGTGGTGTGCGCGGGCACGCGCTTCGAGGGGCTCGTCTGGGGACGGGTGCGCAAGGACGGGTGGACGGCGACGGACGAGGTGTGCCGGCTGCTGGTGGGGGGCAAGTTCCTGCCGCAGTTGCACCTGGTGCTGCTGGACGGCATCGCCTTCGGGGGCTTCAACGTGGTGGACCTGCCGAGGCTGGCGGGGACGCTGGGCAAGCCGTGTGTGACGGTGATGAGGCGGCTGCCGGACCTGGAGGCGATGGAGCGCGCGCTGCGCCACCTGCCGAGGCCGGAGCGGCGGCTGGAGCTGCTGCGGCGGGCGGGCCCCATCCACCAGCGGGGAGGCTTCACCTTCCAGGTGCAGGGGGCGGAGCCGGAGTGGGTGGCCGAAGCCCTGAAACGCCTCACGGACCGGGGGAACGTGCCGGAAGCCCTGCGTCTCGCCCACCTGATTGGTTCAGCGGTGATGACGGGAGAGAGCTCCAAGCGGGCCTGAGTGCCTCTACCTGCGGACCTCGGGAGGAACCTGTTCCAACCACCCCACCTCCAGCGAGGCCCACAGCCCGAGCAACACCGCCTCCGCGGCGTCATGCCGCAGCGACGTGGGCCGGGGCGCCCCGGACCATTCAATCACCCGGCGCGCGAGCACATCGGCAGCATCCTTGGCCAGCCCGCCGGAGCGCTGCTCGCGGGCGTAGAGCAGCCGGGCGCGCCAGTCCTGGGCGGACACGCGGAGCACGGGGAGGGCGCGCCGCAGGGCCTCGCGCTCCCACACCTCGGCGATGGGCCCGCCCCCCTCCAGCACCAACCACGCGAGCGGCCCGGCCGAGTGCAGCACGGAGGGCACGGCGCGCTTGAGGCGGGACTGGCTGCCGAAGTTCTGCGAGCGGTACCAGCGCAGCCGCCCGTCGGGGCCATACAGCGCCAGCCCCGAGCGCAACCCGAGGTCCACCGCGAGCAGCGCCGGGCCCTCGGGAGCCTCCGGGCTCACGCGTCTTCCGTCCAGGAGACGCGGAAGGTGACGCTCTCGGCGGTGAAGTCGAGCACCTCCACGCTCACGCCCGCGTCGCCGGGCCGAGCGGCACGCAGCGTCTCGAGCATGGCGCCCTGGACGACATAGCGGGTGGGCCCGGGCTCGTTCACCCAGAGCTCCACCACGTTGGCCGCGAGGTCCGAGTGGCGGACCTCGGTGTAGTTGTTGCCCGAGCGGAAGTTCTGCTCGGCGCGAGCGACGAGCCGCTGGGGGCTGAGCAGCTGGAGGACGCGGAACATCAGCCGCCCGGTGAAGGTCTCCCGGTAGCCCTCCACCATCCGCGCGCCCAGGCACTGGTAGGCCACGGACTGGAGCTCGTGGGGGTAGAGCGCCTCGGCGACGATGGACACGCACCGGGCCCAGGTGTCAAAGGGGTAGGCAGGCAGCAGCTTGCCATCCAGGTCCAGCCCCGCCTGGCGCAACCGCTGCTTCACGGCCGGTGAAATCCGCCTGGCGAGGCCCCGCACGAAGAGCCCCTCGAAGGTATGTTCGTAGACGAGCCGCTCCGGCATGCCGGAGAGTCTAGCGCGGACGGGAGAAACACTTCATGCGACTGCAGAAAGAGCTGGCGACACTGGCCATGCGCGCCACCCCCTTGCCGGGCGGAGGGGACAACTTCATGGCCGCCGCCAACATCCCCACGCCGGTGCCCTCGCTGCCGGGCTCCATCGGGGCGGTGGCGCACGAGCCCTTCATGGCCCGCGAGACGCGGCGCTCCTTCGATCTGCTGGTCGCCTTCACCATTGGCGACTTCGCGGACTCGACGGGGTGCTCCGAGTACTACAACCCGCACAGCCCCTGGTACAACGTGTTCTACGGGGCCTATGGGCTGCGCTCGTACGAGCCGGACGGGAGCGCCTGGGGCTTCCACGCGGACGGCACCCCCCACATCTCCGAGATGCTCCAGGTGCCGGAGCTGGACTACAACTGGCTCACCGCGGGCGCGCTCGGGTGTCCGCCGCCGCGCATGTGCTTCCGCGCCGAGCAGGTGACGCCGGGCCGGCACCGCTCCTGGCACGTGCTGGACGTGACGGCCACCATCCCCAGCGGGCTGCACTACCTGCGCGACGCCGTGTCGCCGGACCTGCGCTACTACGCCGTCTTCGGCCTGCCCGAGAGCGAGTTCATGGCCAACGGACGCCAGAGCTACGAGCCGGTGCGGATGCGCGGGCGGATGCTCTACAAGCAGGTGGGGTCCAACCTCACGCTCGCCTGGGGCGGGATGTGCCCGGACACGTCCGAGGGCCAGCGGCTGCTCTCGAACGTGCTGGACGCGATGGACACGCTCTACCCGGGGTGAGGTGCGCCTCTGGGAACATGCGCTGACAACCGCGGCCATTTCCCCTCGCCCTCCGGGAGAGGGACGGGGTGAGGGTGTCGGATGTACCCGGGTTGAACCCCCTGCCCCCACTGCAGGCCACGGGTTGGAGAACAGGCCCGGGCACCCTCACCCTGACCCTCTCCCGAGGGGAGAGGGAAGGCTTCTGGCTCAGGGCTTCGGCTGCTCCGCCTCCTCGAGCGAGGCGGCGATGCGGCCCGCGGCCCCCGCCAGCTCCACGCGGCGGATTTCCAGCGTGGCCCGGGCCTGGGCCGCGCCGCTGGCGGCCAGGAAGCGCCGCGTGTCCGCGTCCGACATCTCCAGGCTGGTGGACATGCCGGCCCGGAAGGCCGCCGCCACCTGCTGCTGCACCCGGGCGGCCAGCTGCGCCTGCGCCTCGGCCTGGGCCAGCGCGGCCTCGGCGGCCTGGATGTTGGCCCTGGCCGCCACCCAGTTGGCGTGGGCCCTGGCGCGCGCCGACTCGTACTGCGCCTTCGCCTGCGCCAGCCGCGCCCGGTCCTCGGCCAGCGCCGCGTAGCGCTGCCCGCGGTCGTACAGCGGCATGGAGGCCGCGACGGACACCTCGTAGGTGGTGTTCTGCCCGGTGAAGCCCGCGTTGGAGTTGTAGAGGCCGCGCGCCTGGGCCACCACGCTCGGCAGCCAGGAGAAGAGATCGTACGTCACCTTGCCCTCGTTGGCCTTCACCGCCAGCGAGGCCGAGCGCACCGCGTACGTGTCCTCCCAGGGGCTCTGGTCCTCGGAGGGGACGAGCCACTGGGGGCCGCCGGAGGCCGCGAACGGGGCGGGCTGCACCGGCTCGCCCACCAGCGCGCCCAGGAGCGCCACCAGCTGCGCGTACTGGCCGGAGAGCTGCGCCAGCTGCACGCGGGCCTGGGCCGTCTCCGACTGGGCACGCAGCAGCGCCGCCTCCACCGTCATGCCCGCGCCGAGCTGCGCCTTCGCCTCGCCCTCGCGCTGGAGGGCCACGGACTCGGCCTCGCGCGCCGCGTCCATCATCTGCTGGATGCCCTGCAGCCCCAGGAAGGTGCGCGCCACCGCCAGCAGCACCTGCTCACGCGCCTCCAGGGCGCCCAGCTCCGCCGCCTCCGCGCCCGCCTTCGCCGGACCGAGCAGGAAGACACCCGCCGGGGTGAAGAGCGGCTGGGAGATCTGCGCCGACGCGTAATGCGAGTTCCTCGCCGTGATGACGACGGGCTCCGGGATGAACTCCGGATGGCGAGGCGGAAGCTCGAACACGCCAGCCACCAGCCCGACGAAGCTGCCGAGGTCCAGCTGGGCCTCGGCGCTGGCGTGGACGTACTGGGCGCCGACCGTCACCTCGGGCTGCCAGGCCGTCCAGGCGCGGCGGACACCGACGGCGGCCACGGTGGCCTGGGCGCGGGCGGCGGCCACGTCCGGGCTCTGCACCGCGGCCAGGGTGAGCGCCTCGCGCAGCGTCACCGTGCGCAGCGTACCGGGAGCGGGAGCCCCCACCGTCGCGGGCTGAGAGGCGGGAGCCTGCCCCCCGGCGCGCGGGGCGTCCGCGGGCGTCTGGGCAAGCGCGCCGAGCGGGGAGAGGGCGGCGAGGAGGACGAGCGACAGGGGGCGCCGGGCGGACCCGGCGGCGATTCGGATGAACATAGGCTCGGAGGAAGCGAAGGAGGATGGGGAGAGAGGCAGCGCCCGCGGGCCACTCAGGCGGCGCGCTGCTCCTGGGACTCCTGGACGGGGATGGGCAGGCCCTCGTCCTTCTTCTGGGGGCGCTTGGAGAAGCCGATGCGCTCCATGGCCGCGAACACCACCGGCACCACCAGCAGCGTGAGGAAGGTGGAGGTGATGACGCCGCCGATGACGGCGATGGCCATGGGGGCGCGGAACTCGGAGCCCACGCCCTTGCCGATGGCGGTGGGCACCATGCCGATGGCCATGGCGGCGCTCGTCATGAGGATGGGACGCAGCCGGCGCG
The DNA here is from genome assembly GCF_042230915.1 of Archangium gephyra. Classification (GTDB taxonomy): domain Bacteria; phylum Myxococcota; class Myxococcia; order Myxococcales; family Myxococcaceae; genus Archangium; species Archangium gephyra_B. The sequence continues at coordinate 1,293,853 of NZ_CP102578.1, read as the reverse complement.
GGCCCGCCTTCATGAGCGCCTCGTCCACCGTGGCGCCCTCGCGCAGGTACTGCAGCGCGCCGTCCACCAGGAGGATGGCGTTCTTCGTCACCAGGCCCATCAGCAGGATGATGCCGATCATCGCGCCCATGGACACGTGGTAGCCGCCGAGGAACAGCCCCAGCAGCGCGCCCACCAGCGCCAGCGGCAGCGACACCATGATGGTGAAGGGGTGCTTGAGCGACTCGAACTGGCTGGCGAGCACCATGTAGATGAAGACGAAGGCCAGCAGGAACGCGCCGCTGAAGGCGTCGTTCTGCTCGGTCATCATCTTGATCTGCCCGTCGTAGATGAGCGAGTAGCCCGGGGCCAGCGGCTGCTCGGCGATCTTCTGCTTGAGCTGCGCCGCCACGTCACCCAGCGGGGCGCCATTGAGCTGCGAGAAGATGGCGATCTGCCGCTGACGGTTCTCGTGCTCGATGACGCTGGGCCCGTCGCGCAGCTCCACCTTCGCCACGTCCGTCACCGGGACGAGCCCCTTGGGCGTGGCAATCATGATCTGCCGCACGCGCTCGGGGGTGCCGCGGTCGCGCTCGCTCAGCCGCACGCGGATGTCCGTCTCATCCACGCCCTCGCGCAGCTTGGCGGCCACGTCACCACCGATGGCCATGCGCATCTGCAGGGCGATGGCCGCCGCGCTCACGCCCAGATCCTTGGCGCGCGCCCGGTCCACCTCGATGGTCAGCTCCGGCTTGGGCGGGTTGAAGTCCACGCGCACGTCCGCGGTGCCCTTGATGTCGCGCAGAATCTGGGCGATGCGCTCGGCCTCCTGGCGGATGGTCGCCAGCTCCGGGCCGGTGACGCGCACCATGATGGGGAAGAAGTCGCCGCCCAGGCCGTCGATGATGGGCAGGTCCTGCAGGTTGATGCGGGTGGCGGGCAGCTCCGGGGTGAGCAGCTCGCGCGCCTCGTCCTTGATGGCCTGGATGCCCCGGGCGCGCTCCTGCTTGCCCGTGGTGATGACGCGCAGGCGCGCCTTGTTCACATCGCCGTTGTCACCGACGATGGAGTAGACGTCCGTCACCTCGGGGATGCCCTTGAGGAGCTTCTCGGCCTGCTCCACGCGCCGGCCCGTCTGCTCCAGGCTGGAGGCATCCGGCAGGATGAGCTGCACGATGAACTGCGAGCGGTCCTCGGCCGAGATGAACTCCATGCCCAGGCGGCTGGCGGCCCCGAAGGACACCACCATCACCAGCACGGTGATGCCCATGGTGAGCCACTTGTGGTCCAGCACCCAGCGCAGGATGTCCGAGTAGACACGCTCGCTGCCATCCAGGAAGCGGCGGATAGCGGCGGCCACCGGATGCTCCTGGTGGTGCTCGCCCGCCATGCGCTGCTTCGCCAGCCGCGCGGACAGCATGGGGTCCAGCGTGAAGGAGATGAAGAGCGAGATGAGCACCGCCACCGAGATGGTGATGCCGAACTGCTGGAGGAACTGGCCCACCATGCCCGGCATGAAGGCCACCGGGATGAACACCGCCACCAGGGCGAACGTGGTGGCGAGCACCGCCAGGCCCACGTCCTTGGTGCCGTTGGCGGCCGCGCTCACCGGATCCTCGCCCTGCTCCAGGCGATGGGTGATGGCCTCGCGCACCACCACCGCGTCGTCGATGAGCAGACCGATGGCCAGCGACAGCGCCAGCAGCGTCATCTGGTTGAGCGAGTAGTTCAGCAGGTACATCACGAAGAACGTACCGACGACGGAGGTGGGCAGCGCCAGCGAGGAGATGAAGGTGCCGCGCGGATCCAACAGGAACATCAGGATGATGAGCACCGCCATCGCGCCGCCGAAGAGGAGGGCCACCCACACCTCGTGGGCGTTCTCGCGGATGTCCACCGATTGGTCGATGAGCAGCCGCGTCTGGAAGCCATGGCCCAGGGTGGGCACCAGCTTGTCCATCGCCTTCTTCACCGCGTCGCTCACCGCCACCGTGTTGGAGCCAGGCTGCTTGACGACCTCCAGGATGACGGCGTCCACGCCGTTGAGGCGCGCCGTGGTGCGCCGCTCGGCCGCGCCGTCGGTGATGGTGGCGATCTCCTCCAGCCGCACCTGGGCGCCCGTGCGGCTCTGGGCCACCGGGAGC